>JAICEW010000047.1 GCA_025923995.1 Vicinamibacteria bacterium | reverse complement strand
GTGCACATCCTGGCCACCGAGCGGCACGAGGCGCGGCGCATCGACAACCAGCTGCGCGGACGCGCCGGCCGCCAGGGCGACCCCGGCTCCTCCCGCTTCTACCTCTCGCTGGAAGACGACCTCATGCGCATCTTCGGCTCCGACCGCATCAGCGGCCTGATGCTGCGGCTGGGCATGGAGGAGGGCGTGCCCATCGAGCACGGCATGGTCACGAAGTCGATCGAGCGCGCGCAGCGCCAGGTGGAGGCGCAGAACTTCGCCGTACGCAAGCACCTGCTCGAGTACGACGACGTGATGAACAAGCAGCGCAAGGCGGTCTACGACATGCGCCGCATGGTGCTGGAGGGCAAGGAGTCACGCGAGTACCTCCAGAAGCTGATGGGCGAGGTGGTCGAGTGGTACCTCGACAGCTACGCCTCCGAGAAGGAGGACGTGAACGAATGGAACCTGGAGGGCCTGCAGGGCGCCCTCAAGGAGACGTTCGGGCTCGAGGTGCCGCTGTCGGACCTGAAGCGCATGGGCCGGGGCGAGATGACGGAGACGTTCGAGCGGCTGCTGAACGACCGCTACTCCGACAAGGAGCGGGCGATCGGGCCCGAGCTGATGCAGTTCCACCAGCGCATGATCATGCTGCAGATCGTCGATGCGCAGTGGAAGGACCACCTCTACAGCCTCGATCACCTCAAGGAGGGCATCGGGCTGCGCGGCTACGGCCAGCGGGACCCGCTCGTCGAGTACAAGAAGGAGTCCTTCAGCATGTTCCAGGCGCTGATGGACCGCATCGACGAGGAGGTCCTGCGCTGGGTCTTCCTGTACCAGCCCGTGCCGAGCGGTGGCGACGAAGGCGGCGGCCAGGGCGAAGGTGGAGACGGCGGCGCGCAGCCGGTGACATCCGGCCGCGGAAGGCGGCTCGGCGGAGGTGCGGCTCCGCCTCCGCTGGCGGCGCGCGAGCCGGCGGCGCCCCTGCCGCGCGCGGCCGCGGGCGGGGGTGGCCTGGGGCTGGCCGGCGCCCGGCCGCTCCCCCGCAACCTGACCTTCAACGACCCCACCGAGGCGCCGTCGGCGTTCGCCAAGGCGGAGCCGAAGGAGGCCAAGGGCGGCAGCGACGAGGTGCAGACGATCAAGCGCGAGGGCAGGAAGGTCGGCCGCAACGATCCCTGCCCCTGCGGCAGCGGCAAGAAGTACAAGAAGTGCCATGGTACGAACTGAACGGGAGTCGGGATGCTTGAAGACAAGCTGCCGGAAGCGCTGACCTTCGACGACGTCCTGCTGGTCCCCCAGAAGTCGGAGGTGCTGCCCTCCGAGGTGGACGTGAGCACGCAGCTCACGAAGCGCATCGCGCTCAAGGTCCCGATCGTCTCCGCCGCCATGGACACCGTGACGGAGGCGCCGCTCGCCATCGCCATGGCGCAGGAGGGCGGCCTGGGCTTCATCCACAAGAACATGCCGGTGGAGGCGCAGGCGGCCGAGGTGGACAAGGTCAAGCGCTCCGAGTCCGGCATGATCGTGGACCCGGTGACGGTCCCCCCCACCGCCCGCGTGGCGGACGCGCTCGAGGTGATGGCGAAGTACCGCATCAGCGGCGTGCCGGTCACCAGCGGGACGCGGCTGGTGGGCATCCTGACCAACCGGGACCTGCGCTTCGAGACCCGCACCCACCTGCAGGTCCAGGAGCTGATGACCAAGGACGACCTGATCACGGTCCCGGTGGGCACCACGCTGGAGCAGGCCAAGGAGATCCTCCACCACCACAAGGTGGAGAAGCTGCTGGTGGTGGACCGCGACTACAACCTGAAGGGCCTGATCACGGTCAAGGACATCCAGAAGCAGATCAAGTACCCGAACGCCTGCAAGGACTCCCTGGGCCGGCTGCGCGTGGGCGCGGCCGTGGGCGTGTCGGCCGACGTGCTGGACCGCGTGGCCGCGCTGGTGGAGGCCAAGGTGGACGTGGTCGCGGTGGACACCGCGCACGGCCATACGAGGAAGGTGCTGGAGACGGTCGCGGCCATCAAGGAGAAGTTCGGCGACGAGCTGGAGGTCATCGCGGGCAACGTCGGCACCTTCGACGGCGCCGCCGACCTGGTGGCGGCCGGCGTGGCTGCGGTGAAGGTCGGCATGGGCCCAGGCTCGATCTGCACCACGCGCGTGGTCTCGGGCGCCGGCATGCCCCAGATCACCGCGGTGGCCGAGGCGCAGCGCGCGGCCGCCAAGTCGGGCACGCCCGTGATCGCGGACGGCGGCATCAAGTTCTCCGGCGACATCGTGAAGGCCATCGCGGCGGGCGCCTCGTGCGTGATGATCGGGTCGCTGTTCGCCGGCACCGACGAGAGCCCCGGCGAGCTCATCCTGCGCCAGGGCCGATCCTTCAAGAGCTACCGCGGCATGGGCTCGATCGGCGCCATGAAGGAGGGCTCGAAGGACCGCTACTTCCAGGAGTTCGAGGGCAACGCCACCAAGCTGGTGCCCGAGGGCATCGAGGGCATGGTGCCCTACAAGGGCTCGCTCTCCGCGATGGTGCAGCAGCTGGTGGGCGGCCTGCGTGCCGGCATGGGCTACTGCGGCACGGCGTCGATCAAGGACCTGAAGGCGAAGTCCCGCTTCGTGCGCATCTCCAGCGCCGGGCTCAAGGAGAGCCACGTGCACGACGTGATCATCACGAAGGAAGCGCCCAATTACCGCCTCGAATGATGCGGGGTCGCGTCTGGCCGCGGCCGTGGTCGCCGCGTCCGCAGCGCTCGGCGCCTGCCACCGCAGCGAGCCTCCGCTCGTGACGTATTTCCACGCCGAGCCGGCCCTCACGCTGCGGCATCCCGCCTCCTGGACGGCGCGCCTGGCCGAGCAGGAGGGCGTGCGCTACCGCTACTTCGAGTCGCAGCCGTCCGGACCGCAGCGCAGCCCCGTGACCGCGACGCTGGTGGCCACGCGCCTGGAGATCGGCCTGGAGGAGCACGTGAAGCGCGTCCTGGGCGCCGCGCAGGTCCAGGAGAGCAGGGACGAGAGGCGCGGGAACGCCCGCGGCCGGCGCGTCCGGGCCGGGTCGCCGGACGGGAAGACGCGGCACTCGCTGCTGCTGCTGGTGGAGGACGGCCGCGTGTTCGGACTGCATGCGCAGGGCGAGGCCGCCGCCTTCGCGGAGCGCCTGGGCGAACTGGACGGGATGGAGACCAGCCTCGCGGTCGAGAGCGCCCAGGCCTATCCGGATCGTCGCAACCCGGAGTGGGCGTTCGCCCTCCGCGTGCCGGAGTCCTGGCGCAGCGGGCGGACCTTCTCGGGCGGCGGCACCTACGTCACGCAGTACATGAGCCCGCCTCTTGCGGTCGACAAGGACGGCCAGACCGTCCACGCCTCGCTCACCCTCACCGTCGAGCCGGCGCCCGCCGACGGCACCGTCTCGGCCTTCCGCGAGCGCAGCCTCAAGAAGATGGGCGACGCCTACCAGCTGGTCGACCACCAGGATTGGCGGGACGGGATGCTGGACGTCCTGCAGTTCGAGACCTCCCTCGCCGCGTCGCGCAGCAAGCGCTTCTACCGCACCGCCAACGGCCGCGCCTACGGCCTGGCCTTCGAGGCACGCGAGGACGTCTTCCCGCGCGTGACCCGCTGGTCCGACCTGATCGCGTCGACGCTCCGCGTCGGCGCCGAGGCCGGCTCGTGAGCGCGCTGCAGCGGCTCGGCAGCGCGCTGGGGCGGATCCTCCACCCGGCTCCGGACGGGGCACGGCTGACGGTGGGGCCCGATGGGCCGAGCGGCGACGTGATCGTCCCCAGCGGCGGAGACGGGGTCTGGCGGGTGGAGACGGTCCAGGGGCGCCACTGCCTGACGCCCGACGAGGCGTCGCACTACGTGTACTTCGTGCTGCCCGCGGAGCTGCGCGCGCGCGCACAGGCGGGGCTGTGGCTCGAGATCGAGTACTTCGGCGACCGCTTCGCGCCCTTCCGGGTGCAGTACGCGTCGACCGACCGGGACGCCGAGGTGGATGGGCTGTACAAGGCGGCGGAGCAGCGCTGGGACGGCGACGCCGCGGGCCTCTCGAAGTTCCGCCGGGCGCTCTTCCCGCTGCCCGACTTCGATCCCACGCGCACGCAGAACCAGGGCGCTTCGTTCCGCGTGGAGTTCCGCCAGGACGTGCGCATCGCCCGCGTGGACGTGGCCCTGCGGCCGCCCGAGGACCCGGCGGCCTTCCCGCACGTGGCGCCGCTGCCGGACCTCAAGAAGCTGCCCGGGCGCTTCTACCCCATCAACTACCTGTTCATCGAGATCACGAACGCCTGCAACTTCAAGTGCACCTGGTGCCCGGACGACATCATGGGCCGCCGCCGCGGCTTCATGAAGAAGGAGAAGGCGTTCCGGCTGCTGCAGGAGATCGCGGCCAAGAAGCCGTGGCTGGGCCCGCTCTACCCGGTGAAGCTGCACCAGATGGGCGAGCCCTTCCTCCATCCCGACCTGGTCGAGATCGTGCGGCGGGGGGAGGAACTGGGCGTCGGCATCGAGCTCAACACCAACTGCGGCCTCATCACCCGCGAGAACATCGACGGGCTCTACGCGGCGGGGCTCACCAACCTGATCCTCTCCTACCAGACGCCCGACCCCACCAGCTTCAAGACGCGCAAGGCGCCCCGCCTGGCCTTCGACGACTACCGCGAGAAGGTGCGCCTGGCCGTCGAGCGCAAGGTGGCGACCGGGGCCCGGACGAGCCTCGAGATCGACATCATGAACACCAAGTACGCGGAGGGCTACGCGATCGTGAGCGAGGACGAGCAGGCCCTCGCCTTCCTGCGCGACTGGATCGGCTTCGCGCAGGAGCTGGAGCGGAAGTACGGCCTGCCCCCGGGCGCCCACGACTGGGACGCGATCCAGGAGCGCCACGTCCTGGACCAGGACGAGAACGGCAGCCGCTACCAGCTGCTGCCCGGGGTACACCTCATCTGGAAGCGCTGCCACTCCTGGGGCAACGTGATCGACACCGGCCACGGCGCCGACGCGCCTCCGCCCTCCACCTACTGCCCGGCGCCGTACGACCAGTTCGTCATCCAGTGGAACGGAGACGTGACCACCTGCTGCACGGACTACGAGGGGCGCACCAAGACCGCGAACGTCTTCGCCCAGTCGATCGAGTCGGTGTGGACGGGCGACATCCTGAAGCAGCGCAAGCGCGACATGCTCGAGGGCCGGCTGCTCGACGTCTGCGCCAAGTGCATGGGCGTGCCCGCGCCCCACTAGCGTTTCCGCCCCGAACCGCCGACAATTCGCGCGGAGGTCGAGAAACGGCCTGGCCATGCGCGAGCCCGTCGACGACGACACCGAGCCGGACACGGTCGGGCGCGACGGCAGGACGCTCCCGCCGATCGACGGCGAGTACCGCCGCATCGGCCCCTTCCACATCCTGAGCGCGCTGGGCAGCGGCGGCATGGGCGCCGTCTACCTGGCCGAGCAGCGCGAGCCGATCCGCCGCCAGGTGGCCATCAAGCTCATCCGCGGCGGCCTCTACGACCGCCGGCTGATCAAGCGCTTCCAGGCCGAGGCGCAGGCGATGGCCCTGCTCACGCACCCCAACGTGGCGCGCGTGTACGACGCGGGCACCACCGACGACGGCCGCCCGTACATCGCGATGGAGTACGTCCCCGGACAGTCCATCACGAAGTGGTGCGACGCCCGCGACCTGCCCGTGCGCCGGCGCCTGGAGCTGATGATCGACGTATGCGAGGGCGTCCGCCACGCGCACCAGAAGGCCATCATCCACCGCGACCTCAAGCCCTCGAACGTGCTGGTCACCGAGCTGGAGGGGCGCGCGGTGCCCAAGATCATCGACTTCGGCCTGGCCAAGGGCCTCGACCAGCCGCTCTCCGGCGACACGCAGGGGACCGTCGACTGGGGCATCGTCGGCACGCTGCAGTACCTGAGCCCCGAGGCCATCGACGGCGGCGCGCGCGGGATCGACGTCGACACGCGCACGGACGTGTACGCGCTGGGCGTGATCCTGTTCGAGCTGCTGGTGGGCCGGCTCCCCTTCACGGGCGAGGACACGGCGCAGCTCATCGGCCGCGTCCTGACCGGGGAGCCGCCCCGGCCCAGCGTGGCCCTCGACGCCATGGCCGAAGGCGAGCGCGCGGCGGCCGCCCGGCTGCGCGGCACCGATCCCGCGACGCACCGCCGGCTGCTGCGCCGGGACCTCGACTGGATCGTGCTCAAGGCGGTGGCCCGCGACCGCTCCCAGCGCTATGGCTCGGCCGTGGAGCTGTCCGCCGACCTGCGGCGGCTGCTGGACGATCAGCCGGTGACGGCGTCGCCGCCCAGCCAGCTCGACCGCGCGTCCAAGTTCGTGCGACGGCACAAGGCGGCGGTAGCCGCGGCGGCGCTGGCCGTGCTGGCCCTGGCGGGGGGGATCGTCCTGCGCAGCCGCGAGGCCGCCCGCGCCAACCGCGAAGCCGCGCGCGCCAGCCAGGAAGCCGCGGCCGCTCGTCAGGTGGCCGACTTCATGGCCAGCCTCTTCCGGGTCTCGCAGGCCGGCTCGCGCAAGCCCAGCGAGGTCTCGGCCCGCGAGCTGCTCGACCGGGGCGCCGCGCGCATCCGCGAGGAACTCAAGGACCAGCCGCTGGTGCGCGCCCGGCTGCTCGACACCATCGGGGACGTCTATCGCTCGATGGGCCTCTACGAGCCGGGCCGCCCGCTGCTGGTCGAGGCCCTGGAGACGCGGCGCCGGCTCCTCGGTCCCGACGATCCCGCGGTGGCCGAGACGCTGCAGCGGCTGGCGACGCTCGACCGCCTGGCGGGCCGCTCCGCCGACGCGGAGGCCCCGCTGCGGGAGGCCCTCCGCATCCTCGAGAAGAGCGGCCAGACGCTGGAGCGGGCCCGGGCCCTCATGGCGCTGGCCAACGTCGAGTCCGACCGCAACCGCTTCGCCGAGGCGGAGCGGCTGCTGCTGGAGGCCGTCGCCATCCGGGAGCAGGCGGTGCCCGACTCCTCCGACCTGGCGGCGACGCTCAACAATCTCGGGAACCTCTACCACGAGATGGGCCGGCTGGACGACGCGGCCCGGGTTCACGAGCGCAGCCTCGCCATCAAGGAGAAGGTCGACGGCCCCGACCACTACTTCCTCTCCCAGAGCCTGAGCAACCTGGCCAACGTCTACACGAAGCAGAAGCGGTTCGACCTGGCCGAGGCGATGCACCGGCGCGCCCTCGCCATCAAGCGCAACGCGCTGGAGGCCGGCCACCCCGAGATCGGCGTCAGCGAGCACAACCTGGGCGACCTGGCCTTCCAGCGCGGCGACCTGAAGGCGGCCGAGGCGCAGTACACCAGGGGGCGCGAGATCTGGGCGAAGACGTTCCCGCCCGGCCACCCCTACCTGGCGTTCAGCGACGCGGGCCTGGCCAACGTCTACCGGGAGCTGGGCCGCACCGCCGACGCGCGCGCCCTCTACGAGCGCGCCCTGGCCACGTTCCGCAACCACTACGGGCTCGATCACCCGTACGTGAAGGACACCGAGGCCGAGTACGCCAGGCTGAAGGCGCGGGCCTCGGGCCAGTGACCCCGGGCGTGCTAGCGTAGCGGGCTTTCGGGAACGGAATCCCGCGCAAGCTGGAGGACGTCGAGGCCTGGGTGGCGCGGGCGCGCGCGGCCAAGTAGGGCGCGCCCTCGCGGCTAGCGACTCCTCCAGACGAACGGCGTGTCGAAGCTGAAGCCGGCGGCGGCGTCCACCGACACCGCCTTCCCCGTGAGCTGGCCGTAGCCTCCGGTGTGCACGATCGTGGCCGACCCGCTGAACGACGACACGGTGATCGACGCGTCGAGCACGACCATGCGCGCGGGCGACAGGCTGAAGAACTGCTGGCCCGCGAACGACCCGTCGGCCCGCCAGAACACGATCCAGCCCCCGACGTCCTGCGTGCCGGTGTTGCGCAGCAGCAGGTAGGTGACCTGCGAGCCGGTGTTGTTGACGCGCGGGACCGAGACCGTGGTCTCCCGGACCCTCAGGGCGTACATGTCGTCCGCTCCGCAGTCCGTCGTGCATCCCTGGCTCCGCACGCGCACGTAGTCCACCGCGGGGAGGAACGAGCTGTTCATGATCCGCAGGCTGCGGGCGGGCCCGGTGCCCACGGGGGACGACGACTGGAGGACGAACGTGCCCGACACTCCCAACCGCTCCAGCGAAGGGCCCTGTCCCACGCCGACGTCGCCGGACGCTCCGTCGAGCAGCACCTCGAACGAGCTGTACGGGGGGCGCTCCAGAACGAAGAGGTCGCTGGCCAGCGGGCCCGACAGGTCGTCCCGCCGGTCCTGGCCGTGCAGCAGCTCGGATACGCTGATGGCGACGCCGTCGTCGTCCCGGATCATCACGTCGAGGCTGGGGTCCGGGACCTCGGCGAACTCGCCAAAGAGCGACACACGGAAGCGCTCGTCGGGCTCGTCCGTCGTGTCGCCGTTCACGACCACCTCGAAGCCGCGACTCGTCTCGCCCGGAGCGAAGGTGAGGGTGCCGCTGGCGCTCAGGTAGTCGGACGGCGCGATCGCCGTGAAGTCGTGCGTGGAGAAATGGGCCTTCACCTCGCGGCCGCTCGGCTCGGAGAGCGTGGCCGTGAAGGAGGCGAGGACCGTGCCCGCGTCGCCCTCCACCACCGTGACGTCGTGGGCGGCCAGCCGCGGCTCCGGGTCGTCGTCGATCAACGTCACGGCGCTGCTCGTGGGCGGACCCAGAGGGACCACGAAGTCGAGGAAGAGCGTCTCGTTCGGCTCGTCCAGCAGGTCGCCGACGACGGTCAGCGACACGTCGCGGCTCGTGGCTCCGGCGGAGAAGGTCAGGCTTCCCGCTGCCGCGAGGTAGTCGACCCCTTCCGTCGCGGTGCCCGGCCGCGTCGAGTACGTCGCGACGAGGTCCGGCACCAGCGCGGGCGCTGCCGTCACCGTGATCGCCGCCGGTACCGGGCCCGCATCGCCCTCCGCGAGCGTCGCCGTGGCCGAGAGATCCGGGCGGATGCGTGCCGCCCACAGCTGCGAACCGAAGACGGGATCGGAAGCGTTGAAGAACAGGTGATTGCCGGCCCCCACCAACGGGGGCAGGAGGCCGCTCGATCCGGGGCCCGGGTCGACCTCCTGCACCAGCTGCGTCCCCGCGGCGGTGCCGTCGCTCCGCCACAGCTCGTAGCCGGTCGCGCCCGTGTAAGCGCGGAAGAAGAAGAACCCCTCGTAGGCCGTCCCGAAGTCGTTCAGGAAGAGGCTCGAGTCGGGACCCGGTTCGACGTCCTTCAGCATGGACGTGCCCGCCACGGTACCGTCGGTGGCCCACAGCTCGCGGCCGTGGAAGCCGTCCTCGGCCGAGAAGATCAGGCGTGTGCCGAACGCGCCCATCGGCTCGGGCCAGGGAAGCGTGTACGCACCAGGCAGGAGGTCCGCCACGAGCTGCGTCCCGGCCTCGGTGCCGTCGGTGCGCCAGAGCTCGAGCCCCGAGATCGGCTCGTAGGCCTTGAAGAACACCAGATCCTCCACGACCGTCAGCGAGGACGGCGACGACCACGACGAGGGATGGATGTCCTTGACCAGCACTGTGCCCGCGGTCGTTCCGTCGCTGCGCCACAGCTCGCGGCCGGTCGACCCGTCGAGCGCGGAGAAGAGCGCCAGGGTACCGAGGACGGTCATCTCCAGCGGAACGGAGCTCGACGGACCGGGGTTCACGTCGCGCACCAGCGTCGTCCCGGCTTCCGTCCCGTCGCTCCGCCACAGCTCCAGGCCGCTGGCGCCGTCGTCCGCGAAGAAGAGCAGCAGGTTGCCGACCGCCCTCAGGTCGGTCGGCTGCGAAGACGCGCTTCCCGGCCGGATGTCGCGCACCAGTCCCGTCCCCGCCGGCGTGCCGTCCGTCTGCCAGAGCTCCCGGCCGTGCCCCAGGTCATTGAGAACGAAGAACAGGCGATCCCCGACGGTCGTCATCGACGTCATCTGGAAGCCGGCCAGGGCGCCCACCTGCTCGGCCACGGTGCCCGCCTCGTTGGTGCGCCAGAGCAGGCTGAACCCACCCTCGATGAGGGAGGGAGTCGAGAAGTACGCCCGGCCGCCGAGCAGGCCGAAACCCGACGACGGCACGGGAGGCGTGATCGGGAACGTCGTCGCCGGGGTCCCACCACTGTGCCACGCGCCGGAGTACTGGGTCGCGAAGAGGGCGGAGCCGTTGAGGTCGGTCAGCTCGAGCGCACCCCCTCCGCTGGGCGGCCCGATGACCTCGATCGGGTTGGTGCCCGCCGCCGTCGCGTCGCTGCGCCAGGGCTCTCGTCCGCCCGAGAAGTAGATCCAGTCACCCGCGACCGTCGGCGCCTCGGCGTTCCAGACGCCCCCGCCCACCGGCACGGTGCCCGCTTCGGTGCCGTCGCTGCGCCAGAGCTCGAGGTTCGATGCGGTCGCCCGCGCGGTGAACACGAGCAGGGCTCCATAGGCGGTGAGGGACAGGGGACGGTCCGGAGGCGGGTTGAACGGCTCGAAGAGGACACGGAGGACCTCGGTCCCGGCTGCCGTCCCGTCGCAGCGCCAGACCTCGAAGCCGTTCACCCCGTCGTCCGCCACGAAGAAGAGCCGGGGGCCCACGACGAGCAGTTGCTCCGGGCTGGACGACGCCGGGCCGGGGTGCAGGTCCTTCAGCATCTGCGTGCCGGCCGCGGTGCCGTCGCTCCGCCAGATCTCCGAGCCCGTCGCGGGATGGGCGTTCGCGTAGAAGGCGACGCCGCCGAAGTCCGCGATGGGGCCGATGGAGCTGTTCGCGCTCCCGGGGTTGCTGTCGGCCACCAGCCGGGTGCCCGCGGCCGTCCCGTCGCTCGTCCACAGCTCGCGGCCGACGCCCGGCGAAGCGGCCTCGAAGAAGAGGCGGCCGCCCACGGCCGCGAGCGCGCGCGGGTTGGACCCCGACGGTCCGGGATCGATGTCCGCCACCAGGACCGTGCCCGCGGCGGTGCCATCCGTACGCCACAGCTCGCGCCCCTGGGGACCGCCCGCCGTGAAGTAGACGTGCCCGCCCAGGAGCGTGAGGTCCCGCGGATCGGAGCTGCCGCTCCCGAGCAGGACATCCTTGACCAGGGCCGTCCCGGCCTCGGTCCCGTCGCTGCGCCACAGCTCGACGCCGTGGGCGGAGTCCCGACCCGCCATCAGGAGCAGCCCGCCGAGGACCGTCAGGTCGCTGGCCGCCTGGAGGTCGGGAGCAAAGCCGTGCGTTCCAGCGGCGGTCCCGTCGCTGGTCGCCAGCCCCACGGTCGTGGAGGAGAAGAACAGCCGCCCCGCGAAGGACGTGAGCTCGTCCGGGAAGGAACCGCCGGGTCCCGGAAAGAGGTCCCTCACGATGCGCGTGCCCGCGGCCGTGCCGTCCGTCCGCCACAGCTCCCGGCCGTTCGCGCCGTCGGTGGCGGCGAAGAACACCGCGTTCCCCACCTGCGTGAAACCCCGGGGATCGGATCCCCCGCCAGGGACCGCCACGCTCGCGACCGGGTAGGCGACCTGGGCCTCGGCGGCGCTCGCGGCGCCCAACGCGAGCGCGAGGAACGGCGCCAGCGCCAGAGGTGACCGGAAAACGACGAGGATCATTCGCATCGAGCGCGTTGGACCTCCTCATCACGCTGTGACGCGAACGGCCGATCCGTTACAGCTCGGGCCGTCAGCGCAGCGCTTCCTCGAGCGCGGCAGCGGCGTCCGTCTTCTCGTCGCGGTACTTCACGATCACGGGCGTGTGCAGCGCGAGGCCGTGCTGCTCGGCGAAGGCGCCCGCGATGCGGCGCGAGCCGGGCACCACCACCGCGCCCTCCGGGATGCGCAGGGGCGCGTCCGCGGTGCGGCGGTACGTCGTCCCGCGCGGCACGTCGTACACGGTGACCGACGCGTTCAGGATGACGCCGGTGCCCAGCACGGCGCGCCGCCCCACGATCGTGCCCTCGTACACGCCGCAGTTCCCCCCGACCAGGACCTCGTCCTCGACGATCACCGGCAGCGCGCCGACCGGCTCCAGCACGCCGCCCAGCATGGCGCCCGCCGAGAGATGGACGCGCCGGCCGACCTGCGCGCAGGAGCCCACGAGCGCGTGCGAGTCGACCATCGTTCCCTCACCGACGTACGCGCCGATGTTCACGTAGGCGGGCGGCATCACCACGACGCCGGCCCCCAGGTACGCGCCGGTGCGCACGCTGCTGCCGCCGGGCACGATGCGAACGCCATCCGCGAGCGCGAGCCGCCTCGGCGGCACCGTGTCCTTGTCGAAGAAGCGCAGCGGGCCGGCGTGCTCCGTCTCCACGACCTGGCCGACACGGAAGCCGAGCAGGATCCCCTGCTTCACCCAGGCGTTGACGCGCCAGCCACCGCCGGCGGGCTCCGCGGCGCGCACCGTCCCCCGCTCCAGTGCGGCGGCCAGGTCTGCGAACGCGGACCGCGCGTCCGCGGCGCTCACACCCTCCGCCGCGGCGGCCTCGATCCGGCGCCGGAGCTCCTCGCTCAAGCGAGCAGTTCCAGCTCGCGCAGCGCCGTCCGCAGCGCCTCCTTCGTGGCCTCGGTCGCCGGGCACAGCGGGAGCCGGAAGCTCTCCGCGCACAGGCCCATCAAGGCCAGCGACGTCTTCACCGGGATGGGGCTCGACTCCACGAAGTTGAGGTTCATCAGGCGCAGCAGCCGGTAGTGGATGCGCCGGGCCTCGGCGAAGTCGTCGCGCGCGCAGGCCGCGGCCAGCTCGTGCATGGCGCGGGGGACCTGGTTGGCCGCGACGGAGATGATCCCCTCGCCGCCCAGCGCCATGAAGGCGAGCGTCAGCGCGTCGTCGCCCGAGAGCACCTCGAAGCCGGCGGGCCGGTCGCGGATGATCTCCATCACCTGGCCCAGGTTGCCCGAGGCCTCCTTGACGGCGGTGATGTTGGGATGTGCGGCCAGGCGCAGCAGCGTGCGCGCGTCGATGTTGCTGCCCGTGCGTCCCGGCACGTTGTAGACGACGACCGGCACCGTGCTGGCGTCCGCGATGACCGAGAAGTGCCGGAAGAATCCCTCCGGGGTGGGCTTGTTGTAGTACGGGCCCACCGACAGGATGCCGTGCGCGCCCATGGCCGCGTACGCCCGGGTCTTCTCGACCGCCGTCGTCGTGTCGTTGCTGCCCGCTCCAGCCAGGACCGGCACGCGACCGCCCGAGACCTCCAGGGCGATGCCGATGACGCGCTTCTGCTCGTCCGCGCTCAAGGTCACGCTCTCGCCGGTGGTGCCGCACGGCACCAGCACGTCGATGCCCTCGTCCACCTGGCGGTTGACCAGCTTGCGCAGCGTGGGCTCGTCGAGGTCCCCGGACGGCGTGAACGGCGTGACCAGGGCGACGCCGGCGCCCGCGAACGATCGGCTCATGTGCGTGTCTCCTGCGAGGCCCCAGGATAGCAGGAAAGGATCACCGGCAGCCGGCGACGACGTAGCCGAGCGCCCTCAGCTGCGCGCACGCCTGCGGCGTCATCGGCTCCTCGCCGCGCTTGTCGCCGAGCAGGCCTCGCGTGTGCGTCCACTCGCGCTCCGCGCGGTCCAGGAACAGCTCCAGCTCGCGGCGCCATACGCGGACCTCGTCGCCGCTGCGTACGGCTCTGCGCTCGCCCGGGTCCGCCCCGCGGTCGAAGAGCTCGAAGCGCAGGTCGGCGTCCGTGGGCGTGGCCACCACCTTGTGCCGCGCGTCGAAGCTTGCGGACAGGTTGCGGTCGTTGCGCGCGAACAGCCGCTCGCGGCCCCCCAGCGGCTGGCCGCGCATGGCCGGCAGCAGGCTGGTGCCGGCCAGGTCGGGCGGGTACGAGACCTTGACCGCGTCCAGCACGGTGGGGACGAGATCGAGCGTGCTCGCGAGCGCGGCGCTGTGCGTCCCGGCCGGCGCTCCGGGGACCGCGACCAGCAACGGAATGCGCAGGGACGGGTCGAACACGTCCTGGCCGTGGTCGAAGTAGTAGTCGTGCTCGCCCAGGCTCTCGCCGTGGTCCGACGTCAGGACCACCACCGTGTTGCGGGCGGCGGCCGATCCCTCCAGCGCGTCCAGCACGCGGCCCACCTCCTGGTCGACCGCGGCGATCTCGCCGTCGTACTGCGCGACGTAGTAGCCCAGCCGGTCCCGGCCGGGCACGGCCCACTCCTTGCGGATGCCGCCCACGAAGCCGTCGACGACCTTCAGCCGCGGGCCCTGTGCCGCCGCCCCGTCCAGGAACGCCGTGTCGAACGGGGCCGGCGGCGTGTAGGGCGCGTGCGGGTTCACGTAGTGGAGCCACAAGAAGAACGGGACACCCGGGCTCGCGTTCTCCACGAACGCGATCCCCTCTCCCGTGATCGCCCGCGTGCGGTCCATCTCGGTCGGCAGGTCGGGCTCCTGCCAGGTCTCGCGATACCGCTCGAAGCCGCGCGCGTACCCGTGCTGGGCCGCCACGTTGGCGTTGTCCACCACGGCGGCCGTGCGGTAGCCGGCGCGCTTCAGCGTCTCCGCCAGCGTGGGGTTGAAGTCGAGCAGCACCGGGTGCGTCTTGCCGTAGCCGGTCTGCGAGTCGCGCCGTCCCGACATCATCGCGACGAAGCTGCCGCGTGTCTTGGGCCAGTACGTGTAGGCCTGGTCGAACGCGACTGCCCGCCGAGCGAGCGCGTCGATCCGGGGGCTCGTCTTCCGCGCGTACCCGTAGAGCCCCAGGTGGTCCGCGCGCAGCGTGTCGATCGTGATCAGCAGCACGTTGAGGCGCGTGCCCCCGGACGCGGCTGGGCTCGGCGCCGGCGGCGGGGGCGCCGGCTCGCACGCGGCGCAGAGCAGCGCGAGCCCGAGGCCGAGCCGCCTCACGGGGCCACTTCGTCGATGCGGACGCGACGGCGGTCCTCGCCCGCGTGCTCCAGCGTCACCTGCAGGGCGCGCGCCCAGGGCCGGAGCGAGAGCCGCTCGGCCCACTCGATCGCGAGCACGGCGCCGGGCCCCGGCAGCTCCTCGAGCCCCAGCTCGCCGTCGTCGCCGTTGCCCGCCAGGCGATACAGGTCGGCGTGGTGGAGCCGGAGCCGTCCGGGATACGACGTGAGCAGCACGAACGTGGGGCTCGCGACCTCCTCCGGGTCGACGCCCAGGGCCCGCGCCATCCCGCGCACGAACGCGGTCTTCCCGGAGCCGAGCTCGCCCGACAGGAGCACGACCTCGCCACCCCGCATCGATCCGGCCAAGGTCTCGGCGAGCCTCTCCGTCTCGGCGACCGAGGCCGTGATCGCTTCACCCACGGGCGCCCGCCACCGAGCCGATCGCCTCGCCCACCGCGTCCAGCAGGTCGCCCGCGAGCATCGACTCCTGGCCCAGGCGGGCCGCGGCCAGGTCGCCCGCGCGCCCGTGGACGTAGACGGCCGCGGTGGCCGCGGTCCACGGGTCGCACCCGCGCGCCAGCAGCGCGGCGACGATCCCGGCCAGCACGTCCCCGGTGCCGCCCTTCGCCAGGCCCGGGTTCCCCGTCGGGTTCACGGCGGTGCGACCGTCGGGCTCGGCCACCAGCGTGCGCTCGCCCTTGAGGACGACCACCGCGCCGCTGGCCCGCGCCAGCTCGCGCACGGCCCCCAGCCGGTCGGCCTGCACCTCGGCGGTGCCGCGGCCGACGAGGCGGGCCATCTCGCCCGGGTGCGGCGTCAGCACCGTCGCGACGCGCCGGCGAGGCCAGGCGTGGTTCGTGAGCGGCGCGTACGCGTTCAGTGCGTCCGCGTCCACCACCAGCGGGATGGGGCAGCGGGCGACGAACCCGCGCGCGGTCTCGCCGGCGGCGCCCTCGCTGCCCCAGCCGGGCCCGATCACGGCGGCGTCGCACCCACCCGCCAGCTCCAGGCCGCGGCGCAGCGCGCCCTCCCTCCGCAGCGGCTCGGTCATCAGCTCGGGACGCGCGGCGGCCACGATCGGCTGGGCCGCCTCGGGCGTGGCCACCGTGACCAGGCCCGCGCCCGCCCGCAGGGCGGCCGTGCCGCACAGCACGGCGGCGCCGCTCTTGCCGAGCGAGCCCGCCAGCGCCAGCACGTGGCCGAAGTCGCCCTTGTGCGCGTCCGTCGGCCGAGGCGGGTACGCGGCCGCGGCGTCGCCGTCCTCGAGGAGCCACAGCGCCGGCCCGACCGCGGCGATCGTCTCGCCCGTGATCCCGATGTCGGCGACGACCAGCTCCCCTGCCATCGCGTGCGCGGGCGGCAGCACGTGCCCGTGCTTGAGGGCCGCGAAGGCGACCGTCAGCGCCGCGCGGGGCACCGGATGCGCGGCTTCGCCCGCGTCGGAGGAGAGGCCCGAGACGATGTCGACCGCCACCAGCGGCGGCGAGCCCGCGGCGAGGTCCTTCAGCACCTCGGCCAGGAGCCCCTCGGGCGCGGCGCGCAGCCCGGTGCCGAGGAGCGCGTCCACCACCACGTCCGAGCCCAGCACCTCGTCGCGCACGCGGGCCCAGGCGCCCGCGTCGGTCACCTCGTGCACCGCGAGCCCCGCTGCGTTCAGCCGGGACAGGTGTCCCGCGGCGTCGCCCCGGACCTCGTCCCGGCGGGCGAAGAGCAGCACCGCGGGCCGGTGCTCGGCCAGGTGCCGCGCCGTGACGAACCCGTCGCCGCCGTTGTTGCCCTTGCCGCACAGCACCGCGATGCGGCGGGCCTGCGCGAACCGCTCGCGCAGCGCGCGCGCGACGGAAGCACCCGCGCGCTCCATGAGGTCGGCGCCGGGCACGCCGGCCTCCTCGATGGTGCGCCGGTCGGCCTCGCGCATCTGGGCGCCGGTCAGGACGGGCTGCATGGGCGAATTGTCACGCCGTCAGCGCCCGCGGACCAAGAGCACCGCGAAGACCACCGCGGCGAAGGCCCAGCGGTACCAGGCGAACGGCCGGTAGTCGCGGGTGCGCACGTAGGCCAGCAGCACGCGGATGCTGAGCAGGCCGAACACCGCCGCCGCGACCATCCCGGGCACGACCAGGCTCAGGTCGGCATCGCGGAACAGGTGCGGGACCTTCAGCAGCGCCGCGGCCGCGGTGATGGGCGTGGCCAGCAGGAAGCTGAACCGCGCCGCCTCCTGCCGGCGGTGTCCGAGGAAGAGGGCCGTGCTGATGGTGGCGCCCGAACGCGAGACGCCGGGGACGAGGGCCAGGGCCTGCGCGGAGCCGATGAGCAGCGCGTCGCGCAGCGAGATCCCGGTGGCGACCCCTTCGCCCGCCGGCGCCCGGCGGTCGGCGGCGTAGAGCACCGCGCCCATGAGCGCCATCGTGGTGGCCACCAGCGCGGGCGCGCGGAACACGGTCTCGGCCCACTCGTCGAGCAGCAGGCCGGCGACGCCCGCGGGGATCGAGCCCAGCACCAGCAGGCCCAGCATCCGCGCCTCCGGCGTGACGCGGCGCTCGCGGAGGGCACGCAGCCCGCCGCCCAGCAGCCGCCACCAGTCGCCTGCGAAGGCGGCCAGCACCGCCACCAGCGTGCCCAGGTGGAGGGCCACGTCGAACGCGAGGCTCTGCACCGGCCAGCCCAGCAGCCAGGGGAAGACGATGAGGTGGCCCGAGCTGCTGATGGGCAGGAACTCGCCCAGCCCCTGCACGATGCCCAGCCAGACGGCCTGCCAGACCGTCATCGCGCCGGGGTTTGACACCGCTTCGGAGTGCCTGTTAGCGTCATCGCTTTGCGGAGGCGGCGCCTCGTGTCACACATGGGCTTCTTCGCTTCGGTCAACGGCGTGGTGACGGACGCCGCGGAGGCCCGCGTCTCCGTGCTGGACAACGGCTTCACGTTCGGCGACGCGGTGTACGAGACGCTCCGCACCTACGGACGGCGCCCGTTCCATCTCGACCGGCACCTGGCCCGCCTGCGCCGGTCGGCGGGACGCCTCCGCATCGCCGTTCCCGTGCCCGACGACGAGATGGGGCGGCGGCTCGACGCGCTGCTGGAGCGCTCGCAGCATGCCGAGTCGTACATCCGTATCATCGTCACCCGCGGCGTGGGGGACATCTCCTACAATTTCGACCGCGTGCAGGGGCCCACCGTCGTGATGGTGACGAAGCCCTTCCAGCCGTTCCCCGAGGCGTACTACCGGGACGGCATCGCGGTGATCCTCTCCTCGGTGCAGCGCAACCACCCGCGGGCGCTCGATCCCGGCATCAAGTCCTGCAATCTGCTCAACAGCGTCCTGGCCGTGCAGGAGGCGCAGGACAAGGGGGCGCTGGAGCCGATCATGCTCAACGCCGACGGCGACGTCGCCGAGGGCGCGAGCTCCAACGTGTTCCTCGTGAAGTCCGGCACGCTGCTGACGCCCACCCTGGACGCGGGCATCCTCCCCGGTGTCACCCGCGAGCTCCTGCTCGAGCGCGCCCGCGCGCTGGGCGTGCCCGTGCGCGAGACGACGGTGCGCGTGCCGGAGCTGCTGGAAGCGGACGAGGCGTTCATCACCAGCTCGCTCAAGGAGCTGGCGCCCATCCGCACCATCGACGGCCGCCCCGTGGGAGACGGCCGCCCCGGTCCGCTCACCCTGCGGCTGCTCGCCGACTTCCGCGAGTACGCTCCCCGCCACAGCACGTAGGGTCAACGCTGCTGGCTCGCGCCGGCGCGCTTGACCAGCCACCAGCCCGGCAGGAACACCAGCACGCCGGCCAGCATCGTCCGCAGCATGGCGACCGTGTCCTTCGTGCCGAAGTACGCCGTGGCGGCCAGGAGCGTGGTGAGCAGGCCCGTGACCTGCATGATGCGGCCCAGGAGGTAGGCGACGTACCAGGCGTTCGCGTTCTTGGCCTTCTTGCGTGCGTTGGTGCGGACCCTCATCGGCGCCTCCACCCCGTCCGTCCGAACCAGCGCGTGACCTCTTCCTGGTCCAGGCGCACCACCGTCGGCCGCCCGTGCGGGCAGAGCGTGGGGTGCGCGGTGCACGGCAGGTCGCGCACCAGCGCAGCCATGGTGGCGGCCGACAGCGGCTGTCCCGCCCGCACCGAAGAGTGGCAGGCCAGCGTCGCCGCCAGACGGTCGCGCGGCTCCCCCACGGCCCAGTCGGACTCGTCGCGGTCCAGCAGGTCCTGGAGGATGGCGCCGATGGCCGCCCCGGGATCGCGGCCGGGCAGCATCGCGGGCAGGGCGCGCAGGTGGAGCGTGTCGCCGCCGAACTCCTCGAGCTCGAAGCCCAGCTCGCGCAGCGTGTCCTGGTGGCGATCGAGCAGCGGGCGCAGCCGCGGCGCGACCTTGAGCACCACCGGGGCCAGCAGGAGCTGCGACTCCACGCGACGCCGCGTCATCTGCTCCTGGATGGCCTCGAACCGGATCCGCTCGTGGGTCGTGTGCTGGTCGAAGAGCAGCAGGTCCTCCCCGTCCGAGGCCACGACGTAGGTGTTGCGGTGCTGGCCGAGAACCGTCGGCCCTGCGTCCTCCAGGAGGTTCGCGGGGCCGATCCTCGACGCCGGGAGGTCGAGGGTCGGAGGCCACGAGGGAGCCCCCGCGGAGTCCTCGGCGACGCGTCCGGCGCCGTAGGCGTCGCCTACGGTCGGCGCGTCGCGGAGGAAGCCGTCGGCTGCGCCCTCGACCCGCGTCCGCGCGACCTCCGCGCGCGGCGCGCGGAGGCGCGTGCCTCGCGACAGCCCGTGGCGCACGGCGCGCTCCACCATGGTCCAGATCGCGCGCGGCTGCGCGAAGCGGACCTCCGCCTTGGCCGGATGCACGTTCACGTCCACGAGGTGCAGCGGCAGCTCCAGGAACAGGCAGGCATCGCCCCGATGGTCGCCCGCGCCCGCCGCCCGGTAGGCCTCGGCCACGGCCTTGGCCACCGCGCGGTCGCGCACCGGGCGGCCGTTCACGAAGAGGCGCAGGTTGGGACGCGCGGAGCGGGGCCGGTCCGGACGAGCGACGAAGCCGTGGACGCGGATGCCCTCCCCTTCCTCGTCGACCTCGACCAGGTCGTCCACGAACGCGCCGCCGAAGAGCTGGAAGAGCCGCGACCGCAGCCCGTCGGTGGGCGGAGCCTGGATCACCTGCCGGCCACCGGATGCGAGCGTGAAGCCGACGTGCGGCCAGGCCAGCGCGAGCAGCGTGACGGCCTCGGCCACGTGGCCCGCCTCGGTCGCGTCCGCCCGCAGGAACTTTCGGCGGGCGGGGACCTCCCCGAACAGGTCGCGCACCTCCACCGTTGCGCCCCGCGGATGGCCCGTGTCGCGCACCTGCGCGCTGCTCCCGTGGCGGACCTCGACCTCCGTGCCGGCGGGCCCCGAGTCGTCGCGCGTGCGCAGCCAGAGGTGCGAGACGCTCGCGATCGAGGGCAGCGCCTCGCCCCGGAACCCGTGGGTGCCGATCGACTGCAGGTCGGACAGGTCGCGCAGCTTCGACGTGGCGTGGCGGGTGAGCGCCGCCCGCGCGTCCTCCCGGTCCATGCCGTGCCCGTCGTCGCGCACGCGGATGAGCGTCCGCCCGCCGCCGTCGATCTCGATCGAAACCGTACGGGCGCCGGCGTCCAGCGCGTTCTCGACCAGCTCCTTCACCACCGACGCCGGGCGCTCCACCACCTCGCCCGCCGCGATCTTGTTGATGAGGTCGTCCGGGAGCCGAAGGACGCGCCTGCTCAGATCCACTGCTTCTTCTTGAACCAGTAGATCAGGACCGCGCAGATCGTCGCCATGAGCGCCAGCACGAAGACGTAGCCGTACCGCCAGTGCAGCTCCGGCATGAACTCGAAGTTCATCCCGTACACGCCCGTGATCACGGTGAGGGGCGCGAGCAGCGCGCTGATGACCGTGAGCCGCTTCATGGTCTCGTTGAGCCGGTTGTTGACCGAGCTCAGGTACGCGTCCATCGTGCCCTGCACCAGGTCCTGGTACTGCATGGCCGCGTCCACGATCCGGTACAGGTTGTCGTAGATGTCGCGGAAGTAGATGGCGGTCTTGTCGCTGATGCCGGGATAGTCGCCGCGGGCCAGGCGGTGCATGATCTCGCGCTGCGGCAGGCAGATCCGGCGCAGGGTCATGATGTCCTTGCGCAGCGCGAAGACCTTCGCCAGCGTGTCGGCCGTCGGCTGCTCGAAGCACTCGACCTGCAGGACCTGGATCTTGTCCTCGATGGCGTCCAGGCTGGGGAAATAGTGCTCGAACATCTCGTCCAGGATGGCGTGGAGCAGGAAGCCGGTCCCCTTGGGGATCGCGTTCTGCAGCCCCTTGCCGCACTGTTCTCGCGCCGCGCTGATCGAGCGCATGGGCCCCTTGTGGTGGGTCACCAGGTAGGTGTCGCTCAGGAAGATGTCCAGCTCGCGCGTCACGAACTCCTCGGTCGGCGCGTCGAACCGGATCCCGTGGACGATGGCGAAGAGGTAGCCCTCGTATTCGTCCAGCTTGGGGTGGTGGACGTCCTCCAGGCAGTCCTCGATCGCGAGGGGGTGGAATCGGAACGGCTCCCGCAGGATGGCCGCCTCTTCCGGCGTCGGCTGCTCGAGGTCGATCCAGTGGAGCGCGCCCTCCACCTCGGTCAGCCGCTCCGGACGGAACTCGAGCTGCTCGGTCTTCCCGTGGGCGTGGCGGAAGTAGGTCAGCATCGCTCGAGGGCGAAAGCGGTCGCGCTCAGTCCCCGACCGGCTTCTCGAGCTGGGCCTGGGCCGCCGCCAGCCGCGCGATCGGCACGCGGTAGGGCGAGCAGGACACGTAGTCGAGCCCGGCCTCGTGGAAGAAGCGGATCGACGAGGGGTCGCCGCCGTGCTCGCCGCAGATGCCGATCTTCAGCCCCGGACGCGCACCGCGGCCCTTCTTCACGCCGATCTCCACCAGCTGGCCCACCCCCGACGCGTCGAGCGACACGAAGGGGTCCTTGTCCAGCAGGCCGTGCTCCAGGTAGTGCAGCAGGAACCGTCCCGCGTCGTCGCGAGAGAGGCCGAAGCCCATCTGCGTGAGGTCGTTGGTCCCGAAGGAGAAGAACTGCGCCTCCTTCGCGATCTCGTCGGCGGTGAGCGCGCCGCGCGGCACCTCGATCATGGTCCCGATCAGGTACTCGACGCCCGAGCCGTCCTTGCCCAGCACCTCCTCGGCCGCCTCCTGCACGATCTTCTTCTGGCGGCGCAGCTCCTCGACGTGGCCCACCAGCGGGATCATCACCTCCGGCTTCACCGGCGTCCCGCTCTTGGCCACCTGCTTGGCCGCCTCGAAGATCGCGCGCGCCTGCATGCGGGTGATCTCGGGGTAGGTGATGCCCAGGCGGCACCCGCGGTGGCCGAGCATGGGGTTGAACTCGTGCAGCTCCTCCACGGCGCGCAGCAGGTTGGCGGCGCGCGTGATGGCCGCCTGGTTCTTCTTCTCGCCCTTGGCGCGCAGCGTGGCCACCTGCACCATCAGCTCCTCCCGCTTGGGCAGGAACTCGTGCAGCGGCGGGTCCAGCGTGCGGATGGTGACGGGCGTCCCGTGCATCTCCTTGAACAGTCCCGCGAAGTCCGCCCGCTGCAGCGGCTGCAGCTTCTTGAGCGCGCCCAGGTAGTCGTCGATGAACTTGCCGTACTCCTTGCGGGCGGCCGCCAGCTCCTTCTTCAGCTCGGCCGCCTGCGCGCCGCGGGCCTCCTTGAGGCGCGCCGCGAGCGATCGCGTCAGGTCCAGGCCCCGCTGGCCGCGCGACGCCGAGAGGATCATCTTGACCACCAGGGCCAACCGGTCCTCGGCGAAGAACATGTGCTCGGTGCGGCACAGCCCGATGCCGCGCGCACCGAAGGCGAACGCCACCTTCGCGTCGCGCGGGATGTCGGCGTTCGCCCGCACGCCCAACCGGCGCACCTCGTCCGCCCAGCTCAGCAGCTTCTCGAACTTCTGGTAGAGCACCGACTGCTGGGGCTTCTTCTTGCCGGCGACGACCTGCAGCACCTCCGAGGGGCTGGTGGCCAGCTCCTTCAGGATGACCTCGCCGCTCGTGCCGTCGATCGAGGCCGGGTCGCCCTCCTTGAGCACCTTCCCCCCGACCTTGAGCCGCTTGGCCTTGGCGTCGATCTCCAGCGCGCCGCAGCCCACCACGGACGGCTTCCCCATCTGCCGCCCGACGACGGCCGCGTGCGAGGTCATGCCGCCGGTCGCGGTCAGGATGCCCTGGGCCACGCTCATGCCGTGGATGTCGTCCGGCACCGTCTCCATGCGCACCAGCAGGACGCGCTTCCCCTTCCGGCTCCAGGCCACCGCGTCGTCCGCGGTGAACACGATCGCGCCGGTGGCGGCGCCTGGCGAGGCGGGCAGGCCCTTGGCCGCGACCGCGGCCTTGGCGCGCTCCTTGGGATCGAAGATCGGGTGCAGGAGCTGGTCGAGCGACTGCGGCTCGACGCGCGCGACCGCCTCCTGCTTCGTGATGATGCCCTCCTCCACCATGTCGACCGCGGTGTGGACGGCCGCCAGCCCCGTCCGCTTGCCGTTGCGGGTCTGGAGCATGAAGAGCGTGTTCTCCTGGATGGTGAACTCGAAGTCCTGCACGTCCTTGTAGTGCTTCTCCAGGCGCGTCGTGATCTCGCGCAGCTGCCGGTAGGCCTCCGGCATGACCTGCTCGAGCTGCGCGATGGGCTGCGGCGTGCGGATGCCGGCCACCACGTCTTCCCCCTGCGCGTTCTGCAGGAACTCACCGTAGAACTCCCTGGCGCCCGTCGAGGGGTTGCGCGTGAACCCGACGCCGGTGGCGGACGTGTCGCCCATGTTGCCGAACACCATCGTCTGCACGTTGACGGCCGTGCCCAGGTCGTGCGGGATGTCGTTCAGCTTGCGGTACGTGATCGCGCGCGGGTTCATCCAGGACTCGAAGACGGCGTCGCGCGCGCCGTAGAGCTGCGTCCTGGGCTCCTGCGGGAACTCCTTCCCCGTCTCGGCCTTCACGACCTTCTTGAAGCGCGCGATCACGTCGCGCAGCGCGTCCTCCGTCAGGTCCACGTCCGCCTTGACCTTGTTCTTCTGCTTGACCGCGCTCAGCTCGTGCTCGAAGCGGTCCTTGTCGATGCCCAGCACCACGTTGCCGAACATCTGGATGAAGCGGCGGTACGAGTCGGCGGCGAACCGCCCGTTCCTGGTCTTCGCCTTCAGCCCCTCGACCGACGCGTCGTTGAGGCCCAGGTTCAGGATGGTGTCCATCATGCCGGGCATCGAGAACTTGGCGCCGCTGCGCACCGAGACCAGCAGCGGGTCGGAGGCGTCGCCCAGCTTCTTGCCCATCAGCTTCTCGAGCCGGTCGAGGGCCTGGTCGATCCCGGTGTCGATCTCCTTCGGCAGCGAGCCCTTGCGCTCCTGGTAGAGGTTGCAGGCGGCGGTCGAGATGGTGAAGCCCGGCGGCACCGGCAGGCCCGCGTTCGTCATCTCGGCCAGGCCGGCGCCCTTGCCGCCCAGAGTGTCCTTCATGCCCTTGTGGCCGTCCGCCTTGCCGCCGCCGAAGAAGTAGACGTACTGGGTCACAGCTCTAACCTCCGAGTCGCGAGATGTCCGCGATGCGATAGAAAAGGGCCACGGCGGACGCCAGCAGCCCCAGCCGGTTGGCTCGGACCTTCGGGTCCTCCGCCATCACGAGCACGTCGTCGAAGAAGCGGTCGACGGGAGCGCGCAGCGCGGCCAGCGAGCGCAGGCGCGCCTCGTAGCCGCCGTCGGCGCCCACCAGCCCGGCGACCGCGCGGTGGAGGCCGTTCTCGGCCTCCTCCTGGAACAGGGCGGGCGCCACCGGCGGCAGGTCCTGGTCGCCCAGGATGTTCTTGGCGCGCTTGAACGCCACCGCGAGGTGAGCGAAGTCCTCGCTCGCCTCCTTGCGCACGTGGTGCAGCGCCCGCAGGCGCAGCAGCGCCTCGTGCGGGTCGTCGAGTGCGTCGGGATCGCGGGCCGCCAGCACCGCGTCCGTCTCGTCGCCGGGGAAGCCGCGCGCGGCGAGCACGTACCGGAGGCGGTCGAGCAGGAAGCCCTCCAGGTCGTGCTGAAGCTCTTCGCGCCTGCGTTTCAAGGTGCCCGCGAGCGCGAAGCCCTGAGCGGCCGCCGCGATCAAACGTCGCAAGCTCGGGCGGGCCGCGCCCTCAGGCCAGAAGTCCAGCAGTACCCTCACGACGCCCTGGGCCGCGCGCCGCAGGCCGAACGGGTCGCTGCTGCCGGTGGGCACCAGCCCGATCCCGAAGTAGCCGGCCAGGGTGTCGAGCTTGTCCGCCAGCGCGACGGCCGCGAACGCGGTCGTGTCCTGCCCCGCGAACGCGCTGGCCGGGGTCGACCCCTCTTCAATCGAGACCGGGTGGTAGTGCCACTGGACCGCGCGCGCCGCGTCCTCCGAAGCGCGGTCGTGGCGCAGGTAGATCCCGCCCATGACGCCCTGCAGCTCCGGGAACTCGCGCACCATCAGCGTCGTCAGGTCGGCCTTGCACCACCGCGCCGCGTCGCGCGCCGCCCCGGCCGCGGCCCCGCCCAGCGAGGCTTCGGACATGACGGCCTGGACCAGCGCCTCCAGCCGCGCCGCCTTGTCCGCGTACGTCCCCAGGTCGCGATGGAACGTGACCCCGGAGAGGTCCGCGACGCGGTCGGCCAGCGTGCGCTTGCGGTCCTCGGCGAAGAAGAACGACGCGTCGCGCAGCCGCGCGACCACGACGCGCTCCATGTTGCGCACGACCGCGTCCGCGTTGGCGCCGTCCCCGTTCGTGACGGCGGCGAACCGCTCGACCTGGCCCCCTGCCAGCAGGGGCACGTACTTCTGGTGGTGGACCAGCACCGTCTCCAGCACCTCGGTCGGCAGCGCGCGGAACTCCGCGGGCACCGAGCCGGCCAGCACGGTCGGGTACTCGACGAGGTCCCGCCACTCGGCCGCCAGCCCGTGGTCGTTCGCCACCGCCTGGCCCCCGTTGTGCTTCGCGAGCTGCTCGGCGACGCGACGCTCGCGCTCGGTGGGGTCGAGCAGGACGAACAGCTTGCGCAGCCCTTCGCCCAGCTCCTGCAGCGAGCCGACGGGAGCCGAGCGTTCGCTCGAGCCTCGAGGCAGGAAGCGATGCCCGTGCGTGAGCTTCCCGCTCTCGACCACGACGGGCCCCTTGCCGCCCGCGACCAGCTCGAAGATGGTGACGGGAACGATGGCGCCGTCCAGCAGGGCCACCAGCCAGCGGATCGGCCGGCCGAAGGGGAACGCGCCCTTGCCGTCGTCCAGCCACGCGTCCCAGCTCATCCGCTTGGGGAACGCGAGGCCGCGCAGGAGCGACGCGACGACGGCCGGCAGGACCTCCGCCGTGGCGCGCCCAGGCGTGCGCTTCACGAACGACAGGTAGACGTCGTCCGGCACGCCGGCGTCCTTGGGCAGGACCTCGAGCGCATCGGGCGTCGAGCCCACCTTCTTCGCGAAGCCGTTCGCGGCGTTCGACCACGCGCCGTCCCCGCTCTTCGCGACCTTGAGGGACGGCCCCCACACCCGCTCCTCACGGTCGGCCTGCCGCGCCGACACCTGTCCCGCGACGACGAGGCGGCGCGGAGTGAAGAGCGACTGCACCGCCGTGGGCTCGAGGAACTGCTCCGCCCCCAGCTTCTGGAAGAGCGCGCGCGCCTGCTCCCCCAGCCCCGCGAGCCACGAGGCCGGCATCTCCTCGAACCCGACCTCCAGGAGGAACTCAGGCACCCTTCGCGTTCCCCCGTGTGCTCTGCGGCTCCGTTCCGGTAGCGGCGTTCTCCTCGACGTACTTCGCCGCCACCGCGCACGCCAGCTTGCGGATGCCCAGGATCATCCCCGCCCGCTGGCTGACCGAGATCGCCCCGCGCGCGTCGAGGATGTTGAACGCGTGCGAGGACTTCAGCGCGAAGTCGTACGCCGCCAGCGCCGTGCGTCCGCCGGCCGCGTTCAGCACGTCCCAGCCTTCCTTCATGTAGCGGTCGAAGAGATCGCGGTAGAGCTCGGGGTTCGCCAGCTCGAACGAGTAGCGCGAGAGCTGGTACTCCTCCTCCTGCCGCACGCGGCCGTAGGGCACTCCCTTCGCCCACTCCACGTCGAACATGTCGTCCACGTCCTGCAGGTACATCGCGATCCGCTCGAGCCCGTACGTGATCTCCGCGGAGATGGGCGCCAGGTCGATGCCGCCGGCCTGCTGGAAGTAGGTGAACTGCGTGATCTCCTGCCCATCGAGCAGCACCTGCCAGCCGATGCCCCACGCACCCAGCGTGGGCGATTCCCAGTTGTCCTCCTCGAAGCGCACGTCGTGCGCCGCGGGGTCGATGCCCAGCGCGGCCAGGCTCTGCAGGTAGAGGTCCTGCACGTCGGCGGGCGCCGGCTTCAGGATGACCTGGTACTGATGGTGCTTGTAGACACGGTTGGGGTTCTCGCCGTAGCGGCCGTCGGTCGGACGCCGCGACGGCTGCACGTACGCGACGCGCCAGGGCTTTGGCCCCAGCACGCGCAGGAACGTCTCCGGGTGCATGGTGCCCGCGCCCACCTCGGCGTCCCAGGGCTGGTGCAGCAGGCAGCCGCGCTCCGCCCAGTAGCGCTCGAGCGTGGCCACGACGTCC
>JAICEW010000046.1 GCA_025923995.1 Vicinamibacteria bacterium | reverse complement strand
GCGCCGGGCCTGTTCCCGGCCGCCGCGCGCGGACACGGCGGCCTGCCCGGCGTGTACTTCGAGGCGGCCGCCGCCATCGTGACCCTGGTGCTCGTGGGCCAGGTGCTCGAGCTGCGGGCGCGCGCCGCCACCGGACGCGCGCTGCGCGCGCTGCTCGACCTGTCCCCGCGCACCGCGCGCCGCCTGGAGAAGGGCGGCGAGCGCGACGTGCCGCTGTCCGACGTCCACCCCGGCGACCGGCTGCGCGTCCGCCCGGGCGAGAAGGTGCCGGTGGACGGCGTCGTGCTCGAGGGCGGCAGCGCGATCGACGAGTCCATGGTGACCGGCGAGTCCATGCCGGTCGAAAAGAGCTCCGGCGCGGCCGTCATCGGTGGCACGTTGAACACGACCGGCGCGTTCGTGATGGAGGCGCAGCGAGTGGGCGCGGACACGATGCTCGCGCAGATCGTCCGCCTGGTCTCGGAAGCGCAGCGCAGCCGCGCTCCCATCCAGCGGCTGGCCGACCAGGTGTCCGCGTGGTTCGTGCCCGCGGTGATCGCGGTCGCGGCGCTGGCCTTCCTCGCCTGGGGACTGCTCGGACCCGAGCCGAGATGGGCCAACGGCCTCGTGAACGCGGTCGCGGTGCTGATCGTGGCCTGCCCGTGCGCGCTGGGCCTGGCCACTCCCATGTCGATCATGGTCGCCGCGGGACGCGGAGCCCACGCGGGCGTCCTCATCCGCGACGCCGAGTCGCTCGAGCGCCTGGCGGCGGTGGACACGCTCGTCGTGGACAAGACGGGCACCCTGACCGAAGGGCGGCCGACGCTGACCTCGGTCGTCGGGGACGACGAGGCGGGCCTGCTGCGGCTGGCGGCGTCGCTCGAGCAGGCCAGCGAGCACCCGCTGGCGCAGGCGGTGCTGGAGGGCGCGCGAGCGCGCGGAGCGGCGCCGAGCGCGGTGAGCGGCTTCCGCTCGCTGACCGGACGGGGCGTGGTCGGGCGCGTGGGCGGGCGCGCGGTCGCGCTCGGCAACCGCGCGCTGCTCCAGGAGCTCGCCGTCGAGCCGGGCGTCCTCGCGGCCGAGGCCGATCGCCTGGCGGCGGACGGCCAGACGGTCGTGTACGTCGTGGCCGACGGACGTGCCGTCGGGCTGCTCGGCGTGAGCGACCGCATCAAGGAGACGACGCCCGAAGCCCTGCGCGCGCTGCGCGACGAGGGTCTCCACGTGGTGATGCTCACCGGCGATGCGCGACGTACGGCCGACGCGGTGGCCCGCGCGCTGGGCCTGGACGAAGTGCACGCGGAGGTGCGGCCCGATCAGAAGGCGGAGCAGGTGCGCGCGCTGCGCGCGGCCGGGCACGCGGTGGCGATGGCGGGCGACGGCGTCAACGACGCGCCCGCGCTGGCCGCGGCGGACGTCGGCGTGGCGATGGGCACCGGCGCGGACGTGGCGATCGAGAGCGCCGGGATCACGCTGGTCAAGGGCGACCTGCGGGGCCTAGTGCGGGCCAGGCGGCTCGCGCGCGTCACCGTGCGCAACATCCGCCAGAACCTGTTCTTCGCGTTCGTGTACAACCTGCTCGGCGTGCCGGTGGCGGCGGGGCTGCTCTACCCGTGGACGGGCTGGCTGCTCTCGCCCATGCTGGCGAGCGCCGCCATGTCGCTGTCGTCGGTCTCGGTGATCGGCAACGCGTTGCGGCTCCGGCGCGCGCGCCTCTGACGGGGCCGGACCGGCCCCGGGTCAGACGCCTCAGGTCCCGCCGTATCCGATGGTGACGCGCCCGGCCTCCACGATGACGGGCACGGAGCGCTGGCCCTGCGAATGCTCGAGCATGGCCTGGAGGTCCGCAGGCGACGCCTTCACGTTGCGGTAGTCGACCGCGTAGCCCTTGTCGGCGTAGGCCTCACGGGCCGAAGTGGTGTAGGGTCACGTGTCCTTGCCGAAGATCACGACGCGCCGCTCGGGCATGTTTGGATCATAGCTGGCACGCGAAGCGCGCGGGGAGATAGTCTGGAAGGGTCGGGGGGCGGCCGCGTTCCGCGGCGAGGGAGACGGACATGCCCGAGATCACGAAGTCCCAGCCCGGTTCCTTCTGCTGGTTCGAGCTGGGCACGACGGACACGGAGGCGGCCCGGCAGTTCTATGGCGACCTGTTCGGCTGGACCACGCAGGACCAGCCGATGGGCCCCGACATGGTCTACTCGATGCTGCAGCTCCGCGGCCGGGACGTGGGCGGCCTGTACGGACTCTCGCCGGACATGCGGGCGCAGGGCGTGCCACCGCACTGGCTCGTGTACGTCTCGACCCCCAGCGCGGACGACACCTCCGCGAAGGCGAAGGCCGCCGGCGGGACCGTGGCCAACGGTCCCTTCGACGTGGCGGAGTACGGCCGCATGGCGGTGATCCAGGACCCGCAGGGCGCGATGTTCGGCGTCTGGCAGAGCAAGCGCCACGACGGGGTGCGCCTGTTCGGCGAGCCCGACGCGCCCTGCTGGGCCGAGCTGGCCACGACGGACGACGAGGGCGCGCGCACCTTCTACTCGATGACGATCGGCTGGAAGCCGGACGTGAAGTCGGCCGGGCCCATGCCGTACACGGAGTGGGTCGCGAGCGACGGCACCGTTGCGGGCGGAATGCTCAAGATGACAGGGGACCAGTGGAAGGGAATCCCTCCGCACTGGATGACGTACTTCGCCGTCGCCGACTGCGACGCGTCGGCCGCCAAGGCCGCGAAGGGCGGCGGGACCGTGAAGGTGCCGCCGAACGACATCCCCCAGGTCGGACGTTTCAGCGTGATCGCGGACCCGGCCGGCGCCGTGTTCTCGATCATCACGCTGGCGCACCACCCCTAGCGTGCGACACGGCATGGACCCCGTCGCGGCCCTGCAGGACGCCTGGCGCCGGGCCGACGCGATCTTCGACCTGATCGTCCCCCAGGCGATCTACGACCAGCCGATCGCGCTGCGCCAGCCGGTCATCTTCTACGTGGGGCACCTGCCGGCCTTCGCCTGGAACCAGCTGGGTGGCATCCTGCGCGGGCTGCCGCCCCTCCACGACAGCCACGACGCGCTCTTCGCGCGCGGGATCGACCCCATCGACGTGGACGCGTACCAGGCCGCGCGGCCCGAGGACTGGCCGGCGCCGGACGAAGTGATCGCGTACCGCGACCGGGCCCGCGCGCGGCTGCGCGATCTCGCCGCCGGGCTCGACCTCTCGCGGACGGAGGACCGCCGCGCGATCCACACCGTGATCGAGCACGAGCGGATGCACCACGAGACGCTGCTGTACATGCTCCAGCAGCTCCCGCCGGAGCGGAAGGTGCGGCCGCGCGGTTGGTCGGAGGCGCCGCTGCGCTCGCTGCCGCCCGGCCGCGTGCGCGTGCCGGGAGGGCGCGTGCGGCTCGGCGCGGACGAAGGGAGCGTTCGCTTCGGGTGGGACAACGAGGTCCCCGCCCACGAGGTCGAGGTCGCGGACTTCACGATCGACGCGCTGCCGGTGCGCAACGCGGAGCTGCGCGAGTTCGTGGACGCGGACGGCTACTCCCGCCGCGAGCTCTGGGACGACGAGGCGTGGGCCTGGCGCACGCGCCGCGGCCTCGAGCGCCCGCTCGCCTGGCTCGCGGACGGCCGCTACCGGACGTTCTTCGGGGAATGCAGGTGGGAGGAGGCGCGCGACTGGCCCGCCTCCGTCAGCCTGGCCGAGGCCCAGGCCTACGCGCGCTGGCGCGGCGCGCGCCTGCCGACCGAGGCGGAGCTCCATCGCGCGGCCTACGGCAGCCCCCAGGGCCCACGCACGCATCCGTGGGGTGAGGCGCGGCCGGACGAGGCGCACGGCAACTTCGGGCTGCGCCGGTTCGACCCGGCGCCCGTGGGCGCATTCCCCGGCGGCGCCAGCGCCTGGGGCGTGCACGAGACGGTCGGCAACGGCTGGGAATGGACGTCCACGCCTTTCGCGCCGTTCCCCGGCTTCACGCCGATGCCGAACTACCGCGGCTACTCGCAGGACTTCTTCGACGAGCGGCATTTCGTGCTGCTGGGCGCGTCGTGGGCCACGGACGAGGTGTTCCTGCGCCCGAGCTTCCGGAACTGGTTCCAGCCGCACTACCCGTTCGTGTTCTCGAAGTTCCGCCTCGTGTCCGGCGAGTAGCCGCGGTCCTCCGTCAGGCCGTCCGGGCCCAGGCCTGCGGCTGGAACGCCGCGTCGAGCGGCACGGCACCCAGCTGGTGCACGGACGTGGCCAGCATCGGCACGGCGACCGCGACCAGCGCGTCCAGCAGGCCCGAGACCGTCAGGCCGGCCGCGAGCACGTCCGCCGCGCGGTCCGGCACGTCCGCGCGACGCTGCACGAGCGCCCTCGCGAAGGCGAGCAGCGCGCGCTGCCGCGCGTCGCCCGGCTCCGCGCCCTTGCGGACCGCCTCCACCGCAGCCTCCGGGGCGCCCAGCTTGCGCGCGAACGTGGAGTGCGCGGCGACGCAGTACGTGCATCCGGTCTCGGTGGCCACCGCGATCGCGATCAGCTCGCGCGTCACGGGATCGAGCGAGCCCTTGGCGCTGGCCTCGCGGAGCTTGAGGAACGCCTCGAGCAGAGCCGGCGACTCGGACATGCGCGCGGCCAGGTTGGGCAGGAATCCGACGGCGTCGTGCAGCCCCTTCAGCAGCGGCTGGGAGGGGGCGGGCGCCGACGTGAGCGTGTGGGTCTTGAGTTCGAGCAACGTGTGTCTCCTTTCGCGGCCGGTCGGCACGGCGTGGGCCGCGTCCGCCTCCCAAGATCGCGGCGCGAGGGGGGCGCCACAACTACGTCGCGCGTAGTCGCGCCGCCGATGCGGGTGGCTATACTCGCGGCGCGATGAGGAACGACGCGGCCCGGTCCGGCGGGAGTCCCGTCGGCCGGCTCATCCAGCACTGGCGCCACGCCCGGCGCAAGAGCCAGCTGGCGTTGGCGCTCGAGGCCGGCGTGTCGGCGCGGCACCTGGGCTTCCTCGAGCTCGGCCGCTCCCAGCCCAGCCGCGAGATGGTGCTGCTGCTGGCCGACGCGCTCGACGTGCCCCTCCGCGAGCGCAACACGCTGCTGGTGGCGGCGGGCTACGCGCCCCTCTACCGCGAGACAGGGCTGACCGCTCCGGAGCTGGGCCACGCGCACCGGGCGCTGCGGCTGATCCTCGACCACCACGAGCCCTTCCCCGCCGTGGTGATGGACCCGCACTGGAACCTCATCCTCACGAACGCGGGCGCGGACCGGTTCTTCGCGCGGCTCCTGCCGTACCCGCCTGCGGGGCCGCCGAACGTCGTGCGCCTGATGTTCGACCCGCTCGGCCTCCGGCCCTCCGTGGAGAACTGGGAGGAGGCGGCCGGCGCGCTCGTCCGCCGCGTCCATCGCGAGGCGCTCGGAGGCGTCCCCGACGACGCGACCGCGCAGCTCCTCGAGGAGGTGCTCGCCTACCCCGACGTCCCGCGTCGCTGGCGCACGCCGGAGTCACTCGGTCTCACGCCGCCGCCGCTGGTCACCATCCGCTTCCGCAAGGACGGCCTGGCGATGGACTGGTTCTCGACCGTCACCACGCTGGGCACGCCGCAGGACATCACGCTGCAGGAGATGCGCATCGAGTGCTTCTTCCCGGCCAACGCCGAGACGGAGGCGGCCGCGCACGCGCTGGCGGACGGCTCCCGCCCCGCGTGAGGCGGCTGGCCGCGCTGGCGGCGGCGGTCGCGCTGGGCTCGCTCGGCGTGATCGCGCTCGACTCGGCCACGCGCGGCGTGCTGATCGACGCGGACGGATGGCTCGACCGCCCGTTCTTCCGCGACTTCGGGCCGTTCCAGCCCGAGGGCTTCCGCATCGCCAGCCCGCGGTCCGAGCTGGTCCTCGTCGGCCTCTGGCCCGACCGCGCGGTGGACGTCGCGGCAGCGGTCGCCTCCGCGCTGCCGAAGGGCCAGGAGGTCGAGGTGCACGCCGGACGCTCGGTGGCGCTGCGGAGCGACGTGGGCGGGCAGTACGGCGTGCTGCGGTTCACGGCACGAACGGACGCGGACGGAGCGCTCCATCTGCGCTTCCTGGCGCCGAGGGCCCGCGCACCGGAGGCGCTGCGCGTCTCCTGGGTGCGCGTGCAGCGGGCCGGGCCCGGGCCGTGGCCCTGGCGGCGCGCGCTCCTCCACGCGTCGATGCTCGCGCTGGCCGCGCTCGCCGCCTCCTGGGCCGGGGCCGGCTGGCGAGGGACGCTGGCCGCCGTCGGCCTGGCGGCCCTCGCGCTGGCGGCGGGCGTGTGGCTGGCGCGCGTCCCGTTCCTGTTCTGGCTCCCGCGCGCCCTCGCCTGCGCCGCCGCGGGGTGGCTGCTGGCGATCGCCTGCGCCGCCGCGCTGCGCTGGCCGCGCGCGGCCGCCGCCTGGTGGGGCGCGGTGCTGGCCTTCCGCTTCTTCCTGCTCCCGCTGCCGGACCTGGGCAGCATCGACCTCACGTTCCACGCGCACAACATCGAGCGGTTCCAGCGCGGGGAGGTGCTGGGCAGCGCCGTGTCCGACGCGACCGGCCAGCCCGTGTTCATCCCCTACCCGCCGGCGCTCTACGCGGTCCTGGCGCCCGTGGTCCCGCTCGCGGACACCGCGCGCGGCGAGGCGGTGGTGCGCTGGGTGATGATCGTGCTCGAGGGCACCGCGCCCCTCCTGGTCCTGCTCATCATGCGCGCGGCCGGCGCCAGCGAGCGCGCAGCCGCGCTGGCCGCGGTGGCCGCCAGCGTCATGCCGGAAGGGCTCCTGATGGTGCCCAAGGGGATCGCCGCCAACGTGGCCGGTTCCTGGCTGGGGCTGGTCGCGGTGTGGGCGGTGATGGCGCGCGCCTCGCCGCCGATCGTGGGCGGCGCGATGGCGCTCGCCTACCTGGGCCACCCGGGATCGGCCGCGTCGCTGGCCGGGCTGGTGGTGGTGTGGGCGGTGCTGGCCGCGCGCTCCGGCGTCGAGGCCCCCCGGCGTGCCGCGCTCGTCGTCGGCGCGGCGGCGGCCGGCGCGCTGCTCGCGTGGCTCGCGTACTACCGCGAGGTCGCCGCGCTCACGCGCGAGAGCCTGGGCTACTGGGGGGGCGAGGCAGGACGCTCGCCCACCGCCTTCTTCCGCCTGCGCGGCGTGCACCTGGGCAAGATGGCGCAGGACGTGGCGCTCAAGTTCGGCCTGGGGCCCTTCGTGCTCGCGGTGGCGGGCTTCGTGGGAGGCCTGCCCGGCCGCCTCCGTCCGCTGCTGCAGGCCTGGGCCCTGGTGGCCGCCGCGCTGGCGGGCTTCGCGGTGCTCACGCCGTTCGCGCTGCGCTTCGAGTACTTCGCGGCGCCGGCCCTGGCCATGGCGGCGGGCGTCGCCGCCGACCGTGCGTACGACCGCGGGCGGGCCGCCCTCGTGGACGCCGCGTGGTCGATCGCGCTCGCGCTGCAGGTGGCCGTCGGCCTCTGGCTGCACTCGGGCGGGCTCGACCCCATCAACCTCATCATCCCCTCGCCGCGCTGGCCGCTCGTGCGGTAGCGCCGGCGCGCCGGGCCAGGGGATCGCGTAAGATCGGTCCGGTCCATGGCCTACGCCAACCTGACGCTCGAGCACGACGGGCGCGTGTCGACCCTGACGGTGAACCGGCCGCAGGTCCGCAACGCGCTCGACACGCCGACCGTGGAGGAGTTCCATCGCGCGCTGGACGAGGTGCGCGCGCACCGCGCGACGGTGCTGGTGATCACGGGCGCGGGCGACAAGGCGTTCGTGTCGGGTGCGGACGTGTCGGCCATCCGCGAGCGGCGCCGCGACGACGCGCTGGCGGGCATCAACTCGCGCCTCATGACTGCGGTGGAGGCCCACGACGCCGTCACCATCGCCGCGGTCAACGGCTACGCGCTGGGCGGCGGCTGCGAGCTGGCCCTCGCCTGCGACATCCGCGTGGCGGCGGAGAACGCGGTCTTCGGGCTGCCCGAGCCCACGCTGGGGATCATCCCTGGCGCGGGCGGGACGCAGCGCCTGCCGCGCGTGGTCGGGCTGGGAAGGGCCAAGGAGATGGTCCTCACCGGCGCGCGCTGGGACGCCCGGCGCGCGCTCGAGGTGGGGCTGGTGAGCGAGGTGGTGCCGCTCTCCGAGCTGGCCCGCACCGCGCGCGCCTGGGCGGACCGGGTACTGGGGCTGGGCCCGCTCGCCGTCCGGCTGGCCAAGGCCGCGCTGAACGCGTCGGCCCACATGCCGCTCGCGGCGGGCCTCCAGTACGAGTCGGCCGTGCAGGCCATCACCTTCGAGTCCGCCGACAAGCAGGAGGGCACCACCGCCTTCCTGGAGAAACGGAAGCCGACGTTCCGGGGAGAGTGACATGCGCAAGTACGGGCTGATCATGCTGCTCGGCGGGGCACTCGGCTTCTTCTTCGCGACGGGGAAGATGAAGGAGGCGGAGCCCGTGCCGCCCGGCATCTCGATCTCGGAATACGCCCGCTACGAGGCGGGCCGGTGGGAGCTGCTCCGCTACGCGCTGGCGGCGATCGGCGGCATCGGGGCGCTGTTCAGCCTGTTTCCGGAGGGACGCTGACCCGGGCAGGGGCGCTGTTGTAGTGTCGTGGCCAAGGCGATGATCGGCGATCCCGCACCGCGTCTGCTGGTCCTGGTGATCGCGCCCGGCCCGGCCGAAGCCGAGCTCCTGCGGGAGGCCCTGGCTCCCCACTCCGGCCCGACGTGGCTGGTCGAGGCGGCCACACCGGCGGACTCGATCCGCCGGCTCGCCACGACGCACGCCGACGCCGCGCTGCTGGACCTGCGGGCGTCGGGCCGGCCCGACCTCGACGCGCTCAGCCGGCTCACCAGCGCCTTTCCGGCCCTGCCGGTGGTCGTGCTGGTGCGGGACGAGCCGAGCGGCGTGGCGGCGCTGCGCCTGGGCGCGCAGGACTACCTGGCGGAGGACGCGGGCGACGGCCGCCTCCTCTCCCGCGCGCTCCGGCACGCCGTCGAGCGCAAGCGGATCACCGACAGCCTGCGGCAGCTGGAGGCGGCGGTGCGCACGATGCAGCTCGGCGTCTCCATCACGGACGCCGAGGGCCGCATCGTGTACCTGAACAAGGCCGAGGCGGAGATGCACGGCTACGCGATCGAGGAGCTGCTGGGCAAGGACGCGCGCAACCTCTCGCCGCGGGAGCACTGGAAGGCGCTGCCCGCCCGCGAGCTGGAGCACGTCACCAAGTGGAAGCGCGAGCGTATGCGCATCCGCAAGGACGGCACGCGCTTCCCGGTGCAGCTCATGTCGGACGTGGTGACCGATGCGGCGGGCCGCCCCTGGGGCCTCGTCACCACCTGCGAGGACATCACCGAGCGCTGGCGCGCGGAGGAGGCGCTGCGCGACAGCGAGGAGCGCTACGCGCTGGCCGTCCGCGGCACCAACGACGGCATCTGGGACTGGTCGGTCAAGGAGGAGCGGATCTACCTCTCGCCGCGCTGGAAGGGGATGCTGGGTTACGGCGAGCACGACCTGGGCGACTCCCCCGACGAGTGGTTCTCGCGCATCCATCCGGAGGACCGCGAGCGGGTCGAGGAGAAGGTGCAGGCGCACCTGCAGCGCAAGGCACCCCACTTCGAGGACGAGTACCGCATGCGGCACCGCGACGGCAGCTACCGCTGGGTGCTCTCGCGCGGGTTCGCGGTGCGCGACGGCGAGGGACGGCCGACGCGCATGGCGGGGGCCCAGACCGACGTGACCGACCGCCGGGCGTACGACCCGTTGACCGGCCTGCCCAACCGGGCGCTGTTCGCGGAGAAGCTGGAGGAGGCGTTCGACCGGGCCGGGCGGCGCAGCGGCTACTTCTTCGCCGTGATCTTCCTGGACCTCGACCGCTTCAAGGGCATCAACGACGCCCTGGGCCACCTGGTGGGCGACGGCGTGCTGATGGGCGTCGCCAAGCGGCTCTCCGGCTGCCTGCGGCCGGGCGACACCGTGGCCCGCTTCGGCGGCGACGAGTTCGCGATCCTGCTCGACCGCATCGCGGACGCGGACGACGCGTCGCTCGTCGCCGACCGCATCCAGCGCGAGCTGCAGGCGCCGCTCACGGTGGACGGGCGCGAGGTGCCGCTGTCGGCCAGCATGGGCATCGCGCTCAGCACCACCGGCTACGCCCGCTCCGAGGAGCTGCTGCGCGACGCCGACGCGGCCATGTTCAACGCGAAGCGGCTGGGCCGCACCCGCTACCAGCTCTTCGACGCCGCGATGCGCGAGCGCATGGCGGCCCGCGCGCAGATGGAGGAGTCGCTGCAGCGGGCGGTCCGCCGCGGCGAGTTCCGCCTGCTCTACCAGCCGGTCTACGCCCTGGCGTCCCGGCGCCTGATCGCGCTCGAGGCGCTCCTGCGCTGGCGCCAGCCCGACGGGCGCGAGCTGCTGCCGGCCGACTTCCTTGGCATCGCGGAGGCGTCCGGCCAGATCCACGCCATCGGGGCCTGGGTGCTGCGCGAGGCGTGTCGGCAGATGAAGTCGTGGCTCGACCGGTCGGGCGCGCCCGACCTGTGCCTGCTCGTGAACCTCTCCGCCCGCCAGCTCTCCCGCCGGTCCCTCACGGACGACGTCGCGGCCGCACTGAACGAGAGCGGCCTGCCTCCGGCGCGCCTGCGGATCGAGATCACGGAGCGGGCGCTGGAGGCCACCGACTCCGCCACGGCCGCCCTGACCCGGCTGCGCGCGACGGGCGTGGGCATCCACCTGGACGACTTCGGCACCGGCGCGGCCTCGCTGGCGCTGCTCGACCGCTTCCCCATCGACGCGCTGAAGCTGGACCGTCCGCTGGTCGCGCTGCTGGCCGAAGACGAGGCCCCCGGCCTGGTGCGGTCGATCCTCGCAGTGGCCCGCACCCGCGGTCTGAGCGTCATCGCGGAAGGAGTCGAGACGCAGGCCCAGCTGGACGCGCTGGGCGTGCACGGCTGCGACCAGGGCCAGGGGTTCCTGCTGGGCGCGCCGATGGCCCCGGACGATGCCGGCGCCCTCATCGCGCCGTCCGTCGCCGTTCCCGACTGACGACCAAGGAGGACACGAATGAGCCGTCCCCGCTCGATGGGCATGACCGCGCTGGGCATCTGGCTGGTGGCGCACGGCATCCAGGGGCTGCTGCCGGTGCTGCTGCCCGGCTTCGGCATCCTGATGGCGCTGCTCGCCCTCGTCGCGGGCCTCCTCATCCTGCTTGGCCGCTGAGGCCGGCCCGCCGGCCGCCCCGCGGCGGTCGGCGCTCGCGGACCGGCGGTGGGCGACGCTCGCCACGCTGCTCCTCCTCTGGATGCAGCTCGCCTGGGCGGCGGTCAACGACCTGCGCACGATCGGCATCCGGCTCGCGCTCGTCCTGGCCGCCTGGCTCGCGTGGGAGCGCTGGATCGGAAGCGCGGCCGATCGCAGGCAGAGGCCCGTCGGTCCGCTCGACGCGCTCGCGATCGCGGCCGTCGCCTTGCTGGCCGCCTCGCTCTTCGTCCTCTACCGCCTGCACGTGCGACGGACGCCGTGGCCGCTCGCCTTCGCCGCCGCCGTCGCGCTCGGCGCCTACCTGGCCCCGCTCGTCCGCAGCCGGTTCCGCCGGCCGCGGTTCCTGGTCCCGCTCGCGGCGGCCGTGCTCTCGCTGGCCGCGGCGGCGGTGCTGGTGGCTCCGAGCCTCCGCGCTCAGTGGGCGGCGGAGGACGACCACGAGATCATGGATTTCCTGGGCCCCGACGGCCGCGTCGGCCTGGGTGAGGTGCCCGCGCTGCTGGGCGGGACCGAAGTGGGCCGGCCCGGCGAGGCCGTCCGCTACCGCCCGGTCTACTACACGCTCCGCATCCTCGAGTGTGCCGCGTGGGGCGACTCGCCCGCGCGCTGGTATGGGGCGCGCGTCGCGATGTTCGCGGTCGCGCTGGCCGTCGCCCTGACCGCCCTCGCGCGCGTGGTCGGCCTGCTCCCCGCCGCGCTGTTCCTCGCGTACGCGCTCGGGCTGCGCTTCTGGGGAGACATCTGGTGCCGCCTGGGCCCCGGCGAGACGTACGCCGCGCTCGGCTCGGCCCTCTATCTGGCGGGAGCGCTGGGGATCTGGCGCGACCCGGCGGGCGGAGGCCGCACCCGCGACTGGATGCTGGTGCTGGGGGGCGCGCTGCTCGCGATCGGGTCGAAGGAGAACTTCACGCTGCTCGCCCTGCCGACGCTCGCGCTGATCGTCCGCGTGTGGACGGCGAGGCGGCCGCGGGCCGTGGCCTTCGGGGCCACCGCCGCGATCCTCGCGCTGGCGGCGCTCGTGGCCGGCTGCATCGTGCTGGCGTTGTCGCGGTCGCGGGCCGACGTGTACGGCAGCAGCGTGGCGCCTGGATACCGGAGCGCCCTCCTGCGGGACGGAGCCGCCGCCTTCCTGGCGGGGATGTCCCCCTGGGACCTGGCGGCCGGCCTCGCCGCGCTGGCGATCGCCGTCCACACGCTGGCCGGTGCGCGGCGGCGGCGCCTCATGGGTGTCCTGCGCGGCGGCTCGCTCCTGGTGCTGGCCCTGGGCCTCCTGTACGCGACGCAGTACGCCTTCTACAAGGGGGCCCAGCAGACCGGCATGCGGTACGACTTCCCCGGAGCGCTGGCGCCACCCTTGGGCCTGCTGGTGACGGCGGTGGCGGGGCTCGCCCTCCTTCGGGCGCTGGGCATGGAGGGACGGCTGGTCCGCGGCGTCGCAGCCGGGCTGACGGCCGGACTGGCCCTGACCGTGGCGGGACAGCCGCCGCTGCTCCTGCGGCAGGCCTGCACGAGGAACGCCGACCAGACCGCCGCCTTCACGCGGAGGCTCGAGGAGGTGATGGCGCGGCTGCGGGAACGGCCGGAGGTTCCGCTCGTCGTGTTCGCGCGAGGTCCCCAGGGCATCGAGCGCGTCCGCGGCCTCCCGCGCTTCTTCGCGCCGCGGGACGTCCGGAACCCCCTGGTCCTCGCCTACGAGCCGATCGAGGACGATCCCCGCCCGCAAGCCGCCCGGGTCGCCGCGGAGCTCACCGCCCTCTCGCGCGAGGGCGGCCACGGCTATCTTCCTCTGCCGACGACACTTCCGGCGCCGTGTTTCGTCCTGGGCATCGAGGGTGAGGCCCGCCTCCCCTGCACCGACCTGGGCACACTTCCCCGCTAGCGCGCGCTCGCGCGGCCGGATTGGTCGCGCCGGACGCGTTCGTGTAAGCTCTGCCGCGGCGGACGATCACGGGAGTGTCCATGCCCTTCATCACGAGGCCGACCTGGAGGGCAGGGGCCCTCCTCCTGGGCGGCCTGGTCGCGGCCGGCCCGGCGGCGGCCCAGCAGAAGCCGTTGACGATCGACGCGATCTACGATCCCGACCACAAAGCGGACTTCGCCGGCGCGCCCGCCAGCGGCTTCGTCTGGCTGTCGGACACGCATTATCTGTGGCCGCGGGGATCGGCCCCCGCGGAGTTCCTGAAGGTCGAGGCCCTCACCGGCCGCACCACGCCGTTCTTCGACGCTCCCCGCATCGAGCGGGCCCTCGTCGCCGAGGGCGCCACCGCGGAGCTGGCGCGCCAGGCGGTCGGCCTTCGCGCGCTGGTCATGAGCCGTGCGCGCACGGCGCTCCTGATGCCGATCGGCGGCGACCTCTACACCTACGACCTGGCCGCGCACAAGGCGGCGCGCGTGACGCGCGCGGAAGGCGCCGAGGAAGAGGCGACCTTGAGCCCCGACGGGAGGCAGGTCGCGTTCGTGCGCGGCAACGACCTCTACTCGGTCCCGGCGGCAGGCGGCGCCGAGCGCCGGCTGACGACCGACGGCTCGGCCGACGTGCTGAACGGCAAGCTGGACTGGGTGTACCAGGAGGAGGTGTACGGCCGCGGCACCTTCCGCAGCCACTGGTGGAGCCCCGACGGGAGCCGCATCGCGTTCCTGCGGCTCGACGAGAAGAACGTCCCGAAGTACACGCTGGTGGACGACATCACCACGCGGCCCACCCTCGAGGTCTACCCGTATCCCAAGGCGGGCGACCCCAACCCGGTCGCCACGCTCGGGATCGTGGACGTCGCGGGCGGTGCCCCGCGCTTCGCGGACCTGGGCAAGTACGCGGGCACCGACACCCTCATCGTCGACGTGGCCTGGAGACCCGACGGGCGCGTCGTCTTCCAGGTGCAGGACCGCGAGCAGACCTGGCTGGACCTCAACGTGGCCGACCCCGCCAGCGGCGCGGTGACCACGCTGTTCCGCGAGACGACGTCGGCCTGGGTGGAGCCGTCCGGCAGCCCGCGCTACCTGAAGGACGGCAGCTTCCTGTGGCTCTCCGAGCGGGACGGCTGGAAGCACGTCTACCACTACCGCGCGGACGGCACGCAGCCCCGGCAGGTCACGAAGGGCGACTGGGAGGTGCGCACTTTGTACGGTGTGGACGAGACCGCCCGGCTCGTCTACTTCTCGTCGACGGACCGGGGCGCCATCCACCGCGACATCGCGCGCGTGCGGCTGGACGGCAGCGGCTTCACGCGCGTATCCACCACGGCCGGGCAGCACGAGGCCGTGTTCGGCCCGTCCTTCGCGCACTACCTCGACACCTGGAGCGACGCCCGCACCCCGCACCAGGTGCGGCTGCACCGCGCCGACGGCCGCGAGGTGCGGATGGTGGACGGCAACGACGTCCCCGCCGTGCGCGAGTACCGCCTGCAGCCGTGGGAGTTCTTCCAGGTGAAGACGCGCGACGGCTTCGCGATGGAGGCCGCCCTCATCAAGCCGCCCGGCTTCGATCCCTCGCGGCGGTACCCGGTCTACCAGCACACGTACGGCGGCCCGCACGCGCCCCAGGTGCGCAACGGCTGGTACGCGTCGAGCCTGTTCCTCCAGCTCCTGGCCGAGAACGGGGTGGTGGTGTTCGTCTGCGACAACCGCAGCGCGACCGGCAAGGGACTGGTGGCCTCCGCCACCGCATACAAGAGGATGGGGCCCTCCGAGCTGCGGGACGTCGAGGACGGCGTGGCCTGGCTCAAGAGCCAGCCCTGGGCGGACCCGCAGCGCATCGGGATCGGCGGCTGGAGCTACGGCGGGTTCATGGCCGCCTACGCCCTCACGCACAGCCGGAGCTTCGCGATGGGCATCGTGGGCGCGCCGGTCGTCGACTGGCGCAACTACGACTCGATCTACACCGAGCGCGTGATGCTGATGCCGAAGAACAACGAGGCGGGCTACCAGGAGACCTCGGTGCTGCGGGCGGCCAAGGACCTGCACGGGCAGATGCTGCTCATCCACGGGGCGATGGACGACAACGTCCATCCGCAGAACTCGCTCCAGTTCGCCTACGAGCTGCAGAAGGCCGGCAAGCCCTTCCGCATGATGATGTACCCGCGCAACCGGCACGGCTTCACCGAGCCGCTCATCATCAAGCACATGCGGGCGGGTATGCTGGAGTTCGTGAAGGAGACGCTCCGCCCGGGGCGATAGGAGCCGCTTGGCCGAGACAGGAGACACGGGCCGCGACGACGCTCCCACCCGGCGGATGCCGCGTGCGGAGCCCGCGGCCGAGTCCGGCAACGAGCGCCTGAAGTCGCTCTACCGGTCGCTGCTGCTGCCGCGCCTGATCGAGGAGAAGGCGCTGCTGCTCCTGCGGCAGGGCAAGCTGTCGAAGTGGTTCTCGGGCATGGGGCAGGAGGCCATCGCGGTCGGCGTCACCGCGGCCCTCACGCCCGACGACTGGATCCTGCCCATGCACCGCAACCTGGGCGTGTTCACCGGGAGGGGTCTCGACCTCGGCCGGCTCTTCCGCCAGCTGTTCGGCAAGGACGGCGGCTTCACGCGCGGGCGCGACCGCACGTTCCACTTCGGGCTGACGGAGCGGCGCGTCATCGGGATGATCAGCCACCTGGGCGCGATGCTCCCCGTCGCGGACGGCCTGGCCCTGGCGGCGCAGCTCAAGGGCACCCGACAGGTCGCGGCCACGTTCACCGGCGACGGCGCCACCAGCGAGGGGGACTTCCACGAGGCGGTGAACCTGGCCGCCGTCTGGAAGCTGCCGGTGCTGTTCGTGGTCGAGAACAACCAGTACGGGCTCTCGACGCCCGTGTCCGAGCAGTACGCCTGCCGCGACCTGGCCGACCGCGGCCTGGGCTACGGCATCCCGGGCGTCGTGGTGGACGGCAACGACGTGCTGGCCGTGTATCGCGCCGTGTCCGAGGCGGCCGAGCGCGGCCGGCGTGGCGAGGGTCCGACCCTCCTCGAGTTCAAGACGTTCCGCATGCGCGGGCACGAGGAGGCCTCCGGCGTGGCCTACGTCCCGCCCGAGCTGTTCGAGGAGTGGGGCAGGCGCGACCCGGTGCACCGCTTCGAGCAGCTGCTCCTCAGCCGCGGCGTGATGACCGAGGACGAGCGCACCGCGATCCGCGCGGAGCTCAAGCCGCGCATCGACGCGCTGGTGGACGAGGCGCTGGCCGCGCCCGATCCCGAGTCCTCCGCCGAGGCGGAGCTCCGCGACGTGTTCGCGCCCTCGGGAGCCAGGGATGCGCCGCCCGCGCGCCAGGCCCTGGAGCAGGCGCCGGAGCGCCGCTACGTGGACGCGATCTCGGACGCGCTGCGCGAGGCCATGCGCCGCGACGAGACGGTCGTGCTGCTCGGCCAGGACATCGCCGAGTACGGCGGCGTGTTCAAGGTCACCGAAGGATTCGTGGAGGAGTTCGGTCGTCCGCGCGTCCGCAACACGCCGATCATCGAGTCGGGCGCGGTGGGCGCCGCGCTGGGCCTGGCCCTCGACGGGTTCCGCCCGATGATCGAGATGCAGTTCGGGGACTTCATCAGCTGCGGCTTCAACCAGGTCGTCAACAACCTGGCCAAGACGCACTACCGCTGGGGCGCGGCGGTGCCGGTCGTGCTGCGCATCCCGGTGGGCGGCGGGATGGGCGCGGGCCCCTTCCATTCGCAGAACGTGGAGTCCTGGTTCACGAGCGTGGCCGGGCTCAAGGTGGTGGCGCCGGCGACGCCGTACGACGCGAAGGGGCTGCTGCTGGCCGCGTTCGAGGACGGCAACCCGGTCCTCTACCTCGAGCACAAGCTCCTCTACCGCTCGGCGAAGGGCCGGGTACCGGAGGGCCACTACACGGTGCCCATCGGCCGCGCGGCCGTGGTGCGGCAGGGCTCGGACCTGACGCTCGTGACCTACGGCGTCGGCGTCGTGTGGGCGCTGGAGGCGGCGGCGCGGCTGGCCGAGCGCGGCCGGCAGGTCGAGGTGATCGACCTGCGCACGCTCGTGCCCTGGGACCGCGAGGCCGTGCTGGCCTCGGTGCGCAGGACGGGGCGCGCGCTGGTGCTGCACGAGGCGCCCACGACGGGCGGCTTCGGCGGCGAGCTGGCGGCCGCCATCGGACAGGACGCGTTCGAGTGGCTCGACGCGCCGGTCGTGCGCCTGGGCGCGCTCGACACGCCGGTCCCCTTCAGCAAGGCGCTCGAGGAGGTCTTCTCCCCCAAGGGCCGCCTGGTGGCCGCGCTCGAGGCCCTGCTGGCCTACTGATGGACGAGCCGCCCGACTGGATCGTCTGGGCCCGCCAGCTGCAGGCGCTGGCGCAGACCGGGCTCACCTACGCGCAGAACCCCTTCGACCGGCAGCGCTACGAGAAGCTCTCCTCGCTCGCGGTCGAGATCTACACGAGCCACACCGGCCAGGCGGCCGCGATCGTCCAGGAATGGTTCCTGGTGCAGCCCGGCTACGCGACGCCGAAGGTCGACGTGCGCGGCTGCTGCTTCCGGGACGGCCGCGTGCTGATGGTGCGCGAGCGGCAGGACGGCCTGTGGTGCCTGCCCGGGGGCTGGGCCGACGTGGGCGACCGGCCGGCGGACGCGACCTGCCGCGAGGTGCGCGAGGAGTCCGGCTTCACCTGCGAGGCGCGCAAGGTCGTCGGCGTGTTCGACGCCAACCGCCAGGGCCGCCCCCTGCCGGCGTTCCACGCCTTCAAGCTGATCTTCCTCTGCGACATCACGGGCGGGGCCCCCGACCCGGACCACGAGATCCTCGAGGTCGGCTTCTTCGACCGGGAGGCGCTGCCCGACCTGTCACCCTGGCGCACCACGCTCGCGCAGCTGCGCGAGTGCTTCGCGCACCTCGACGATCCGTCGCGGCCGACCGCGTTCGACTGACCGCTACGGCGCGAGCGGCGCCCTCGGGAATCGGGCGCCGCCGGCCTGTCCTCCACCCCCGGCCGCGTTAGACTGGCGAGCATTCCGGAGGTTCCCGCCCGTGACCGACGAAGCCCCCAAGAGCGCGTACGAGCTGGCCATGGAGCGCCTGCGCAGGAAGGACCGCGAGGAGGGCGTCGAGGAGCGCCCGCTCGACGACGGGCAGCGCGCCGCCATCGCCGAGGCCCGCCGCGTGGCCGAGGCCCGCCTGGCCGAGCGCGAGATCCTGCACCAGTCGGCGCTGCGCCAGGCGCGCGACCCCGAGTCCGCGGCCACACTCGAGGAGGAGTACCGCCGGGACCGCGATCGCATCGCGACGGACCGTGACCGCCGGATCCGCGAGATCCGGGGCCAGTAGTCGAACCTCCGGGGGCCGCACTTGACGCGGCCGGGCGCTGATGATAACCCTGTCGACGATCCGACCCCCGACCCACCGGAAACAAGCGCTTCCTGGAGGATGACGCGATGATGCTCGTCAGGCAGTCAGTGGTCACGCTGGCGCTCCTCGCCACGTGTGGGACGTTCGCCAGCGCCGAACAGGCTGTCCAGGCGGCGCTGCCCCCCGGCAAGACGGTCAGCATCCCGGTGCGCATCGTCGAGGGGAGCCCGGTCAACTATCTCGTCGACGACGGAACGGCCGAGAACACCATCGGCGTCAACAACGGCGCCACCGCCAACCAGTTCCTGTGGTTCAACCGCTTCGACATCGACCCCACGGACCTTCCCCTGCGCGTGGACCAGGTCCAGGTCTTCTGGGCGAACCTCGGCCCCAACCCGCCGGCCGTCGGCAACGCGTTCTCGATCCACATCTACAGCGATGCCGACGCCAACCCGGCGAACGGCTCGACCCACGTCGTCTCGCAGGCCGCCACCATCGGCGTGGTCTTCACCGCCTTCGACGTCCAGAACATCACCTCGGCGCCCGCGATCGCGTCCGGCGTGAACCTGCACATCGGCCTGGTCAACCGCTGGGCGACGCCGGGCGTCACGCCTGCGAACTTCCCGGCCTCGATCGACCAGACGGTGCCGAACAACGTCCGGTCCTGGGTCGGAGGGGACCTCACGGGGACGATGGCCAACCCGCCGGTGATGCCGACCAACGCGTTCTTCGGCACCATCGACAGCTTCGGCGCCACCCTGGCGGGCGACTGGCTGCTCCGGGCGACGGCCACCGTCGTGCCCGTCGAGCTCATGGGCGTCACCGTCGAGTAGGCCTCCGAACCCTCGGGTCGCGACCGACGGGCAGCTTCTCCGCCGCGGGAGCTGCCCGTCTTCGTTTGATCGCATGAAACCGGCGCTCCTCGCCGCTTCCCTGGTCCCGCTGGCCGCTCTCTCGGCGCCCGCCTGCTCGTCCGCCGTCCGGTCGCAGCCGGGCGTCGTCGCCCGCTCGCGTCTGGGCAGCGTCACCGCCGACGAGCTCGACCGCTACATCGCGACGCGCGGGCCCGTCGAGGCGGACGCCTCCCACCGCCGGCAGCGGCTCGAGGAGCTGCTGGCCTTGCGGGCGGCCGAGCAGGAAGGGTCCGGGCTGCTCGCGCAGCCGGAGGTCGCGGCCGCGCTGCAGCGCCGGCTCGACGAGGTCCTGCTGGCGGAGGCCCGCAGGCGCTTCGAGGCCGAGGCGGAAGCGGCGGCCGACGCGGTGACGCCCGCAGCCGTCGACGCCGCGTACGCGGCCGCACCCGACCCCGCCGCGGTGGAGCGGATCCGGCTCCGGCACATCTTCAAGCGCGTGTCGCGCAACGCCGATCCGGACGAACGGAACCGGGCCGAGCAGGCCATGGAGCAGATCGTCCGCGAGCTGGATGCGGGCGCCGACTTCGGTGCGCTGGCGCGGACGCGCTCCGACTCCCAGACCGCCTCGTTCGACGGGCTGATGGCCCCCGTGGCCAGAGGCGATCTCGACGCGACGCTCGAGCGGATCCTCTGGACGCTCGCGCCGGGCGAGCGCACGGGCGTCGTGCGCACGTCGGCGGGGCTCCAGGTCTTCCGGCTCGAGGGCCGCGAGACGAAGCCGGTCCTGGGCATCGAGGACGCGAAGAAGGGGATCCGCTCCCGGCTCGCGCGCGAGGCCAGGGCGGCCTTCGTGGAGAAGCGCCTCTCCGAGATGGCGCAGGCCCGCGGCGTGGTCGTCCGGCTCGAGCGGCTGGACGATCCGAACGCTCCGGATGACACGGTGGCGGCGGAGTGGCCCGGCGAGGTGCCGGTGACGGTGGGCGAGCTGTTCCGGAGCTGGAGCGCGCTGCCGTTTCCCGCCCGACGCACCTCGGACCTGCGCCAGGTGCTCGAGGAGACGATGTCGCGTCGCCTCCTGCTCGATGCCGCACGGCGCGAGCGACTGGACGAGCGGCCCGAGGTCGCGGCGACGCTGGGCGAGGCGCGCCGCGCCTTCCTCGCGGGCGCCGCGCAGGAGCGGCGCGCGGAGGCGTTGACGGCCGCGGTCGGCGACGAAGAGCTGCGGCGGCTCCACGAAGCGGAGCGCCAGCGGTTCGAGCGCCCCGAGGCGCGCCGGCTGCGCGGCATCCTGGTCCGGGTCCCGGATCCCAGGCAGGCCAACGCGGCCTTCGACCCGCTCGACGGCGTGGCCCGCGAGCTCCGCGCGGGCGTGCGCGACCTGGCCGCAACCGCGCGCGCGATGTCCCACGATCCCAGCCGCCGCGACGGAGGCGACCTGGGCTGGGCCGAGGCCCAGCCGCTCGCGGTCTGGGCCGGCCCCCGCGTCCCGGCCGCCGTGATGGCGGCGCCCTCGGGCGAATTGCTGGGGCCGCTGCTGGTGGAGTCCTACGACTCGCACCGGCTGGTGTACGTCCCGGCGGCCTACCTGCTGGTCCGCGTGGAGGACGTGCGGGCTGCGGGTCCGGCGCCGTTCGCCGAGGTGCGCCCCGAGCTCCTCCGGCTCTACCGTGCCCGGCACTCGGCGGACATCGGGCGCCGCATGCGCGCGGACCTGCTGGCCTCGATCGAGGCAGTCCTCGTCGACCGTCCCTGAGCCCGGCGCGCGTGGAACGGGCCCGGCGGCGGCTCAGATCACCGTGCCGTCCGGGATCACCGCGCCCTTCGAGACCACCACGATCCCGTCGCGGATGTACCAGCCGTCGCCGTCGCGCTCCTTGACCCCCTCGGCGTTCGCGATGCGCACCCCCTGGCCGATGCGCGCGTTCTTGTCGACGATCGCGCACGCGATCGAGCTGTCGGCGCCGATGCCCACGGGCGGCAGGCCCTGCGCGCGGGCGCGGTCGCTCTCCTCCGCGGTCTCGTAGTAGTCGGCGCCCAGCAGCAGGCTCTCGTGCACCCGCGCGCCGCCGCCCACGCGGCTGCGGATGCCGAGCACGCTCCGCTCGATCTCGGCCTGCACCACGATGCAGCCCTCCGAGATGAGGGCGTTGCGGATGGAGCTCTGCTCGACCTTCGTGGCGGGCAGGAAGCGCGGGTGCGTGTAGACGGGGTTGCTCGCGTCGTAGAAGTCGAACGGGGGCACCGGCTGCGCCAGCGCCAGGTTCGCGAGGTAGTAGGAGCGGATGGTCCCCACGTCCTCCCAGTAGCCGCGGTGCATGTGGGCGTGCACGCGCTGGTTGGGGACCGCCTGCGGGATGATGTGGCGGCCGAAGTCGTTGAGGGAGGGATCGCGCAGCGCGGTCTCCAGCACGTCGCGGCCGAACACGTAGATGCCCATCGAGGCCAGGAACGTCTCGCCGATGCCCGGCCAGTCGGAGACGAGGTCGGGCAACCGGTCGGCCGCGGGCTTCTCCTCGAAGTGCACGATGCGCCCCTGCCGGTTCACCTTGAGGATGCCGAACGCGCCCGCCTGCTCCGCCGTCACCGGCGTCACCGCCACCGTCATGTCGGCCACGTGGCGGCGGTGCGTCTCGATCATCTTGCGATAGTCCATCTGGTAGAGCTGGTCGCCGGAGAGGATCACGACCTCCGAGTACCGGTGGTTCGCGAGGTGCCGCAGGCTCTGCCGCACGGCGTCGGCCGTGCCCTGGAACCAGTCGGGGCTCTCCTCCGTCTGCTCCGCGGCCAGCAGCGAGACGAAGCCGGACGAGAACAGGTCGAACTTGTACGTCTGGTACAGGTGCTTGTTGAGGCTCTCCGAGTTGTACTGGGTGAGCACGAAGATGTGCCGCAGGTCGGAGTTGAGGCAGTTGCTGACCGGGATGTCGATCAGGCGGTACTTGGCGGCGATGGGCACGGCCGGCTTCGAGCGGTGCAGGGTGAGCGGGAAGAGGCGCGTGCCGCGTCCTCCGCCCAGGATCACCGCCAGCACGCCTTGGGTCATGGTCGCTCCCGCTCGAGGGCGAGGCATTCTGGCACGGATGGGCCGCCGGCCAGCCCCCGACGGATCGCGTCCACGAGGGCGCCCTGGGAGTCGTCGTCTCCCAGCTCCCAGAACATCACGCCGCGCAGGCCGCGCTGCCGGACGTACGCGGCCTTCCGTTCGAGCGACTCGGGGTCGTCCCAGCTCACGAACACGCGGCGCGCGGCGTCCCAGAGCCAGGGCGCCTGGGCCCGCGCGTCGAAGCGGCGGGCGAACGCGCCCTGCCCCACCGCCGCGACCAGCGCGGCGTACGAGGTGTCGATGCGCTCCGGGGGCGCCGCGCCCGGACCGGAGGGCCCCTCGCCCTGGGCCAGCCGCCAGGCGCGCCCATAGAACGGCACGCCCAGCACCAGCTTGTCCGCGGGCACGCCCGCCGCCAGGAACGCGTTCACGGCACCGTCGGCCGATGGCCCGCCGGGTTCCACGGCGCACAGGTTCGCGTGGTGTCCCGAGACGCCGTCGCCCGGCGGCACCAGGAAGTCGTAGGTCATGAGGTTGACGAGGTCGGCCACCTGCGCGACGCGGTCCATCTCGGTGTGGGCCAGGAAGGCCGGCGACGCGCCGGCCGCCAGCGTGAGCAGGTAGTCGCGCTTCGTCCGGCGCCCGCGCGCGTCGAGCGCCGCGCGCAGCTCGCGCATCAGCGACGTGAAGTTCGCCTTGTCCTCCGGGCGGTGGACGTTCCCGAACCCGGGCAGTCCCGGATACTCCCAGTCGACGTCGGCGCCGTCCAGGTCGTGGCGCGCCACGAAGTCGACCACGCTGTCCACGAAGCGCCGGCGCGAGGCGGGACGAAGGGCGGCGTCCGAGAACCCGCCCGACCAGGTCCAGCCGCCGATCGAGACGAGCACCCGCAGGTGCGGATGTGTCCGCCGCAGCGCCGCCAGCGTGCGGAAGTTCTCGGCGTCGTGCGCGAAGCCCTCGACCACGCGGCCGTCACGGAGGTTCGCGAACGCGTAGTTGACGTGCGTGATGCGTTCGGCCGGGAGCATGGCCGGGTCGAGACGCGCGTCCTGGGGGAAGACGTAGGCGACCACGACCGGCCGGGAGGGAGCGGGCGGCAGCAGCCCGAATGCCAACGCAGCCATCCAGATTGTGTGTCCCACGGATCGGGATCCTATCGAAAGGCGCGCCGCCCGAGCCGCCGGGATCTTCCGTTTTCGGTATAGTCCTCATGAATGGCGGACTCCCCCACGGGTGCTGGTGGCGTGTCCAGGCGCGCGCGCGGGCTGACGGTGGTCGCGGTCGGCGCGGTGGCCGCGGTCAACGTCGCCGGCATCTGGGACATCGCGCTGGCGCGCCGCGGCGCGGCCGAAGAGGCGGGCCGCAGCTTCGCGCGCGAGACCGAAGGGCGCGCGCGGGCGCTCGAGCAGTCGCTGGCGGACATGCAGGCCAACCTGACGTTCCTGGCCGCGTCGTCGTCCATCGCGCGCCTGACGAAGGACGCGAGCGGGGCCCCGGCCCTGGCGCTGCGTGAGGCGGCCGAGAGCGCGCTGCTCGTCTCGCTGCGCAGCCACCCCTCCGTCGTCCGACTGGCGGTGCGGGCTCCCGACGACACGCCCCTGCTGCTGGTCGGCCGCCGCGGAGGCATCCCTGTCCTGTGGGTGTCGGGCATTCCCACGGGTGACGAGGGCGCCGCGACCGCGCCCGACCGGCGGCGCCTCTCGGCCGTGGTGCCCGTGGGCGCGACGTCCGCCAACCGCCTCGAGGTGGAGCTGGCCCCCGCCCTGCTGCTGGGACGCGCCGAGCCGGAGGAGCGGAGCTGCCGCCTCTCGGACGCCGGCGGGCGCGACGTCGCGCGCCAGGCGAGCCCCGGAGCGGACGCGTCGGAGCGGCGGCTCGACGCGTCTGCGCCCGTGCGCGCCGACGGCTGGTCCGTGCCTGGACCCTGGACGCTGGCCTGCACGGAGCCCGAGCGCCTCGCCGTCGCCTTCACCGAGCCGCGCGCGGCCCGGCAGCGCACGACGCTGGCGGTGAACCTGGCCGGCATGGCCCTGGCCGTGCTGCTGGGCTGGCTGGCGCTGCGCGAGGTCCGGCAGCGCGAGCGGGTGGAGGCGGCGGCCCACGAGGAGGCGCGCGTGCGGGACCTGGAGCGCCAGCTCTTCCACGCCGAGCGGCTCACGACCGTGGGGCAGCTGGCGGCCGGGATCGCGCACGAGATCAACAACCCGCTGGAAGGCATGGCCAACTACCTGACGCTCGCGCAGGAGGCGCTCGCGCGCGGCGACTCCGCCTCCGCCGCCCAGCGTCTCGTGGGGGTGCAGCAGGGCCTGCAGCAGGCGGCGGGCACGGTGCGCCAGGTGCTGACGCAGGCGGAGCCGGGCCAGGCGGCGCGCACGCCCGTGGACCTGAACCGGATCCTGGCCGACACGGTCGAGTTCATCCGCTCCCGGCGCGAGTTCGCGCGCATCCGCTTCGGCCTGGACCTGGCCGACGGGTCGCTGCCGACGCTGGGCAACGCGATCATGCTGGGCCAGGTCGCCTCGAACCTGCTGCTCAACGCCTGCGAGGCCCAGCCCGCAGGGGGAGCCGTGGACGTCGTCTCCCGGCGCAACGGGACCTCGGTGGTGGTCGACGTCGCCGACCGGGGGCCCGGAGTGCCCGAGGCCGACCGCTTCCGCGTCTTCGAGCCGTTCTTCTCGACCAAGCAGAGCTCCGGCCTGGGGCTCTCCGTCTGCCACGCGATCGCGCGCCAGCACGAGGGGGACCTCAGGGTGCTCCCGCGCGACGGAGGGGGCGCGGTCTTCCGCATGACGCTGCCCGCGCTCACCGGAGGAGCCTCGTGACCGATCGCAAGCCGCGCGCACGGGTGCTGGTGGTGGAGGACGAGGCCTACGTCCGCGACTCCCTCCTGGAGCTGCTGCGCGCACGCGACTTCCGCGTGGAGAGCGCCTCGGGCGTGGCGGAGGCCCTGCGCCTGCTGGAGCGCACGCCGGTGGACGTCGTGCTCACCGACCTGCGCATGCCCGAGCTGACCGGCCTCGACCTCGTGAAGCGCCTGCAGGAGACGGCGCCCGAGGTGCCCGTCATCGTCCTCACCGGCCACGGCAGCGTCAGCTCCGCCGTCGAGTGCCTGCAGGCCGGGGCCAGCGACTTCATCCTGAAGCCGGCGGACCCCGGCGCGCTGGAGGTGGCGCTCACGCGGGCGCTGCAGGGGCGCGCCCTGCGGCGCGAGGTGCGCTACCTGCGCAGCGCGGCGGCGGCGGACGCCGCCCTCGGACGGAGCCCGGCCTGGCTGCGCACGGTGCGCATGGTGGACGCGGCGGCGGCGGTCGACTCGCCGGTGCTGCTGCGCGGCGAGTCGGGCACGGGCAAGGAGCTGCTGGCGCGCATGCTGCACGAGCGCGGGCCGCGCGCGGGCGGGCCGTACGTGCGCGTCAACTGCGCGGCGGTGCCCATGGAGATGTGGGAGAGCGAGTTCTTCGGCCACCGCAAGGGCTCGTTCACCGGCGCCTCCACCGACCGCGAGGGGCGCTTCCAGCTCGCGGACGGCGGGACCCTGTTCCTGGACGAGGTGGGCGCGATGCCGGCGCCCGCGCAGGCCAAGCTCCTGCGCGCCATCCAGGACGGCGAGTTCGACCGCGTGGGCGACGACCGGCCCACGTCGGTGGACGTGCGCGTGGTGGCCGCGACCAACAGCGACCTGGAGGCAGACATCCAGGCCGGGCGCTTCCGGCAGGACCTCTACTATCGCCTGGCCGTCCTGCAGGTGCCCGTCCCGCCGCTGCGAGAGCGTCCGGAGGACGTCCCGCTGCTCGCCGCGCACTTCGCCGCCGCCGTCGCGGCGCGCCTGGGCCAGCCACCGCCGACGGTCACGCCGGAGGTGGCCGCACGGCTCCAGGCCTACGACTGGCCCGGCAACGTGCGCGAGCTGCGGAGCGCCATCGAGCGCGCGCTCATCCTCCATCCCGGCGAGGGGCTCGAGTCGCTCGACCTGGCGCCCGAGGCGGGCCTGGCCCCGCCCTCGCTCGGGGACGCGGGAGACGACCTGAACCTCCGCGACGCGCTCAACCGCCGCGAGCTGGAGCTGCTGGTGGAAGCCCAGCGCCGGGCCCAGGGCGTGCGCAAGGAGGCGTCGAGGCTGCTCGGGATCGACCCGCGCAACCTGGCCTACTACCTCCGCAAGCACGGCCTGCCCGTCGACGTCCCTGGCGCGCCGAAGGCGGGGGCCATCGAGGAGAGCGCGAAGGAGGACCCTTGAGCGACAAAGTCGTCGTCGCCCTGCCGGACCAGTCCAACGAGTTCCAGCACCTCCAGATGGACGACGCGCGCGCCGTCGCCGCCCGCTACGGGATCGAGATCGACCTGCTCGACGCGGACCGCAACGCCGTCCTCCAGATCCAGCAGATCTTCAAGTACATCCACGCGCAGGGGCAGAAGCCGCGCGCGGTCATCGTCGAGCCGGTCGCGATCGAGGGCATGGAGCGGCTGACCCAGAAGGCGGCCGCGGCCGGGATCGGCGTCGGCCTGCTGAACACCGCGGCGCCGTACATCGACTCCCTGCGGCGGCAATACCCCCAGCTGCCCGTCTTCGCCCTGGGGTCGGACCAGGTCGAGATCGGCCGCATGCAGGCGCGCCACATGCGGCTGCTCCTGCCCGCCGGCGGCACCGTGCTCTACCTCCAGGGCCCGACCTCCGCCGGCGTGGCCCGAGAGCGCCTTTCGGGGACTCAGGAGGTGCTGGCGGGCTCGGCCATCACGATGGTGGTCCTCGAAGCGCTGTGGACCGAGGAGAGCGCGGACCAGGTCGTACGCAAGTGGCTGCGCCTCAAGACCACCGAGGGCCTGCGCATCGACGCCGTGGCCTGCCAGGACGACGCGATGGCGCGCGGCGCGCGGCGGGCCTTCGAAGGGACGCCGGAGATCGCGCGCCAGTGGGGCGCCGTGCCCTACCTGGGCATCGACGGCGTCCCGTCCGTCGGGCAGCGGATGGTCAAGGACGGCCTGATGACGGCGACGGTCGTGATGCCCTCGAACACGGGGCCCGCCCTCGATGCGATCGGACGCTGGCTCCGCTCGGGCACGATGCCCGCCGCCTCCATCCGCGTCCCCATCAGCTCGTTCCCGCCCGAGGAGCAGCTGCGGCCGCGCTGAGAGGCATCCTGCATCGCGGCCGGCAGGGCTCGAACGGGGCGCCGAACGCCGGCGCGCTCAGGCGTACCGCTTCGCGGCGGCGCTGACGGCGGGCGGTTCACGCGCCGCGACGGGTACGCCGTTCACGCGCTTGTCCGCGACGCCATCGACGAATCCCTGAGCGCGTCGGACTCTACCGGCCGCGCGGCCGGTTGAGTCGCGGAACGCAGGGCGTCTCAAATCGTCGCGCGTACTCGCACCAGGCGCAGGCGGGTGGCGGCGAGGCTGCCACGGGTGTGAGCGGAGCGCCGCGAGCGAGACCACCTGATTGGCGGAACCCCACGGATGTCCTTC
>JAICEW010000045.1 GCA_025923995.1 Vicinamibacteria bacterium | reverse complement strand
TCCCGGGCGCCCCCCTTGCCGGCCAGGGCGGCCGACTCCTCCAGGCTCGCGCGCGCCTCGGCGCTCCGTCCCAGCTCGGTCAGCACGCTGGCCGCCTGCACCCGCTCGAAGATCGCGCCGAACTCGTTGCCCAGCTTCTCCTGGACCTTGACCGAGCGCGTCAGGTAGTCGAGCGCCAGCTCCAGGTTGCCCTGCTGGAAGTGGACCGCGCCCAGGTTGCCCAGCAGGTCGGCCGTGAGCTGCGCGTCGGGCTTGTCGAAGCGGGACAGGCCCTCCGCCAGGGCGTCCAGCGCGGAGCGCAGGTCGCCTCGGCTGATGTGGACGACGCCCGTGTTGTTGAGCGTGATGGCGACGAGGCGGTCGTCACCCGCCGCCTCGGCGCGCGCCCGCGCCTCCGCGTACGCGCGCAGCGCGCCGTCCAGGTCTCCGGTGTAGCGCGAGAGGATGCCGAGGTTCACGATCGTGCGCGCTTCCATGAGCACGTCGCCCACGCCCTGGTAGGTCCGGCGCGCCTGCTCGACGTACGCGCGGCTCTCCGCGTAGCGGCCGAACACGGAGAGCACGTGGCCCGCCTCGCGCCGGGCGCGAGCGCCTTCCGACGCGAGCCCGGCCTGGTCGGCGGCGCGGATCGCGGCCTCGAACGCCTCGAGCGCGCCCGCCAGGTCGTTGGTGCGGCGCTTCTCGTTGCCGGCCGCCAGGAGCGCCTCCACCTGGGCCGTCGGCGTCTCGGCCGCCGCCACGGGGGAGGCGGCCGCTGCGGCCACGACGAGGGCCAGCGTGTGGAGGCGCATTTCTCAGGCGAGGGGGAGGTGGGTGTCGGCGTTGAGGTCCCACCCGGCGCGCCGGCCCAGGCGCCAGCCGACGAACGCGGCGGCGCCGATCATGGCCGCGTTGTCCGTGGACAGCGCGATGGGCGGGACGAACAGCGGCAGGCCGAGCTCGTCGGCCATCGTCTTCGCTTCGGCCCGCAGGAGCGAGTTGGCGGCCACGCCCCCGGTCAGCAGGAGGCTGGCCGGCCGCCGCGTTTCCGCCACCGCGCGGAAGCGGCGCAGCAGCGCCGTCACCACCGCGCGCTGGAAGGAGGCGACCAGGTCGCGGATGCCGTCCGGCACGCTCGCGGGATCCGCCACCGGCCCGATGCCCTCGCGGCGCACGTGGTACAGCACCGCGGTCTTGAGGCCGCTGAACGAGTAGTCGCCGCTGCCGTCCTTGATGCGCGCGACCGTGAACTCGTGGGCGCGGTCGTTGGCGCCCCGCGCCAGCCGGTCGATGACGGGCCCGCCCGGGTAGCCGAGCCCCAGCAGCTTCGCGACCTTGTCGAAGGCCTCGCCGGCCGCGTCGTCGCGCGTGCGGCCCAGCAGCAGGTAGCGGCCCTCCCCGGGCACCTCGTAGAGGTGCGTGTGTCCCCCGGAGACGACGAGCGCGAGAGCGGGCAGCGGGATCTCGCCGTGCGCGAGGAACGGCGCCTGGATGTGCCCGGCGATGTGGTGGACGGGGATGAGCGGCTTGTCGTGCACGAACGCGATGCCCTTGGCCGCCTGCACGCCGACCAGCAGCGCGCCCACCAGCCCGGGGCCCTGGGTGACGCCGACCGCGTCCAGGTCGGCGAACGTCGCCTGGGCGCCGGCCATGGCCTGCTCGATCACGGGCACGATGTTCTCCAGGTGGTGGCGCGAGGCCAGCTCCGGCACCACGCCGCCGTACGGAGCGTGCACCGCCACCTGCGAGGAGACCACGTTCGAAAGGATGGCGCGGCCGTCCTCGACGACCGCGGCCGCGGTCTCGTCGCAGGAGGTCTCGATGGCCAGGATGCGCACGGTCATACCCCCGCGGCGAGTCGCGCGAGCGATTCGGTGTACGGCGGACGCGCGATGCCGCGCTCGCACACGATCGCGGTGACGTAGCGGTGCGGCGTCACGTCGAACGCCGGGTTGCGGACGCCGACGCCCTCCGGGGCCAGCCGCCGCCCGCCGTGATGCGTGACCTCCTGGGGCGCGCGCTCCTCGATCGGGATGTCGGCGCCGGTGGCGGTCGCCAGGTCGAAGGTCGACACGGGCGCGGCCACGTAGAACGGCACGCCGTTCTCCTTCGCCAGCACCGCGACGGTGTAGGTCCCGATCTTGTTCGCCACGTCCCCGTTGCGCGCGATGCGGTCCGCGCCCACCACGACCGCGTCCACCTCGCCGCGCGCCATCAGGTGGCCGGCCATGTTGTCGGCGATCAGCGTCGTGGGGATCCCGTCCTGCATCAGCTCCCAGGCGGTGAGGCGCGCACCCTGCAGGTACGGCCGCGTCTCGTCCGCGTAGACCAGGCGCACCTTGCCCTCGCGGGCGGCGGAGCGGACGACGCCGAGCGCGGTCCCGTAGCCGGCGGTGGCCAGGGCGCCCGCGTTGCAGTGGGTGAGCAGGCGCGCGCCGTCCGGGATCAGCGCCGCGCCCAGGTCGCCCATGCGGCGGCAGGCGGCGAGATCCTCGGCCTGGATGGCGAGCGCCTCCTCCAGCAGCCCCTCGGCGAGCCGCGTGCCGCCCTGGGCCCGCTCGCGCGCATGGCGCTCGCGCATGCGGGCGATGGCCCAGAACAGGTTCACCGCGGTGGGACGGGTGGCGGCCAGCTCGTCGCAGATGGCGTCGAAGGCGGCCGGCGTCGCGTCGGCGCCGAGGCTGCGCACGCCCACCACGATCCCCAGGGCCGCCGCCACCCCGATCGCGGGCGCGCCCCGGATCGCCATGTCGCGGATGGCCTCGGCCACCTGGTGGTGGTCCCGGCAGCTCAGGTACGCGGTCTCCGCGGGCAGGCGGCGCTGGTCCAGCATCCGCACCACGCCGTCTTCGTATCCCACCGTCTCGACCACGCGTACCTCCGCGGAGCCTTCGATCGTACGGCAAGACGTGGGAGATTTACGAACCGCTGCGCCTGGCGTCGAGGACCTGGCGCGCCCGGGCGGCGTAGGGCGAGCCGGGGTGCTTCTGCTCGAGCGTGCGCACGGCCGCCTCCGCTTCCGCCCGCTTGCCCTGCTGGAGGCGCGCGTTCACCAGGCCCAGCAGCAGCGCGTCGCTGCCGGCATCGCCCGGCCCCGCGGCCCACTCCTGCTGGAACACCCCCGCCGCCGCCTCGGCATTGTTGAGACCCGCCAGCAGGTTCAGCCCCCGCGCGATCACGGCCTGCCGCCAGGCCTGCAGCGGGACGGCCGACCGCGACCCCCCGAGCGCGATCGAGTAGAGCCGTTCCACCACCTGGGGCAGCCCCTGCTCCTGGTAGAACGCCGCCGCACCCGTGAGGGCGCCGAAGTCGTTCCCGTTGGCCTTCAGCGCCGTGCCGCTGGGGGCGAGCGCCGCGAAGTCGGTGGGCACGACGCCCAGCAGACGGAGCATCTTGGCCCGCTCGTAGTAGCCGGACACGCGGAGGATCTCGTTGCCCCACGGGTCCGTCACCAGCGTGGTCGGCATCCGCACCACCTGGTAGCGCACCTGCAGCGTCTGGTCTCCTCCGTCCACCACGATCGCGGTGAACCGTGAGGCGGCGGCCGCCACCGCCTCCTGCTCCCAGACGTCCTGCTGCATGAGGTCGCAGGCCGACAGGCCCTCCTGGTGCACGATCGGCCCTCCCGCCTCGATCGGGTTCTGCGGCCGGTTCCCGCCACCGCAGTCCTGGCGGAAGAAGAGCAGCAGGGGGCGCCGCTGCTCCTCGGCGGACCCGAAGGCCCTCGCGTAGTCGCGCGTCCAGGCGATCCCCGGACCGGGAGCCGCCAGCAGGCCCAGGAGCAGCGCGAGGATCATCGGCCCTCCGAACGAAAGCCCCGGGGGCACGACGCCCCCGGGGCCGAGGTGACGCGCTCGGTCAGCTCAGAACGACCAGCGCGCGCCGAACGTGGCCTGCCTCGGGGCGATCACGCCCGTCGGAGACTCGAAGTCCACCGTCTCGTTGCCGATGACGAGGTCCGGCACGCGGACCTGCTTGCCGGTGACCGTGTCGCTGTTGAAGGCGTTCGTGATGTCGGCGTAGAGGGCGATCCGGTTCTTGCCCGCGCCGACCCGGAAGATCTTCTCCAGGCGGAGGTCCAGGATGTTCTCGGCGTCGCGTCGTCGGCTGCCTCGCGGCTCCAGCAGGACGCGGCGGCCGGCCGACGTGGCCGGGAAGTTGATCACGCTGGACGCGAACTGCTCGAACGGCGTGTAGGGCCGCCCGGACAGCGCGCGGAAGTACGCGTTGATCCCGACCTCGATCTTCGGCACCTGCACGCCCACCATCAGCTTGAGCTCGTGGCGCCGGCTGTTGGTGAGTTCGCCGTCTGAGTTGACCAGGGAGATGTTGGGCGTCTCGAACTGCCGGGGGCCGCCACCGCCGTTCGTCGCGCTGTTGGCGCCGAACGAGCCCTCGCTCGTGTTGTCCACGGTGCCGTAGGCCTTGGAGAGCACGTAGGACAGCTGCGCCTGCCACCGGTTGGTGAACCGCTTGCTGGCCACAACCATCAGGGCCTTGTAGCTCTTCTTGGAGTCGATCGTGCCGAGCACGTTCCCGTTCGGATCCAGGAACTGGAAGCCGTCGGGGTTGGTCATGATCTGGCTGCCGTCGGAGTCGCCTGGGTTCGCCCAGCGGTAGAGCTGCATGCTCTGCCCGAGGCCGTTGGTCGCGGTCGTCGGCGTCCAACGCGCGGCCGGGTTCACGGAGCCGATCATGTTCTTGTTGTCACGGTAGATCCCGGTGACCGAGAGCCGGATGTCGTTGCTGAGCGCCCGCTCGAAGCCGAGGCTCGTCTCGTCCACCCGCGGGTGCTTCATGTCCGGATCCATGCCGTAGATGGTGGCGACGGTGCGGTCGACCTCGACCAGGTTCTGGAGCCCGCAGATGGCGGGGAAGGGGGGGCAGCCGCTGGCATCGTAGGCGACGATGTCGGCCAGGCCGGGCGTGGCCCGTTTGTAGATGTCGTTGAAGATTCCCTCGTAGTACTGGCTGTAGCTGCCCTTGATCACCGTCTTGCTGTCCCCGGTGAGGTCGAAGGCGAAGCCGAGCCGGGGCGCGATGTTCGTGTTGGTGTACCGGTCCTCGTTGGCGTCGGGGTGCTTCCCGGCCACGTGGTCGAAGCGCAGGCCCGGGTTCAGCGTCAGCCGGTCGTTCACCTTCCAGGAGTCCTGGACGAACACCGACTCACGCTTGTTGCGCCCCTGGAAGTCGTAGTTGTAGGTGTAGGCCATGTAGGGAGCGCCGCCGTAGTCGTAGTAGTACACGCCGTTGGGCAGGTAGAGGTTGCGGTCGCGCGTCTTGCTGCGCTCCACCTCCACGCCGAACTTCAGGTCGTGGTGGCCGAAGGCCTCGGCGTAGTGGGAGACCGAGACGTGGGCCTGGTGGCGTCCCCGGTCGGCGTAGTAGGCGTAGCCCTGGGACCCGTAGCGCGAGCCGTTCTCGTCGATGCGGCCAGGCTGCGTGACCGGGTCGTCGTCGTACAGCGTCTCCGGGTTCAGGTCGAAGAAGCCCCACCAGCCGGTGTACTTCACCTCCGTGAAGGTGTTGGTCCCGAACAGGTGGCGCCACGAGGCCACCCAGACGTATTCGGGCGCGTCTTCACGGTTGGTGATGTCGTCGGTGTCGGTCAGGGCGTTGTAGCCCGCGCGTCCGGTGATGTTGAAGTTGTCGAACTGCAGGTGGCCGGACACGGTGTCGTTGGGCGAGGGCATCCAGGTCAGCTTGCCGTTGTAGCGGTCGCTGGCCTCCTCCAGCCGGGTGCGCGGACCGATCGGCTCGTCGTCCTTCTGGTAGCGCTGGGCGCTGGCGAAGAAGAACAGCTTGTCCTTGACGATGGGGCCGCTCAGCTGCGTGGTGAAGTCGACGAGCTTGTTGGTCTTGGCGGACTGCGCCAGGTTGGGGTTCTGCTCGATGAACTCCTGGGGCACGTTCTTGCTGGCGAAGCTGCTCTTCGTGTAGATGACGTCGAACAGGCCGGAGAACTGGTTGCCGCCGGACTTGGTGATCGTGTTCACGACCGCGCCGGTGAACGCGCCGTACTCCGCGGGGGCGCCGATGCCGGTGAACTGCACCTCCTCGACGATGTTGTAGTTGTAGAAGGTCCAGGCCGTGCCGCCCGAGGGGTCGCGCGTGTCGACGCCGTCGATCAGCAGGCCGTTGCCGGAGCTGGCGTCGCCGCCGTACGCCGCGCTGTCGTTGATGCCGGGCGCGAAGTTCAGCAGGTTGGTGGCGGTGTTGCCCTGCCGGATGGGCATGTTGAACAGCAGGTCCTGCGAGAGGTTGTTGTTCGTCGCGCTGCTCGACGTGTCGACCACCGGCGCCTCGGCCACCACGTCCAGCGTCTCCGCCATCCCGCCCACGTTGAGCGCGAAGTCGACGACGGCCTCCTTGCCCACGGTCACGACGATGTTGTCCTGCTTCCGACCGCTGAAGCCGGTGAGGGCGACCTGCACGGAGTAGGTGCCGGGGTCGAGGCCGACGAAGCGGTACGTGCCGTTGGCCTGCGTGGTGGACGTCTTGGCTCCCGTCTTGCCCGTCAGCGTGACGGTCACGCCGGGCAGGGCGCCGCCCTGCTCGTCGGTGATCGTGCCGGTGACGGTGCCCGTCAGGCTCTGTGCCGCGAGGGGTGCCGCCGCCGCGAACGCCAGCAGGAACGCGAGTGCTCTTGCCATGGATCTCATGTGTTCGTTCCTCACCGGATCGGCGAGTGGACCTTTCCGTTGTCCTTGGGGATCCGGTAGCCCACGTAGGCGGCTCCCGCCACCATGAGCACGATGGCCGCGACGCCGGAGCGAGTGCGGAAGAAGGAGCGCGACTCGCTGGTGGCGGCGCTGGCGGTCGGGTCCTGCGCCAGCGCGCGGGGCGCGGGGGCCATCGCGTCGACGTGAGCCGCGGCCGCGGCGGACAGGCTCCGCTTCTCGGACGCCTTGGGAGTGGCCTGCGACGTTTCGCCCGCGTCGCAGGGCGGTGCGCTCAACGTCAGCACGGTCACGAGGGTCAGCAGGGCGGCGGCGGCCCTGACCCGCGTGGAGCTTCCTCTCACTGTCATCACCCCTCCTCCGCCGCTCCCGGCGCGGCGGCAATTTGGGAGCACTGTGGTCCGGGACTTGATCCGCGTATCGGGACAGCAACCAGTGTGCCCGTTGCCCTGGACCGGTCATCCCGACGTCAAACCTTTGTCACGACAGCGGTTGTGGGAATGAGCGATGGGCTTGAGCGACGGCCAATCGGATGGATCCAACGGCCCCGATTCAACGACTTGGATCGCAAGCCTCGAGATCGAATGTGGTTTGACCATGCGGCCGACCGTCGAGTAGGTTCGCTGGAACGCGATGGCTCGCAGGAGGACGGAAGGTCCGCCGCCCGCGCCGGCGTCCAGCTGGAGACGCGCGATCGTCGTGTCCGCGCTCGCGGCCGGCGCCCTCGCGGCGCTCGTGTTCTGGATGCGTGGGCGCGCCCCCCGGACCGATGCCGAGGTGCAGGCCCGGCTGGAGCGCCTCTCGCCCGCGCGCGCGGGGCTCAACGTGGTGGTGGTGACGCTCGACACCACGCGCGCCGACCGGCTGGGCTGCTACGGCTTCTCCGGCGTCGCCACGCCGAACATCGACGCGCTGGCGCGCGAGGGCGTCGTCTTCGACAACGCGACGGCCACGGTGCCGCTCACGTTCCCCTCGCACTCCTCCATGTTCACGGGCCTCATCCCGCCGCACCACGGCGTGCGCGACAACGGCGGCTTCTTCCTCGACGACGCGAGCGTGACGCTGGCCGAGCGGCTCAAGTCGGCCGGCTACGCGACCGGCGCGTTCATCGGCGCGTGGGTGCTCGAGTCGCGCTGGGGGCTGGGCCAGGGCTTCGACCGCTACTCCGACCGGTTCGAGCTGAACAAGTACAAGGTGGTCTCGCTGGGGACGGTGCAGAAGCCGGGCGACGAGGTCATGACCGACGCGCTGGGATGGCTGGACACGGTGAAGTCGGGACGCTTCTTCGCCTGGGTCCACCTCTACGATCCGCACGCCCCCTACGAGCCGCCCGAGCCGTACGCCTCGCGCTACCCCGACAAGCCCTACCTGGGCGAGATCGCCTACACGGACGCCGTCGTGGGCCGCCTCGTCTCGTGGCTGCGTGACAACGGCCAGCTGGAGCGGACGATCGTGGTGGTGACCGCCGACCACGGGGAGAGCCTGGGCGACCACGGCGAGGCGGCGCACGCCTACTTCATCTACGGCGCGACCACGCACGTGCCGTTCATCGTGCGCACGCCCTGGGGGCTCAAGGGCCGGAACGCGTCGCGCGTCTCGGGCGTCGACCTGATGCCGACCGTGCTGGAGCTGGTCGGCCTGCCGCCCGAACAGGGCCTGGACGGGCGCTCGGTCGCGCGCGCGCTGCTCGACCCGCAGGCCGCGCTGGGCCACGTCGCGTACTCGGAGACGTACTTCCCGCGCTACCACTTCGGCTGGCAGCACCTGCGCAGCCTGCGCGACGAGCGCTGGACGTTCGTGGACGCACCCGAGCCCGAGCTCTACGACCTCGCGGCCGACCCGGGCGAGACGAGGAACGTGTTCAAGGCCAACAGCGCGCGGGCGGAGGAGCTGCGCGTGCGCATGGAGCGGATGGCGGAGTCGGCCGGCGAGAAGGCGCCCGAGCGCCAGGGCCTCGATCCGGACACGCTGCAGCGCCTGGCCGCGCTGGGCTACGTCGGCAACGTGATCGACGTCGACCCGTCCGCGGTCCTGCCGGACCCCAAGCACAAGCTGAAGCTGTTCTCCATGATGAACGCGGCCAAGGCCCGCGCGCAGGACGACGACGTGCCGGCCGCGGTCGCGCTGATGCGCCAGGTGATCGCCGAGGACCCGGACATCATGGACGCGCACCTGACCCTCGGGAACTGGCTGGCGCGGTCGCGCGATCCCGAGGGGGCGATCGCCGCGTACAAGGCGGCGCTCTCGCTCAAGCCCGACGACGAGGTCTCGCTCACCAACCTGGCGCAGCTCTTCCGCGCGCGCGGTCGCCGCGAGGACGAGCTGGCGGCGCTGGAGGTGTTCCGCACCGCGCTGCGCGTCAACCCGAAGAACCCGCAGTCCTGGTACCAGCTGGCCACGCTCTACCTGGACGCCCGCCGGCTGGACGACGCGCGCGCGTCCTTCGACGACGCGCTCAAGGCCAATCCGAAGATGGGCGCGGCCTACAACGGCCTGGGCGTGGTGGCGTTCGAGCGGGGCGACCTCCCGCGGGCCGAGGAGCTGGTGCGCAAGGGGCTCGAGCTGGAGCCCGGCCTGCGCACCGGCCGCTTCAACCTGGCCCGCATCCGCGAGGCCCGCGGCGACGCGCGCACCGCCGAGGCGCTGTACGAGGAGGAGGTCGCGACCTACAACGACAACGGGCGGGCCTGGTTCAACCTGGCCCAGCTCCGGCGCGGGCGGGGCGACCGCGAAGCGTACCTGGCCACCCTGCGGACGGCGATCGAGAAGGCGCCGGACTTCGGGGCGCCCTACTGGTACCTGGCCCGGGAGGAGCTGGGCGCGGGCCGGCTGGACGCCGCGAAGGACCTGGCGCAGCGGGGGCTCACCGCGCAACCCGTCTCCGACGTCGCCCCGCTCGGCCACTACGTGCTGGCGGACGTGCTGAACCGCCAGGGCCGGGCGCAGGAGGCGGCCGTGGAGGTGGCGAAGGCACGCAAGCTGGAGGCCGCGCTCAAGCGAGCCTCGCCCTGAAGGCGCCAAAACGGCCCGATTTGACGGTCTTTCGACCGAGGGCCTAGAATCCCGCGACTTCTTCCCACTTCCGTCGACTGTGGCGGCGAGGGCGCCGCGGAGGCCGGTCTCATGGCGCAGGAGAACCTCAACCCGTTCGAGATCTCCCAGCGGCAGTTCGACACCGCCGCGGAGAAGATCGGCCTGGGCGACGGGATGCGCGAGGTCCTGCGCAACCCGAAGCGCCAGCTCATCGTGTCCGTCCCCACGCTGATGGACGACGGCAGCGTCAAGGTCTTCACCGGCTACCGCGTCCAGCACAACCTCGCGCGCGGGCCGGCCAAGGGCGGCATCCGGTACCACCCCAAGGTCACGCTGGACGAGGTGAAGGCGCTGGCCTCCTGGATGACCTGGAAGTGCGCGACCGTGAACATCCCCTACGGCGGCGGCAAGGGGGGCGTGGCCTGCGACGCGAAGAAGATGTCGCGCGCGGAGCTGGAGCGCATGACCCGGCGCTATGCGTCGGAGATCGCGATCATCATCGGGCCCGACCGCGACATCCCGGCGCCGGACATGTACACCGACGACCAGACCATGGCCTGGATCATGGACACGTACTCCATGACCATGGGCTACTCGTCGCTGGGCGTGGTGACGGGCAAGCCGCTCCAGCTGGGCGGCAGCGCAGGCCGCAACGAGGCCACCGCCCGCGGGACGCTGTTCTGCATCCGCGAGGCCTGCGCGGTGCTCAAGAAGCCGGTGCGCGGGGCCACCGTCGCCGTGCAGGGATACGGCAACGCCGGCGCCATCTCCGCGCGGCTGCTGCACCAGGACGGGGCGCGCGTGGTCGCCGTCTCGGACAGCAAGGGCGGCGTCTACCAGAGCCGCGGCCTCGACCCCGCGCAGCTGGACGAGCACAAGCAGCGGACGGGCTCGGTGGTGGGGTTCAAGAGCGCCGAGCGCATCACGAACGAGGAGCTGATCGAGGTCAAGTGCGACGTGCTGGTGCCGGCCGCCCTCGAGAACCAGATCACGCTGCGCAACGCCTCGCGCGTGCGGGCGCGGGTGGTGGCGGAGGCGGCCAACGGCCCCACGACGCCCGGCGCCGACCGCGTGCTGCGTGACCACGGCGTGTTCGTGGTCCCGGACGTGCTGTGCAACGCCGGCGGCGTGACCGTCTCCTACTTCGAGTGGGCCCAGAACATGCAGGGCTACTTCTGGGACGAGAGCGCGGTGAACCGCGAGCTGGAGCGCTTCATGAAGCGCGCCTTCCACGAGGTGCACGAGCTCGGCAAGCGCCACAAGGTCGACATGCGCACCGCCGCCTACATGCTGGCGGTGGGCCGGGTGGCCGAGGCCACCCGCGTGCGGGGGCTGTTCCCCTAGCCCGGTCCCGTCGTCCGTCGCGGTAAAGGCGTAAGATGGATGACGTGGTGGTCACGGTCGAGAAGGCGCTCGAGATCGTGCTCGCGCACACGCCGACCCTGCCGCCCGAGGTGGCCCTGATCGACGGAGCGCTGGGCCGCGTGCTGGCCGAAGACGTCGCCGCCGACCACGACCTGCCTCCCTTCGACCGCGCCGCGATGGACGGGTACGCGGTGCGCGCCGCCGACGCCGCCTCGGCGCCCGCCGTGCTGGACGTGATCGCGCAGGTGCGCGCCGGCCAGGCCTTCGACGGGAAGATCGCGGCCGGCCAGGCCGTCCAGGTCATGACCGGCGCGCCCGTTCCCACGGGTGCCTCGGCCGTGGTGCCGGTGGAGAAGACGCGCGCGCTCGAGGGCGGACGGCGCGTCGAGCTGCAGGCGACGGCGGAGCCCGGCGCGAACGTGTCGCGCCAGGGGTGCGAGGTGCGGACGGGCGAGACGGTGCTGCGCGCGGGCGCGACGATCGATCCCGCGTCGATCGCGGTGCTGGCCGCGGTCGGCCGCGGACGCGTCGCCGTCGGCCAGCGGCCGACGGTCGCAGTGCTGTCGACCGGCGACGAGCTGGTCGACGTGTGGGCCACGCCGGGCCGCGCGCGCATCCGCAACAGCAACGGCTACGCGGTCGCGGCGCAGGCGCGCTGGGCGGGCGGGGACGTGCGCCCGCTGGGCGTCGTCCCCGACGACGCCGACCGCATCGCCGCCGCCGTGCGCGAGGGGTTCCGCTCGCACGTGCTCGTGATCTCGGGCGGCGTGTCGGCCGGCGCCTACGACCTGGTGGAGGACGTGCTCGCGCGCTTCGACACCGGGCTGCTCTTCACGCGCGTCTCGGTCAAGCCGGGGGCGCCCCTGGTCTTCGGCCGCCGGGGCGAGCACCTCGTCTTCGGGCTGCCGGGCAACCCCGTCTCCGCGCAGGTGACGTTCGAGCTGTTCGTGCGTCCGGCGCTGCTGCGGATGCAGGGCGCGCGCGTGGTCACGCGGCCGCCGGTGCGCGTGGAGCTGGCGGAGGCCGTCGTCAACCGGTCGGGCCGCCGCGCGTACTCGCCGGCGCGGGTGCGCCTGGAGGGCGGGCGCCTGCAGGCGTGGCCGATCGTGTCGCAGGGCTCGGGCGACCTGGTCGCGCACGCGAGCGCGAACGCGATGGTGATCCTGGACGCGGAGAAGACGCGCGCGGAGGCGGGCGAGGCCGTGGACGCGCTGCTGCTCGGGAACTTCCTCGAACGCGACGGTGCCGGCTAGCCCCCGCCGCCTCAGCCACGTCGACGCGTCCGGACGGGCCCGCATGGTGGACGTGTCGGCCAAGCCCGTGACGGCGCGCGAGGCGGTGGCGCGCGGACGCATCCACGTGGCCCCGGCGGCGATGCGCCTGGCCCGGTCGGGGAAGCTGCACAAGGGGGGCGTGACCGAGGTGGCGCGCCTGGCCGGAGTGATGGCGGCCAAGCGCACGGCCGACGCCATCCCGCTGTGCCATCCGCTGCCGCTCTCGCACGTCGACGTCGAGATCACGCCGCGGCGGGACGGGTTCGCGATCGAGGCGCGCGTGCGGACCGAGGCCCGCACCGGCGCCGAGATGGAGGCGCTGCACGCGGTGGCGGTGGCGGCGCTGACCGTCTACGACATGGTGAAGGCGGCGGACAAGCGGATGGTCATCGGCGACATCCGGCTGGTGCGGAAGACGGGCGGCCGCAGCGGCGACTTCCGCCGCTGATCGCGGGACGCTTTCGGAGGTCGCTTATACTTCCTCGCCCTTGAGGAAGGAAGCCCTGAGCGCGGTCGTCGCCGGCGTGTGCCTGGCGGCGGGATGCGGCGGCGAGAAGCTGCCCGCGGACCTGGCCGGAACCATCGTGTACGTCAGCGACAGGGACGGCCGCGACGCGGTCTACCTGCGGCGGCTGCCCGACGGCGCGGACTTCCAGCTCACGAGCCTCGACGAGCCGGTCGAGGACCCCGCGCTGGCTCCCAACGGCCGGCAGGTGGCCTTCTCGATGGGCGGGCGCATCGGGCTGGTCACGGTCGACACGCACGAGGTGAAGTTCGTGACGCTCGGCGTCGACTGGAAGGACGCGACGCCCAGCTGGCGGCCCGATGGCAAGGCGCTCCTCGTCTCCGCGCGCCGGGACTCGGGACAGCCCGCCGACCTGCACCAGCTCATGCTGGGCTCGCCGGCGGGCGCCGACATCCGCCGTCCCTTGACGCGGACGGACCACATGGACGAGACGTCGCCCTCCTTCAGCCCGGACGGGTCGTCGATCGCCTTCGTGCGAGGGGACAACGCGTACCGCCTGTTCCTGTCCGACGGCAGCGTGCGGCGGCTGACGGGCGGCTTCCGCCTGGTGCGCCACACCCGCTTCCTGCCGTCGGGACGGCTGCTGTGCCTGTGGAGCCAAGGCAAGCAGTTCGGCCTGGACGCCATGGACGCCGACGGAGCCAACCGGGAGACGCTCAGCCAGGGCACGGCCTACTATCGGACCCTGGCACCGTCGCCGGACGGCCGCTACCTGGCGGCCACGTTCTCGTACGAGTCCGACGCGCTGCGCTTCCGGCAGCGCGAGGAGGTCCGCCTGCTGGACGCGCGCGGCCAGCCCGTGGGCACGCTGGTGCGGGCCTCGGGGAATGGCACGCACTCGCCGCACTGGGGACGTTAGCTGACGACCCACGAGGGAGACACCCGATGAGAACACTCGCGATCGTCCTGCTCCTGGCCGTTCCCTCGTCCGCCGCCGAGAAGCCGGCGGACCTGGTGCTGACCGGCGGCACCGTGATCACGCGGGACGAGTCGCGCCCGCGGGCGACCGCGGTCGCGGTGCGCGACGGGCGCATCGTGAAGGTGGGATCGGAGGCGGAGGTGAGCGGGCTGCGCGGCCCGCGGACGCGCTCGGTCGACCTGGCGGGCGGAAGCGTGGTGCCGGGACTCTCGGACGCGCACGTGCACGTCGAAGGCATCGGGCAGGCGGCGGAGAGCCTGAGCCTCGTGGGAGCCGGGAGCCTCCAGGAGGCGCTCGACCGCGTGGCCGCGCGCGCGCGATCGATGCCGGCGGGCGAGTGGCTGCTGGGCCGCGGGTGGGACCAGAACGACTGGCCGGAGAAGCGCTTCCCGACCGCGGCCGAGCTGGACCGCGCCGCCGCCGACCGGCCGGTGTACCTCGTGCGCGTCGACGGCCACGCGGCGTGGGCCAACTCCCGCGCGATCGCGATCGCGGGACTCAACGCGGCCACCGCGGACCCGTCGGGCGGGAGGATCCTCCGCGACGCGGGGGGCGCGCCCGCCGGCGTGTTCGTGGACACGGCGCAGGGCCTGGTCGCGTCGAAGATCCCGCCGCCCACGCGCGAGGTGCGCAAGCGCCGCCTCGCGAAGGGGCTGGCCGCCGCGGCGGCCGTGGGGCTCACGTCCGTCCACGACGCGGGCGTCACGATCGACACCGTCGAGCTCTACAAGGAGCTGCTCGCCGGGGACATGTTGCCCGTGCGCGTCTACGTCCTGCTGCGCGGGCCCGGCGAGTTCCTCGACAAGGGCGGCTCGCTGGTGCCCGAGAGCGGGCTGGGGGACGGCCGGCTGAGCGTGCGCTCGATCAAGGTGGTGGCCGACGGCGCGCTGGGCTCGCGGGGCGCGTGGCTGCTCGAGCCGTACGCCGACGAGCCGGGCACGCGCGGGCTGAGCACGGTCGACCCCGCCGCCTTCGAGCGCCTCCTGGGCGAGGCCACGCGCCGCGGCTTCCAGGTGGCGACGCACGCGATCGGCGACGCCGCCAACCGCTTCGTGCTCGACGCGTACGAAAAGGCGTTCGCGGGCAAGGACGGCTCGGCCTACCGCTTCCGCGTCGAGCACGCGCAGATCCTGTCGGCCGCGGACGTCCCTCGCTTCAAGAAGCTGGGCGTGCTGCCCTCGATGCAGCCCACGCACTGCACCAGCGACATGTACTGGGCCGGCGACCGCGTCGGCCCCCCGCGCGTCAAGGGCGCGTACCTGTGGAAGACGTTCCTGGACCAGGGCGTGCCGGTGCCCGCGGGCAGCGACGCTCCGGTCGAGTCGATCGCGGTGATGCCGGGGATCATGGCCGCGGTCACCCGCCAGGACGCGAAGGGCTGGCCGCCCGGCGGCTGGCAGCCGCAGGAGCGCGTCAGCCTGGAGCAGGCCCTGCGCATGTTCACGCGCGACGCCGCCTACGCCGCGTTCGACGAGAACGAGCGGGGCACGATCGCGGTCGGCCGCCGGGCCGACTTCACCGTGCTGGGGCGGGACCTGACCACCATCGGCGATCCGCTCGACATCGACGACGTGCCGGTGCGCATGACGATCGTGGGCGGCCGCGTGGTCCACGAGGCGGGGCGCTGAGCGGCCTATAATCCGCGCAGACCTCCAGATCGGCGACCACGAGTGCGCTGCCCGAGCATCGTTCGTGCCGCCAGACGACCGCTCGCCGTCGCGATGGCCGCGGTCATCCTCGACTGCGCGCCGCGCGCCTCCTCCGACGGCGCGCGCACGCTCCAGATCCTGGCGACCGAGATCCCGACCCAGCTCGACCCCAACGAGGACCAGCGGCTGCCCAGCCTGCAGGTCTACGCGAACGTCTACGAGTCGCTGGTGCGGGTGGGCGCCGGCCCCGCGCCCGAGCCCGGCCTGGCCGAGTCCTGGCACAGCCCGAGCGCCGAGGAGACCGTCTTCCGTCTCCGCGAGAACGTGCGCTTCCACGACGGCACGCCCCTCGACGCGGCCGCGGTGGTGGAAGGCCTGGAGCGGGCCCGGCGGTCGCGCTACGTGTCGGGTCACTTCGCGGACGTGGCCGAGATCCGGGCGCTGGACGCGCGGACCGTGTCGCTGCACACGCGGGCGCGGATCGCCGTGCTGGTCTTCGGGCTCACGGGAGTGATGATCACGCGCGCCGGAGGGCTCGGCGTCGTGGGCACGGGTCCCTACCGCGTGGAGTCGTTCGTGCCAGGTGAGAGCGTGCGCCTGGTCCGCTTCCGCGACTACGCCGGCCCCGCGGCGTACCTGGACGAAGCCGTGTTCCGCCGCTACGAGAGCGAGAGCCAGGCGCTGACGCTGCTGCGCTCCCGGCCGCGCAGCCTGCTCGCGCCGGCGCCGCCCGCGGTCGCGGCCCAGGCGGCCGCCGATGGGCGGCTGCGCGTGACGACGCGCCCGACGCGCATCCTCCACTACCTCGCGTTCGGGTTCCACGGTCCCACGACGGAGCCCATCCGCGACCGCCGCGTGCGGCGCGCGATCCGCCTGGCGCTGGACCTGCCCGCGCTCGTCCAGGCGGCCAGCCCCGCCGGCGGAGAGCCGGCCTCACAGCTGGTGCCGCGGGGCACGGTCGGCTTCGATCCGTCCCTGGTCGTCCCGCGGCGCGACCTGGTGACGGCCAAGGCGGTCCTGGCCGAGGCGGGATACCCCGACGGCCTGGACCTGGAACTCGACGTCCGCGCCAAGAACGCCGAGATCGCGACGGTGGTGGCGCGCCAACTGGGAGAGGCCGGCGTGCGGGTGGCGGTGCGCGTGCGACCCGTCGACGAGTTCGCCCGCCGCATCGAGGGCGCCAGCCGGTTCTTCCTCTACAACTGGATCGTGGGCCAGGAGTCGGGCGCGGCGATGCGCAACTTCCTGCACACGCGCGACCCCTGGCGCTCGCTCGGCCTGCAGAACCGCACCGGCTACACCAACGTGGAGGTCGACTACCTGCTCCAGGAGTCGGGCGGTCCCGTCTCGCCGGCCGAGCGCGTGACGCTGCAGCAGCGCGTCATGGGGCTGCTGATGAAGGACCTGCCCTGGATCCCGTTGTTCATACCCAACGACAGGGTCGTGCAGCCCGCAGACCTCGAGTTCCCGACCCGGCTCGACGAGATGCTCGTCCTTTCCGACGTCCGGCCGCCGCCGGCGGCCCGGTGAGGCGAGGTATCATCCCGGCCGTTCGGGACGCTTCGCGTGAGAGCGGAGGGGATGGGATGGCCGTCTGCCCCGAGTGCGACGCCGAGATCGAGATCGACGAGTTCGACGTGGACAAGGGCGAGATCATCAGCTGCCCGGAGTGCGGCGTGGACCTCGAGGTGGTCGGACTTTCGCCGCTGGAGCTGGACCTGGCGCCGCGCGAAGAGGACGATTGGGAGGAATGACCGGGACGCTTGACGAGCGCGAGCGGGCGCTCGACGCGGTGCTGGCCGGCCTCGACTCGGTCGTGGTCGCCTTCAGCGGCGGCGTCGACAGCGCGTACCTCGCCCTGCGCGCGCACCAGGTGCTGGGGGAGCGGGCGCTGGCGGTGACCGCCGTCTCCGCCTCGCTGGCCGGCGCGCAGCGCGCCCAGGCGGAGGAGATCGCGCGGCGCTTCCGGGTCCCGCACCTGTTCGTGGAGACGGGCGAGGTGGACGATCCGCGCTACGCGCGCAACGACGCCTCGCGCTGCTACTGGTGCAAGACGGAGCTGTTCCGCGTGCTGCTGCCGCTGGCGCGCGCCCGCGGGTTCCGCCACCTGGCGTACGGGCTGATCCAGGACGACCTCTCCGACTTCCGTCCCGGCCATCGCGCCGCGGCGGAGGCCGGCGTGCGCAGCCCGCTGGCGGAGGCGGGCCTCGCCAAGCAGGACGTGCGTGCGCTCTCGCGCGCGCAGGGGTTGCCCACCTGGGACCAGCCGGCCTCGCCCTGCCTGTCCTCGCGCATCCCCTACGGCACCGTTGTCACTCGGGCGGCGCTCGCAAGCGTGGAGCGCGCCGAGACGGGCGTGCGCGCGCTCGGGTTCCGCGAGTTCCGCGTCCGGCACCTGGGCGGGGCCGCGCGCGTGGAGATCGCGCCCCTCGAGATGGACCGGCTGCGCGATCCGGCCCTCGTCGACGACGTCATCCGCGCGGTGCGCGCGGCCGGCTACGAGGACGCCCGCATCGACCCCGACGGCTATCGGCGGGGCCGCCTGAACGAATCGCTGGTCAGGCGTTGACGACACCCCCGCGGGTGGCTGGGGTATGATCGTCCGTCTACGGAGGGAGTGATGTTCGGTCTTGGTTTTCCCGAAATCGTCCTGATCCTGGTGATCCTCGTCGTGCTCTTCGGCGCCTCCCGCATCCCCGAGCTGGGCCGGGGACTCGGCGAAGGCATCCGCAACTTCAAGAAGGGCATCAAGAGCGGAACGGACGACGACGGGAAGAAGTCCTAACCGTCCGGTTCCCATGGGGGGACCGGCTGCAGCGATGAAGGGATAAGCACAAATGAGACACTCCACCCTCGCCGTCGCTCTCGCACTTGCGGTCGCCGTCGCGGGATGCGGCCCCAAACCGACTCCGGCGACCCCGGCACCGCCCGCTGCGCCCGAGGCACCTCCGCCCGCGCCCCAGCCGCCGCCCGAGCAGGCGCCGCCCCTGGACGAGTACCAGCAGCTGCGCCAGAAGTCGATCGACGAGCTGGAGAAGATGGGCCTGCTGGGCGACATCCACTTCGACCTGGACCGGGCCGACCTGCGCGACGGCGACCGCGCGATCCTGTCGAAGAATGCGGACACGCTGAAGAAGTTCGACTTCCTGATCGTCACGGTCGAGGGCCACTGCGACGAGCGCGGCTCGGTGGAGTACAACCTGTCGCTCGGCGAGCGCCGCGCCAAGGCCGCCTACGACTACCTGGTCTCGCTGGGCGTCGACGCCTCCCGCCTGAAGACGGTCTCGTACGGCAAGGAGGTGCCGCTGTGCCAGGAGTCGAACGAGGACTGCTGGGCCCGCAACCGGCGCGCCCACTTCGCCGTCACGGGCAAGTCGAAGTAGCCCGCAGGCCGTCGGCACGCAGGAGCCCCGGCCGCCGCCGGGGCTCCGCGGGCCGGGCGAATCCGTGGAGCGCATGACCCAGCCCAAGGAGCTCTCGGGACGGATCGGGAAGTTCGAGATCCTCCGCGTGCTGCGTCGCGGGGCCATGGGCATCGTGTACGTCGCCCACGACACGGTGCTCGAGCGCGACGTCGCGCTCAAGCTGATGGCCTCGTCCGTGGCCGACGACCCCTCCACGATCGACCGCTTCACGCGCGAGGCCAAGGCGGTCGCGAAGATGACCCACCCGAACGTGGTGACCATCTTCGACCTCGGGTCCCACACCGACGGTTCGCCCTTCATCGCGATGGAGCTGCTCAAGGGGCAGGACCTCCAGCGGGCGCTGCGCACGCCGCCGTCGCTCTCGCTCGACCGCAAGCTGGCGGTGCTGGTGCAGGTCCTGGCCGGCCTGGACCACGCGCACCAGGCGGGCATCGTCCACCGCGACATCAAGCCCGCCAACATCTTCATCTGCATGGACGGCACCGCGAAGATCATGGACTTCGGCGTGGCCCGCCTGGCCACCGCGTCCATGACCGGCACCGGCAAGATCGTGGGCACCGCGGACTACATGTCGCCGGAGCAGGTGAAGGGCGCCAAGGTGGACGGCCGCAGCGACGTCTTCAGCGTGGGCTGCATGCTGTACGAGCTGCTGTTCGGCCGCCGCCCGTTCCACTCCGACAACCTCATGGCGATCTTCTACAAGATCACCCACGAGGAGCCGGACTACGAGCGGCTGCCCGCGGAAGCGTCGGACCTCCTGCCCATCCTCAAGAAGGCGATGGCGAAGGAGCTGGCGGAGCGCTACCAGACGGCGCGCGAGATGGCCGCCGACCTGCGCGAGCACCAGCGCACGCATCCCGGCACGCACTCGACGGTAGGCCTGGACCAGGGCGCGGCGCCGGTGGACGCCTTGCCCGGCGCGACGGTGGTGGAGGCCGATCCGATGCCGTCCACGTACCGGCCGGCGGCCACCGCGCCCGCTCCGAGCGGCGTGCAGCCGACGCTGCTCGAGCATCGCGGCGACGCGACGGTCAGGCCGGAGATGGGCGCGACCGAGATCGTTCCCCGGCCCGAGCCGGCACGGCCCTCGCCCGCACGCCGCCCCGACACGATCCCGCCGCCGCGCCCCGCGCCGCGGTCGGGATCGAAGACGGGGCTGGTGGTCGGCGGCAGCGTCGCGGCCGCCGTCGTGCTGGGCGTCGGCGCCTGGCTGATGCTGCGCGAACCAGAGGCGCCAGGGACCTCCCCGGCGGTCACGCTGGCCGCGGGCCCGTCCGCATCCGCGCCGGCGTCATCCGCGCCCTCAGAGTCGGCGCCCGCGCCGACCGCACCCGCCAGTGCGTCCGCCAGCGTTCCCTCGCGCACCGAAGCGTCCCGGCCGGCCGTGGCGCCTATGCCTCCTCCGCCCATCACCGCGCAGGCGGTTCCGCCTCCGACCACGGCCACCCTGCCGCCGCCGCCGACCGCGCCTCCGGCGACGCAGCCCTCGCGCGCCCTGCAGCTCCTCACCCAGGCGGACAACGCCCTGCTGGCCCGCAACTACGACGCGGCCATCGCGGCGTACGACGAGGCGCTGAAGCTCGATCCGCAGAACGCGCAGGCGCGCCAGGGCCGCTCCACCGCGATCCAGGCCCGTACCCTCGCCGCCGCCGCGGTGGCCGCGCCGGCGGGCAAGTCGTTCGTGTCCGGCCGCACCAGGGCGGCCAGCGCCGAGACGCGCGCGGCGAGCGCGGGCGCGGAAGGCTTCGAGGGCGGCGCCGAGGTCGTGGTCAAGACCGCGACCCAGGCCGCGCAGCTGCCGGGCAAGATCCTGTTCGACGTGGATCCCGAACAGGTGAAGGTGGGGGACCCGTACAAGGTGCGCATCTACCTGCTCAACGAGGGGAACGCGCCCATCGAGGTCCAGAGCATGGTGATCGCCACCAGCATCAACGGCAAGAGCGTGCGCGGCGCGGTCCCGCCGCTGAGCAAGGAGGTGGCGCCTCGCCAGCGCGCGCTGCTGCGCGAGCTGCCCGACACGTGGAAGGAGGCCACCACCTCGTGGTCGATCGAGGTCACGGTGCGCACCCCGCGCAGCGAGACCTACACCAACCAGGTGACGTGGCAGTGAGCCGGACGCCCGGCCTCCTGCCCCTGCTGGCGCTCGCCGCCGGTCCGGCGCTCGCCGACCCTCCGTCCGTGGATCACCAGCCGGTGCCCTGCACCGTCCCCGGGCAGCCGTTCACGGTCTGCGCCACCGTCACCGACGACGGCGAGGTGGCCCGCGCGCGCGTCTACTTCAAGGCGGAGAACGCGAAGTTCTACAGCTTCGTGGACATGGTCTTCGGCGGGATCGAGTTCTGCGGCACGCTGCCCGCCCCCCGCGAGGGGAAGCTGAAGACGATCGAGTACTACGTGCAGGCGGTCGACGACGCGTACGAGACCTTCCGCACCAGCACCCACGTGATCGCGGTCCAGCCGGACGGGGTCTGCGGGTTCGCGCCGGTCGAGAAGGACGCGGCCCGCGCGCAGTCGATCACGGTGCACGCCACCCACCAGAAGCAGGGCCGGAAGCTCCCCGACGCCTTCGCGAGCGCCGGCGTCACCTTTGTCGCGGTCCAGGCTCGCTAGCGTCCTCCTGCTGGCCCTGTCCGCGGCCAGGGCCCAGGCGGGGGTGAGGCTGGAGGTGTCCGGCTCGGCAGCCGTCGAGGACGAGGAGCTCGTGGTCTCGGTGCAGGTCGACAACCGCGGCGACACCGCCGCGACCACGCTGGTCGTGCACGCCGAGCTGCTGGGCCATCACGACGAGGTCCAGAAGGACACCGGGATCAAGGCCGGCTCCTGGACCGAGGCCGAGCTGCGCTTCCCCCGCGACGTGCCCCGGCCGGGCGTCTACGTCGTCGCGCTGCGGCTCGAGTACAAGGTCCACCAGAAGGGGGTGTGGGTCGGCCAGGCCGCCTATCTGCTGGCCGCGCTGGGCGCCAACCCGCCGCCCGCGGTGCGCGTCTTCGCGGGCGAGGTCACGCTCGACACGCGAGGCCGCCTGCCCGTGGAGCTGGAGAGCGCGGACGGCCGCCCCCACGTGGCCCGCCTGCGCCTCCTGGCACCCAAGGGGATCAACCCCTACGGGGAGACGGCGGACGTCCAGGTGCCCGCGCAGGGCCGCGTGTCCACGAGCCTCGAGATGCTTCGCGGGAGCGTCACGCGCGAGTCGCGCTACGGGGTCCTGGCCGCCGCGTCCACGATGGACGGCCCCGAGCAGACCTCGGCCGTCGCGGAGGGGGCGGTCTCGATCGCGCCGGATCCCTCGGTCATGCCCCGGCTGCGCACCCCGCTCACGGTCCTCGCCATCGGTCTCCTCCTCGTGGCGACCTTCGTGGAGGTGCGCCGCCGCTGGCCGCGGGCCGAGACGGGCTGACGCCGTGCTGCACGCCACCACCGACCCGGAGGGCGTCGTCTTCCTGCGCCTCGCGCGCACCGTCGCCGGCCGGCCGCTGTACCGGGGCGGCGCGTACCTGCTGGGCAACGTGCTGCTCGACTGCGGTCCGCCCGCCACGGCGCGCGAGGTCCTGGCGTGGCTGGGCGGCCGCACCGTCGACGCGCTGCTGGTGACGCACCATCACGAGGACCACTCGGGCGGGGCGGCGCTGCTGCTCGACCGCCGCGGCCTGGCGCCGCACATCCACGCGTCGGGCGTCGGCCTGCTCGCGCGCGGGTACCCGATACAGCTCTACCGCCGGCTGGTGTGGGGCCGCCCGCGGCACGTGGAGGCCCGGCCGCTGCCGCCGGTCGTCGACACGGGCGGCGTGCGGCTCGAGGTGGTGGAGACGCCGGGCCACAGCCCCGACCACGTCTGCTTCTACGACCGCTCGCGCGGCTGGCTCTTCACGGGGGACCTCTTCCTGGGCGAGCGCCAGCGCTACCTGCGGGAGGACGAGGACCTCGAGCAGATCATCGCGTCCCTCCGCGTCGCGACGGCGCTGCCGCTCGAGCGCGTGTTCTGCGCACACCGCGGGCCGCTGCGGGAGGGGCCGGCCGCGCTGCGGCGGCGCCTCGACCACCTCACGAGCGTGCGCGACCAGGCGCGCGACCTGATGGCCCGCGGCGTGCCCGACGCCGAGGTGGCGCGCCGGGTGGTCGGGCCCGAGGGACCGCTCACCTGGATCAGCGGCGGGCGCTTCTCCACCCTCAACTTCGTGAAGTCGCTGAGGCGTTAGCCGTTCGCCAATCGCTCGGCAAGGACCCACGGAAGCCCTCGCCGGCGTGGTAGCCTTCGGCCGCGCGAGACAAGGAGGAACGCCGTGGACACGATGAACGCCCTCTTCCGCTGGCTGCACATCCTGGCCGGAGTGGTCTGGATCGGGATGCTGTACTTCTTCAACTGGGTCAACGGGCCGTTCGCCGCCACCATGGACGGCGAGACGAAGAAGAAGGTCGTGCCTGAGCTGATGCCGCGGGCCCTCTTCTGGTTCCGGTGGGGAGCGGCCTGGACGTGGGTGACGGGCCTGCTGCTGCTGATGCTCGTCTTCTACCACGGCGGGATCATGTTCGACGGCGACCGCGGCTGGACGCCGGGCGCCATCGTGATGGTCCTGTTCGTGTTCGTCGCCCCCTTCCTCTACGACGCGCTGCACAAGAGCGGCCTGGGCAAGGACCCCAAGGTCTTCGGGGCCGTCTGCTACGTGCTGGTGGCGGTGGTCGCGGTGCTGATGTCGGTCTGGGGCGGCTTCAGCTACCGCGCGCTCAACATCCACCTGGGCGGCATGTTCGGCACCATCATGGCCTTCAACGTCTGGTTCCGGATCTGGCCCGGCCAGAAGAAGATCATCACGGCGGTGAAGGAGGGCACGGCGCCGGACCCCGCGGTCGTGGCGCTGGCCGGCGCGCGCTCGCGCCACAACGTCTACATGTCGGTGCCGCTGCTGTGGGCGATGATCAACCAGCACACGGTGACGGTGCAGCTCGGCCTGCCCGCCGCCTACGCGTACGTCGTGCCGCTGGTGGTGATCCTGGTCGGCTGGCACATCGTCTGGCAGTTGTACAAGCGCGCCCCCAAGGTCAAGGGCTTCTAGCCGCCGTCGACTGCATTCATCGCGGAGACCGCAGAGGTCACAGGGCAACCCCTCTGTTTTTCCCTGCGTTCTCCGCGCCCTCTGCGGCGCATTCGGCCGTCATTGGGAATGAAACGTGCTACAGGTTTCTGCGCGGTTCGTGCTTGACACGGCTCAGACCCACGACCTATGGTGTAGCCGGGATGGAAAAGCGCAAGGACTTCTACCTCATCCTCGGGGTTCCGCGCGACGCCAGCACCGCGGCCATCAAACGCGCCTATCGCCGGCTGGCCAAGAAGCTCCATCCGGACACCGGCGCTCGCGACGCCGCCGAAGCCTTTCAAGACCTGCAGACCGCTTACGAGACGCTGGCGGATGCCGAGCGACGGGAGCGCTACGACGAGGGCCTGATCCAGTCCGAGCGCAACCGCTGGGAGCCGCTGGCCTTCTCGTTCCTCGGAGGGGCGTCCGGGCTGAAGCGGCCGACGCAGCCCGGCAACCTGAGCGGCGAGATCCTCCTGTCCGTGCGGGAAGCGGCGGCCGGCGGCGTCCTACCACTGGACGTCCCGCTGACCACGACCTGCCCGACCTGCGAAGGGACGGGCGGCTACGTGTTCGACTGCGATCGCTGCGGCGGGGAGGGCCAGGTGCAGCGCCGCCTGCCCGTGCCGCTGCGGCTGCCCCCCGGCGTGCGTGACGGGACGGTGTTCCAGGTGACGCTCGACGCGCCGTCCGCCGCCTCCATCCTGCTGACGATCCACATCCGCCGGACCTGATGGACGAGACCCGGCTGCGTGCGCTGGCGGCCGACAGCGCGGCCGTGCAGGAGCGCTTCTTCGCGCGGCACGCGGGCCTCGTGCTGGAGGTGGGCCGCCGGGTATCCGAGTGCCTGCGCTCCGGCCACAAGGTGCTGGCCTTCGGCAACGGAGGCTCCGCGGCCGACGCCCAGCACCTGGCGGCCGAGCTCGTCGGCCGCTACCTCCACGATCGGCCGGCCCTGCCGGCGCTGGCGCTCACGACGGACACCTCCGCGCTCACGGCCATCGGCAACGACATGGGGTACGAGGCCGTGTTCCGGCGGCAGGTGGAGGCGCACGGCCGGGAGGGCGACGTCGCGATCGGCATCAGCACCTCCGGCCGGTCGCGGAACGTGGCGGACGCCCTGCGCGTCGCGCGCGAGCGGGGGCTGGTGACCGTCGCCCTGACGGGCGGCGGGGGCGGCCTGCTGAAGGACGCGGTCGATCACCTGATCGACGCGCCCACGACGGACACGCCGCGCATCCAGGAGCTGCACGGCCTCGTGATCCACCTGATCTGCCAGATCGTGGAGGAGACGCTCTTCCCGCGGTGAGCCCGACGAGCCGCGGCATCCACCGCGGTAGAGTTGTAGCCGTGATCGAGGCATCGACGGTCCGGAGATGACGAACCCACTCGACTTCCAGGGGCTGCGCACCTACTCGCTGGCCGAACGGCGCTCGAAGGTCGGCTTGTCCGACTTCGCGCGGCCGCACGTCGCGGGCGGCACGGTGGCCCAGCTGCTCGACTCGCTTCCGCGCATCCTCGGCGCGCAGTCGCTGCGCGGGCTGGTGGCCGACGTCCTGCGCGCGCGGGACCTGGGCAAGCCGATCCTGTGGGGGCTCGGGGCCCACGTCCTGAAGTGCGGCCTCTCGCCCCTCCTGCTCGACCTCATGGAACGTGGGCTCGTCACCGGCCTGGCGCTCAACGGCGCCGGGATCGTGCACGACTTCGAGCTCGCCGTCGCAGGGCAGACCTCGGAGGACGTCGACGCCGGCCTCGGCGAGGGCCGCTTCGGGATGGCGCGCGAGACGGGCGACGAGATCAACCAGGCGATCGTCTCGGGGGACCGGGACGGGCTGGGCCTGGGAGCCTCGGTCGGACGCCACCTGCTGGAGACGAGGCCGCCCCACCTGCAGGTCAGCCTGCTGGCCGCCGCCTGGCGCAGCGGCCTGCCCGCGACGGTTCACGTCGCCATCGGTACCGACATCGTCCACATGCACCCGGCCTGCGATCCGGGGGCGGTGGGGCGCGCGAGCCACCTGGACTTCCGCATCTTCGCGGCGCAGGTCGCAGGGATGGGAGGCGGCGGGGTCTACCTGAACGTCGGCTCCGCGGTGCTGCTGCCCGAGGTGTTCCTGAAGGCCGTGACGGCGGCCCGCAACCTCGGACACGAGCTCACCGACTTCGCGACCGCCAACCTGGACTTCATCCAGTCCTACCGGCCCAACACGAACGTGGTGCAGCGTCCGACGCAGGGCGTGGGCCGCGGCTACAGCCTCACCGGCCACCACGAGATCCTGGTGCCATTGCTGGCGGCGGCGCTGGTGGAAGGGAGCCGCACCTGAGCCTCGCGCGTTCACTCGCCATCGCCGCTTTCGTTGCGCCGGCCGCCTCGGCGCAGGACCTGGTTCCGAACGGTCATTTCCACACCGACGTGAGCGGGTGGACGTCCGCGCCTCCGGGGGCTCAGGTCTGGAGCCCGCTCGACTGGCAGGCCCACCCCGCGTCCGGCTCCCTGCGCGTGACCAACGCGTCGACGCTGCCCAACCAGCTCATGAGCAGTCGGAGCGACTGCTTCCTCCTGGCCGGGCCGGGGACCTACGAGCTGGGAGCCGAGATCCTGATCCCATCCAACCAGGGCGTGCCGGGGAGCGCCCTGGTGACGGTCAGCTGGTATCCGGACGCGTCGTGCGTCCAGACGGCCCTGGGTGGAGGGCTCGGCAGCGTCGTGGGGTCGACCACGCCCGACGCGTGGATCGCCACGCTCAACCAGGCCCTCGCCGTCCCGGCCGGTGCCCAATCCGCGCGCGTGGTGGCGGGTGTCGGCAAGACCTTCGAGTTCGGCGCGCTGTCCGCGCACTTCGACCGCATCCGCTTCGGCCCTGTCGGCACGACTCCGGCCGAGTTGACAGCCTTCGAGGTGAAGTAGGGGTACGCCCCGCCGTCAGTGGGAGCTGACGAGGTGCGCCGGCTCGCGTCCGTCCAGGAAGGACAGGCTGACGCGGCGGATGCGGTCGATGCCGACGTACGTGTCGCGGATCTCGGCCCGTGCCTCGAACGAGCCGCCGCGCTCCTGCACGTGCACCACGTGCCCCACGCGCAGGGGCAGGCTGGTGTAGACGCAGGCCCCGCCCAGGCTGACGTTCTCCGCGACGGTCAGCTCCTCGGCCAGCACGGTGCCCCACTCGTCGACCTGGCGCAGCACGAAGTCCACGAAGATGCGGAAGCGCTGGCTCTGGCGCCGTCCCCCCGGATCGGGCTCCGGCAGCGGCGCGGGCGCGCGCTGGGCCAGCACGCCCAGCGGCGCGGGCTGGGCCGAGTCGGTGGGCAGGAAGTAGAGCGCGCCCGGATGCGCGTCGAAGCCCTTGGGCGGCTCCTTGCCGAAGAACATGACGCCCACGCGCCAGCGGTCCTCCACGGGCTTGGAGTGCCGCACGATCGCGTACACGAAGTACGACGGCGTCTCGGCGTCGAAGCTGCGGAAGCGCCGCGGGAGCGGCGCGGCCAGGTGCAGCACGCGTCCCGGGTCGAGGGACTGGCCCAGCAGGAACGAGGCTCCCCGCGTGGACGCGTCGCACAGCTCCGCGCGGTCCTCGAAGGTGGAGCCGTCCGAGTTGTAGGCCTGGAAGACGAGGATCTGGTGGAGGGGCGCGCGCTTCTCCCGTCGGCGTTCGGCCTCCGCGGTGTGCACCGGTGCCACTGAGCCCATGACTCTGCTCGCCACGCTCACTCCCCGGGTCGATGTCTGGACGATGTCGCGGAGGGCCGCCGGAGACGTCAGCGGCGAGTGTATACCAACACCCCGACGGAGTGTCAGCAGAAAAACGCGCGACCGTGCCTAGTGCGTGGCCCGCAGGCGCGCGAGGGCGGAAGTTTCGTAGAGCCTGCCGTTTGTGACGACCGACCGCGGCGAGAGCGCGCGCAGGGGGTCCTCGAGCGGGTTCGCGTCGAGCAACAGCAGGTCGGCGCGCGCGCCGGCCCGGATGGTCCCGAAGTCCGGCCAGCTCCCTTCCGCACGCGGGCTGAACTGCCCCGCGTTCCGGGTCGCGGCCGCGAGCACCTGCCGCGGGCTGAGGCCCGCGGCCGCGAGCGAGCGCATCTCCAGGCCCAGGGACTCGCCGGGCCGCATGGCGGGCAACGACGCATCCG
>JAICEW010000044.1 GCA_025923995.1 Vicinamibacteria bacterium | reverse complement strand
CAACGGCGGACCGACGCAGACGCGGGCGCTGGGAGGCGCCAGCCCCGCGCGGAACCGCGTCACGAGCGGCTGCCCTCCGCCCTCCGCCGACCAGCGGGGCGTGGCGCGTCCGCAGGGCGGGGCGTGCGACACGGGCGCCTACGAGGCGAGCGGATCGATGTCCGTCGCCGACGCCTCGCTGACCGAGGGCAACGCCGGCTCGACGAACCTGACGTTCACCCTCACGCTGTCCGAGCCGGCCTCCCAGACCATCACGGCGGGATATGCGACCGCGAACGGCACGGCGGCCGCGGGCGCCGACTACACGGCGACGTCCGGCACCGTGACGTTCACCACCGGGATGACGACGCGGACCGTCAACGTCCCCGTGCTGGGGGACACGCTCGACGAGGACGACGAGACGTTCACGCTGAACCTCTTCAACCCGGTCGGCGCCTTCCTCACCGACGGCCAGGCGGTGGGGACCATCGTGGACAACGACGCGGCGCCCGCGGTCTCGGCCGGCGACTGCGCGGTGCTCGAGGGCCATGGCGGCGGCGTCGGATGCAGCTTCGTCCTCACCCTCTCCGCGGCCAGCGGCAAGACGGTCTCGGTCGGCTTCGCCACCGCCAGCGGCTCGGCGACGGCCGGCGCCGACTTCGCCGCCGCCAGCGGCTCGGTGGCCTTCCCGCCCGGAGCGACGTCCATCCCGGTGGTGGTCTCGGTCCTGGGCGACACCGTCGACGAGATGGACGAGACGTTCGCGCTCAACCTCGCCTCCCCCACCAACGCCACCATCGGGGACGGGACCGGCGCCGGCACCATCGACGACGACGACGGCCCGGGCGTGCGCGCGAACGACCCCTCGGTCGCAGAGGGCAACGCGGGCGGCACCCCGGCCACCTTCACCGTCTCGCTCTCCACGACCTCGGTGCAGCCGGTCGTGGTGGACTACCAGACCTCGGACGGCACGGCCTCCGCGGGCAACGACTACACCGGCGCGTCGGGCACGCTCACCTTCACGCCCGGCCAGACCACGCGCACGGTGAGCGTCAACGTGATCGGCGACTCCGCGGACGAGCCCAACGAGCGCTTCTACCTGAACCTCCTCGACGCGGTCGACGGCAGCGTGGCCGATCCGTCCGGGACCGGGACCATCGTCGACGACGACGGCGGCACCATCACCCTCGGCGAGCTCGGCCACGGCGCCGAGCGGCGCGGGGACCTCGCGACCGGGCCCGACGTGTTCCTGGTGGCGCAGCCGGCCTTCACGTCGTGGGAGGTCGTGGTGGACGGCCCGTCGGGAGACATCGGGGGCGCGTCGGGCGTCGGCCTGGAGCGCCTGGCGGACGACCTGGCGACGGTGGTGCAGGGCTCGACCGCCGTGGGCACGGGCCCCGCGCGCACGCTGCGCTGGGAGCACGACAGCGCGGTGGCCGACGACGGGTACGTGCGGGTGCGCAGCACGCAGTGCTCGCCCTGCGGTCCCGACGACGTGTACCGCGTCCGCGCGTACGAGACCACCCTCTCCATCCCGCGGTTCAACAACGCCGGCGGGCAGGTCACGGTCCTGGTGCTGCAGAACCCGACCAGCCGGAGCATCGACGGCACGCTCCGCTTCTGGAACGCGGCGGGCGCGGCGCTCGGCTCGAGCGGGTTCGCGCTCGCGCCCCGCCAGACGCTCGTCCTCAACACGTCGGGCGTCGCCGGCGTGGCGGGCCAGTCCGGCACGATCACCATCGCCCACACGGCGGGCTACGGCGCGCTGGCCGGCAAGACGGTCGCGCTCGATCCGTCCGGCGGGTTCAGCTTCGACACGCCGGCCGTCGCGCGCTCGCGCTGACGCGCACGCGCCGGTCCTAGCGCCGGCTTCGAGCCCGACGCAGCACGGGCTCGACGACCGCCTCGTGGAGGACCAGCCGGCCGAGGCTGATGCCGTGGCGGCCGCAGACGAGCCTCCACTCCGCGAGCTTGGCGCGCCAGCCGATCGTCGACGTCGTGGACGCGGCGTGGCGCCGGAACTCCGAGAGCACGCGCGGGAGGTGGTGGAAGCGGCCGCCCGCGGCCGCGATGCGCAGGAACCACTCCCAGTCCCCGGCGAAGCGCAGCGCCGGGTCGAGCCAGAGGCCCTGCCCGTGCACGACGCGGCGCCGCACGAAGGTCGAGTGCGGCGGCACGAAGTTGTGGCGCCGCAGGCGCCGCGCGTCGAACCCGGGCGCGCGCACCTCCTCGAGCGCGCCCCCGTCCGGCCCCACGTAGCGGAAGTCGCCGTACACGACGTCCACCTCCGGGTGCGCGCCGAAGACCTCGACCACCGCCGCCACCGCGTCCTCCGACGCGTAGCGGTCGTCGGCGTTCTGGTAGGCGAGGATCTCCCCGCCGGCCCGTCCCAGCCCGCGGTTGATCGCGTCGTACATGCCGGAGTCGGGGCCGCTGGTCCACACGACTCCGGACGCCGCGCGCAGCAGGTCGAGCGTGCCGTCCGTCGATCCCCCGTCGACGATCACGTGCTCGATGCGCGGGTGCGTCTGCGACCGGACGCTCGCGAGCGTGGCCGGGAGGTAGCGCGCCCCGTTGAGCACGGGCGTGACGATGCTGACGAGCGGAAGGGCGCCGGCCTCGCGCGTTTGACCGTCCGCGACGCGGTTGGATAGCGTTGGCGCCCTCATGTCGATCGGCAGCGGTCCTCCCCTGCTCGTGGCCTTCGTCGCGCTGGTCGTCTTCACCGCGTGGCGCATCGGGTCCCGCCGGTGTCGTCCGGGGGCCGAGACGTGGCTCGCCACGTTCGTCTGGTGCGCGTTCCTGATCATGGCATACGCGGTCGCGCTGTCCGCCTTCCGGCGGCTGGCGGCGGGGGGCATGCTGCTGCTGGCCGCGACCGGCGCCGCGGCGGCGGCGGCGCTCGCGCGCGCGACGCGGCCGCCGGCGTCCCGCGGGGAGGCCGCGCCGCTGACCCGCAGGCAGGCCGGCCTGCTCGCGCTGGCCCTGCTGCCTCCGATCGCGTTCGGGGCCTTCGCGCTGCTGCTCGCCGTCCGCGCGCCGGAGACGGGATACGACAACCTGGCGTACCACCAGCCGCGCGTGGCCTACTGGATCCGGCAGCAGGCCGTGGGCTCCTTCCTCGCCAACGACCCGCGCATCGGCTCCTTCCCTCCCAACGGCAACGTGCTGCACCTGGTGCCGGCCCTGTTCCTCCGGCACGACCGTCTCTGCGGCGCGGTCCAGCTGGCCGCGATGGCGGCCACCGGGCTCGGCATCGTCGCCCTCGCGCGCGCGTCCGGCGCGAGCCGCACGGCCGCCGTCTTCGCCGCGCTGGTCTGGTTCTCCGTCCCCAGCGTGGCCGACCAGGCGAGCCTGACGATGGTGGACGTCACCGCCTCCGCGTTCGTGACGGCCGCGGTGTACTTCCTCGTGCGCCGTCCCTCCACGGCGTTCCACCTCTTCACGTGCCTGCTGGCGACGCTGCTCGCCGTGGGGACGAAGCAGCACCTGCTGGTGGTGGCGGCGCCGATCGGGATCCTGGCGGCCGCGGCGCTGCTGCGGCGCCACCGCGCGGCGGCGCCCGCGGTGGGGCTGGGACTGGTCCTGGCCGCGCTGGCCGCGGGGGGGCTGTTCGCCCTCCAGAACCGCGAGGTCTGGGGGGGCGCGGGCGGCCCGCCGGCCCTGCGGTGGGTCGTGGTGGGCCCGAGCCTGGGAAGCTTCGTGAAGAACCTCGAGATCGTGCTGCTGCCGCTCGCCTGGTGGTGGCCGGGCGCGCCGGCCTGGGCGCCGCGCTTCACGGAGAGCGTGGCGGCCGCGGGCTTCGGCCTCTGCTGGACCGCGCTCGCGTGCGTCTCCGTCCTGCTCCTCGCGTGGGACCTCGCGATCCGGCGCGCGCCCGAGGCGCGGGCCTGGCGGCTGCCCGCGGCCCTCGGCCTGGGCGCCGCACTCGTCCTGCTCGCGCTGCTGCGACACCAGCACGCGGTCTATCGCTTCGTCCTCCCGCTGGTGGCGGTGCTCACCGCCCTGCACGCCCGCACGTTCGAGCGGCTCGCGGACGGGCGCTCCTGGAGACGCTGGAGCTTGCTGGGCCTGGCCTGGCTGACGGCGGCCGGCGTGCTCGTCCAGCAGTCCCGCTGGCAAGCGAGGGCGCGGCGGACCGGGAACGCCTGGGTCTCCGCCACCAGCCGGTACGGGAAGGACCTGGAGCCGTTCGCGGCGGACCTGCGCCGGCGCAGCCTCAGGGGACCGCTCCGGGTGGGCGTGATCACCGGACAGTACTTCCCCCACGGGCTCTTCTTCGGCCGCGGCTACCGTCACGTCGTCGTGCCGCTCTCGTACGACCCGCCCGCGACGGCGGCCGCGATCGATGCGCTCGGGCTCGACGCCCTGTGGGTGAGCCTGGGGGCCGGGTGCCGCGTCGACCTGTTCCGGCGGGACTTCGAGCCGCCCCCCGCGCAGCCGACCACGAGCTGGTCGCCCGCGGTGCGCGCCTTCGACGAGGACTTCATGCGCGCCTACCAGGCGACGATCGACATGGTCGACGTGCGCCCGACGCTGAGCGCGCTGGTCGAGCCCGGGACACGCTGGGGCGTGGTGGCGCTCAGCCCGTCGGGAGCGCTCTTCGTGCGAGGCGAGGGGCAGCCCCTCGGCGTGGAGCGCCTCTGCGGCGAGCGGCCGCGCTGACGCGGCGCCCTCAGATCACGTAGTCGGTCCGCAGCTCCCACCCGCCGTCGCGCCAGACGCAGACCGGCGCGGGCTGCACGAGCTTGAGGCGCGTCAGCGTGCGGCCCACGCGGGGCGGGATGCGGAACAGCGGCCGCGCCCCGAACGCGCGCGTGAGGTTGCGCCGGAAGAAGGCCGGGAAGCCCCCGGGCGGGGTGAAGCCGCGCCGGCGCAGGACGCCCTCGGCCTCGCGCAGGTACCCGTCCATCTCGTGCGCGGTCTTCTGGTCGCCGTGGCGGCGGAACCCCGCCAGCGGCGCGGCCACGGCCCACAGCTGGGCGTGCTCGAAGAAGCGGGCCCACAGCTCGAAGTCGCCCGCCAGCGAGAGGCTCGTGTCCAGCCGCGCGCCCGCGCGCTCCCAGAGCGAGCGCCGCCAGAAGGTGGACTCCTGCTGCACGAACCCGCCGGCGAACCACCCGCGGCCCGGCAGGTTGTGGCCGCGCCGGAAGCGCCTCGCGTTGAACCCGCCTCCGTAGCCGACCTGCACCGCGCGGCCGTTCGCGTCCCAGAGGATCGGGTACAGGGTGGTGAGCCACTCCACCTGCGGGAAGCGCGCGAACACCTCGCCCACCACCCAGAGCGTCCACGGCGTGTGCAGGTCGTCCGCGTTGAGCCAGCCCATCACCTCGCCGGTCGTGCGCGCGAACCCGCGCTCGAGCGCGTCGTACTGCCCTCCGTCGGGCTCGCTGGTCCAGGACGCGAGGCCCTCGAAACGCTGGAGGATCGCCCGGCTGTCGTCGGTCGAGCCCCCGTCCATCACCACGTGCTCGAGGCGGGGATAGCGCTGGTCGTGGATCGAGCGCAGCGCCTGCTCGAGGAAGCGGCCCTGGTTGAAGGAGGGGGTGACGAGCGAGATGGAGGGCAGGGCGATCGCCGACATGAGCCGCCCATTGTAGATCCGGCCTGACATCGGCACGGCTTCTCGGTTACCCTCGCGCGCCATGATCGGGACTCCCTTCCCGTCGTGAACTCCTTCCTCCTCGGCCCGCCCGCCTATGCGGCCGGCCTCGGCGCGATCGTCCTCACGTCGCTGATCCTGGTCCGCCTCCTGCGCATCGAGCGGACGCTGTCGGTCCTCCTCGCCCTCTTCGTCCTCGTTGCCGCCCAGGTCGTGCTGGCGGTGGAGGCGCTCTCGCTGGCGCACGCCCTCTCGGGGCGGGCGTTGCTCGCGATCCACGTGACCCTCCTGCTGCTCCTGCTCGCGGCCGGGTGCCGGCCCCCGCGCCTGCGCCTGGGCGATCGCGCCCGTGCGCTCCGCTCCTCGTTCGGCTCCTGGCGTCCACGCGTCGTGCAGGCGCTGGCGCTGGCCATGGCCGGCGCCCTCCTCGCCCAGCTCTTCCTCGTCCTCACGGTCCCGCCGAACAACTACGACAGCCTGCAGTACCACCTGCCGCGCGCGCTGACCTACCTGCAGCAGGGCAGCCTCGACGCCTACAGCACGCCGGACCTGAGGGAGACGCTGTTTCCCGCCAACTCCGAGATCCTGATCCTGTGGCAGTGGGCCCTGTGGCCCGCGGAGGCGACGGCGGGGCTCGTGCAGCTGCTCGCGTGGGTCGCGAGCGGCCTGGCCGTGTTCGGCATCGCCGCGCGACTCGGCCACGCGCGACCGGCCTCCGCCTTCGCGGGGCTCGTCTTCATGTCGTTCCCCGGCGTCCTGCTGCAGGCCTCGACGACGCAGAACGACCTCCTGACGGCGTCGTTCCTGCTGTGCGCCTGCTTCTTCGTGGCGGAAGCCGAAGCAGCGTCTCCGGCGGGGGCCCACGTGATCCTGGCCGCGCTGGCGGCCGGCCTGGCGGTCGGCACCAAGACCACCGCGCTCTTCGCGCTGCCCGGGCTCGCCCTCTGGGCGCTGGCCTGCCTGGCCGGGAACCGCCGCGACCTGGCCCGGCGGCTCGCGCGGATGGCCGCCGCCTGCGCCGTCGCGATCGGACTGCTGGGCGCGTACTTCTACGTGCAGAACGTTCGCCGCTACGGTCACCCCGGCGGCCCCCGCCCGTTTCGCGACCTGGTCGCGCTGGAGCGGCACGAGCCACGCGTGGTGTGGTCGAACCTCATGCGGCTCTCGTTCCGGCTGCTCGACCCCACGGGAGTCGCGCCCCCCGGCGAGGTGGGACTCCGCCTGACCGGGCTGCACAACGACGTGTCGCGGCGCGCCTTCACCGTCCTGGGCGTCCAGGAGCGGATTCCCGATCGCGACCTCCACCACCCGGGCTCGCGCTGGCCGGCGTCGCCGACCGTGCGGATCAACGAGGACACGACCGTGTTCGGACCCGTGTTCGGCCTGCTCGTGCTGCCCGCGGTGGTCCTCGCCTGCCGGCGTGGCGCCCGCGACCGGGCCCTGGTGGCGGCGGGGCTGGGCTACCTGCTCGCCGTCGCCGCCCTGCTGCGCTGGCAGATCTGGCACGGGCGGATCCTGATCACGGCGGTCGCGCTGGTCGCGCCCCTGTTCGCGCCCCTGCTCCTAAGCCGCAGGCGGGGCGCGGGCATCTGGAGCGCGGCCGTGGCGCTCGCCTGCGCGAGCGCCCTGTTCGTCTGCACCGCGTACAACGAGCGCAAGCTCTTGCTCGGGCCCTACGCGTTCGCCGACGGCGACCGGGTGCGCCGGCTGGGCATCGGCATCCCGAACCAGGAGAGCATCCTCCGCATCCTGGAGGCCATTCGACCTCGGGTCTCGCACATCGCGATCGGCGCCAAGCACCCCGGCGAGGCGCGTTACCCGCTGTTCGGGCCGCGACTCGATCGCCACGTCCGGGCGTTGCGGATGGACCGCGACACCCTTCCGCCCGCCGCGGCCGATGGCCGCACCGAGGCGGTGCTGTTCTGGGGCGAGTCGCAGTACGCGTACCTGGACGCCGAGCCTCAGCGCAGCGGGGACCGCTGGTGGACCGGGATCGACCTCCGACCCCACCTCACCACGCTGCGCCGGCCCGACTCGGGATGGCGGCCCGTCGTGGACGCCGACTACGGAGGCCATCTCTTCGTGCGTGACACGGGAGCGCCCGTCGCCGTGTCGCCCGAGCTGCCGGACCACCTTCCCTTGAACGAGACGTGGTGGAGCGACCGGTGGGTCGGGCCCATGATGCGCGTGCTCGTGCGGTTCGATCCGGCGCGGCCGCGGCTCGAGATCGACGGCACCCTGCCCGACCTGGGCCAGGCGCCCGTACTGGAGGTGTCGCATCCCGGCGGGCCGGCGCTCCGGCGGTACGAGCTCGCGCCGGGGCGCTTCCGCATCCGCTTCCCCCTCGGGCGCCTCACGCGCGAGCGGCCCGGGGCCTACCTGGCGGTCGAGATCCGCTGCAGCGTGTCCCTCAACCATCGGCAGCGGGGCCTGTCGGACGACGAGCGGGACGTCTCGTGGCTGGTCGAGCGGTTCGAAATCGTTCCCGGACTCGGGGATCGGTGAAGGGACGTCAGGGCCGCGGGCCGCCCGTGAGGGCGGCGACGCGGTTGACGGCCCTGCGGACGGGACGCGAGAGCCGCGCGATCGTCCGCGCCAGCCTGTAGCTCCGCGAGGACTGGATGGACGCGAGCTCCCGCTCCAGGTTGTCGACCCTCACGTGCCAGGCGCCGTCCGGCGCGGGTGCGGACGGAGCCAGGCCACAGGCCACGAGACAGGCGTCGCGCCGTACGGCGAACACGTCGTCGGACAGGCCGCGCACGCGCCCCTGGCAGCGGTCGGTCGTCACGAAGAAGCCGGAGCAGCCGAAGGCGCCCATGTACCGCACGAAGCCCGACTCCTCCCACTCCGTGGCCGCGCGCCGCACGCCGTACTCGCCGGTATCGTTCTCCGGGTTCAGGTAGTCGTGGCACAGGACGGGCACCCCGGGCGCCAGGACCTTCGAGAGCACGTCCATGTCCTTGCGCACGCCCTCGTAGACGTGGTCGGCGTCGATGAAGACCATGGAGGGGCTCACGTCGAAGGCCTCGAAGAACGTCTCGACCCCGCCCAGGAACAGGAGGACCCAGGCATCCAGCCCGAACGCCTTCACCGACTCGTGACTGCGGTGGATGCAGGAGCGCACGACGTCCAGGGAGTAGACCTGCGGCCGCGTCGTCCGCGCCGGGTTGCCCAGCGCGCCCTTCAGCTCGACCACCGCCGACCGGCCGCCGAACGCGCCCAGGTCGAGGATGACGTCGCCGGCGAAGTACGCCATCTCGTAGAGCTTGTGGGCGTCGGCGGGCATCTGCCAGCCGGGGATGTCCTTCGTCTCGTCGTACACGGTCCGGTGGCCGTCGTTCACGTACCCGGGGTTGGCGCTCCAGCTGGGGCGCGCGACTTCCCCGACGGGATGGCGCTCGTGGTACGCGATGTCCGGTGTCGGCGCTGCCTTCATGATCCTTCCACCCCCTGGTGCTTCGGCCATCCCTCCAGGAACCGCGTCCACCGGTCCGCCTGCCGCTCCAGCGTGAACTCGGCCTCCACCAGCGACCGCCCCGCCCGGCCCAGCTCGCCGCGCTGCTCCGGATCGCGGCGGAGGCGCACGACCTCGCGCACCATGCCGTCCACGTCGGATGGGTCGACCAGGCGCGCGTTCAGGCCGTCGCGCGCGATCTCGGGCACCCCGCCCGCACGGAAGGCCACGATGGGCACGCCGCACGCCGAGGCCTCGCTCAAGGTCTGGCCGAAGGCTTCTTCGAGCGAGGTGCCCAGGAACAGGTCCGCGGCGCCGTAGACCAGCGGCATCCGGCGGAAGTCTCGCACGAATCCCGTGGCCTGTACGCCCGCGAGGTCGGAAGGCGCGTGCCCGAAGAGCAGGAAGTGCACGTCGCTCCCGAGCGACGCGATCACGCGGCGGAGCAGGTGCCCGCCCTTGCGCTGGTCCAGCAGGCTCACCGCGCCGGCGACGACGACGAACCTGTCCTGCGGCACGCCCAGCAGCCGGCGCGCGAGGGAGCGGTCGATGGGCCGGAACAGCCGCTCGTCGAGCCCGTAGTAGAGCACCGCGGTGCGGCCGACGCCGGCCAGGCTGCGCCGCGCCAGGCCGATCGTCCACTCGCTGTTGGCGGCCACCGCGACCTCGTCGTGACCGCAGAACATCTGCCGCCGCTCCCTCCAGGCGCCGGCGATGCGGGACGGCTCCAGCCGGGGGTACTCGTCCGCGGTCGGGCAGGTCTCGTCGCAGCCGGTCTCGAACAGCCGGCAGTCGCCCGCGTAGGCGCACCGTCCCGAGACGTAGTAGGCGTCGTGCATGAACACCACGACGCGCATCCCGGCCTCGCGCAGCCCGCCCACCACCGACACCGGCCAGCGCGCGGTGTGGAGGTTGCCGACGACCACGACGTCGGGCTCGAGCCGCCGGGCCGCCTCCACCAGCCGCCTGACGATCTCGTCGTCGGCCGGCTCGTTCTCCCAGTGCAGGTCGCGGAACTCGCGCAGCCCCAGCCACCCGGGAGGCGGCGCCGGCGTGAACGCGGCGCGCTCCTCCTCCGCGCCCTGGTAGCAGCACAGCGCCGCCACCTCGTGGCCGGCGCGCAGGAAGCCCTGGATCTGCCTCAGGTGCGCGGTGCCGGCGCCGAACTGGAAGCCGACGTCGTTGAGGAAGACCGCGCGCATCAGCGGGCCGCTCCCGCCAGCGAGGCCTTGAGGCCGGCCGCCAGCTTGCGCAGCTCGGGCAGGTACGGCAGCTCGGCGCCGCTCGTCTTCTGGGCGGCGTGCATGCGGTAGACCGCGAGCAGGTCGGGCACGTGGACGATGCGCGCGCCGTGGGCCGCGAAGCGGACCCAGAGCTCGTAGTCCATGCTGTAGTAGAGCTCCTCCGCCACGCGGCCGCCGCTGCGCTCCCAGATCCCGCGCGTCCAGAACACCTCGGGCTGGTAGAAGAAGTCGCCCGGGATCCAGGAGCCGTCGAGGTCCAGCAGCCGCTCCAGCGGCAGGGGCACGCGCCGGCCGACCGGCAGCGCCGAGTGATGCACACGCAGGACCTCGTCGCCGTGGTCCTGCGTCAGCCCGCAGCCCCCCGCGACGACGTCGGCCTCCCAGGCGTCGAGCGCGAGCGCGGCGCGCCACAGCGCCCCCGCGGGATAGCGGTCGTCGCTGTTGAGCCAGGCCAGCACCTGCCCGGTGGAGCGCGCGAACCCCTTGTTGAGCGCGTGCGACTGGCCGCGGTCCGGCTCGCTCACGCACCACGCGAGTCGGTCGCGGTAGCGGTCGAGGATGGCGGCCGTGCCGTCGGTCGAGCCCCCGTCGACCACGATGTACTCGAGGTCCGGGTAGTCCTGGTTGAGGACGGACAGGATCGTCTCCTCCAGGAACGCGGCGTGGTTGAAGCTCACGGTCACGACCGTGATGCGGGGCCACGGCCGCCCCGACGGCAGGCGCTCGGGCAGCGTGGCCCGCAGCGGCGGAGCGGCCGACCACGGCTTCTGCGAACGGTACGCCTCGTCGGGCGCCGGGTCGGCCCACGCGGGCGGCACGCTGGCCAGGCGCGCGAGGCCGGGCACCTCGGCCGCGACGTCGTCCGCGTGCGGGCCCGTGAGCAGGACCGCCGCGCCGGGCGCGACGCGGCCGGCCAGGAGCGCGCGCTCGTCCGCGCCGCAGGAGGCGTCGACCACCAGCGCATCGAAGTCGGCGAGCGTCGTGCGGCCGGTGGCGGCCATCCACGTGCCGAGGTCGCGCTCGTCCGCGACCAGGCCGGGGATGGCGAGCCGCGGGTGCAGGCTCGTGCCCGGCAGGGTCACTTCCGCCCCGCCGCTCGCGATCATGAAGGCGTGCTGCAGCGCCCTGGGCGCCCCACCGAGACACAGCACGCGGCGCGCCGACGCGCCCAGGAGGTGCAGGCGCTCGAGCGCCAGGTCCTCCGCGTCGCCGGGCAGGCTGCGCGCCTCCACGAACGCCTCCAGCAGCGTCGGCCGCGCCAGCGGCGCCTGGACCGCGGGCGGCGCCGTCGGCTCGGGCGGGCCCGCGGCCGGGGCGGGCTGCGTCCGGGCCGCGGGGAGGAACGGGGCCACCAGCCGGTTCAGGCCGCGCCGGTGGCGATACGCGAGGTCGTAGAGGCCCAGCGTCCGCAGCCCCGCTCCGCCCATGACCCGAAGGGCGCCGTTGACGGTGGAGAGATGACGCAGGTCGCGCGAGAGCGCGTCGATGTGCACCCGCTGCTCGCCCACCTGCCGCGCCATCTGGTGGATCACCTCGAGGCGGGCGGCCCGGTCCGCTTCGCTGCCCGCCAGGCGGGCCGCGAGCTCGCCCACCTCGGCCTCGCGGCGGAGCAGGCGCGCGGACATCTCCTGGATGACCTCGAGGCGCGCGGCCCGGTCGGCCTCGCTGCTGGCCAGGCCGTACTCCAGCTCCTGGACGATTCCGGCCAGGGCCCCCGACCGCCGGCGCTGATGGACGAGCTCGCGGTGCACGGCCGCGCCCAGCTGGATCGTCGCAGCCTCGGCGGCCGGCAGCGGACTCCCCCTGTCGACCGTGCGTCCCTCGGCGCCGCCGAGCACCTGGTCGATCCCCCGCTCGATGGTGGCGGAGGCGACCGACCGGATGCACGCGGGCGTTTCCATCCAGCAGTCCCAGCCGCAGCCGAAGCACGGCAGCTCCTGCGTGGCGACGAAGCCGCGCCGCGCCTCCGGAAGGAACCGCGGCCAGTGGCCGCCGCCGAAGCGCGCCACCACGGGAACGTCGAGCGCGGCGGCGAAGTGCATCGGACCGCTGTCGCTCCCGACGTAGAGCCGGCTCTGCGCCAGCAGGCCCAGCAGCGTCCCGATGCGGCCCGGCGAGCCGATCCACAGGGGCGCCTTCGCGCCCCGCGCCTCCGCCAGCGCGGCGACGCGGCGCAGGTGCGGCTCCTCCGCCTCCACCCCGACCAGGAGCACCGTGAGCCGGTGCCGCTCGCGCAGGTGGCCGACCACGGACGCGAACTCCTCCGCCGGCCATTCCTTCGCGAGGGTCGTGACCGTCCCCGCGGGACAGCCCACCGCGAAGGCGCCGGGCGTGAGGCCGACCGCGGCCAGCGCCTCGCGCGCGTCGGCATGGTGCGCCTCGCCGACCTGCAGGTGCGGCCGCGGCGGCGGACCGGGCGCGGCCGACAGGGCGGCCAGCAGCGCCTGGTTCTTCGTCGCCTCCGGCGTGTCCTCCGCGACGTCCACCTCGTCCGTGAGCAGCGGAGGCAGGACCGCCCGCCGCGGGAGGTCGGGCCCGCGGAAACCGACCTTCCGCACGCCGTCGAAGCCCCGCAGCAGGAACTCGTCGAGCACGGTGCGGCTGAACGGAGCGCACACGACCACGTCCGGCGCGAGCGACTCGAGCGCCTGGCGCAGGGACTGGACCCGTTCCGCATGTCCCTCGCGCTGGCCGATCGGGCTCACCTCGGAGACGAAGAGCCCGAGCCGCGGGTCGACGAACGGCACCAGGTCCTGGTACCCGGGCCGGACGACGAGCGTGACCCGCTGCCCGTCGTCGAGGAGCTGGCGGAGGAGCGGCTGCCGCAGCACGAGGTCGCCGTAGGTGTCGAGCGACAGGACGAGCAGGTGGCTGCCGGGAGGAGGAGGCGCGCTCATGGACCCAGGGCTTGGGCGATCAGGACCGCTCGATCGTGAGGGGCTGCAGGTCGCGCGTCCTCCAATCGTACTTGAGGACCGCCGGGGCCGCGGCCCACAGGGCCTCGTCGCGCAGGGGCAGCCCCGCCTCGAGGAGCGTGGCCAGCTCGTCCATCCGCACCCGGTGCGCCTGCTGCTCGTAGTCGGCCAGGCGCGTCGCCGTGGCCTGCGTCGGGTGGTAGCGGAACGCGCCGATGAGGCCCTCGGTCGAGTGCAGCCGCGCGTGCCGGAAGAAGCGGACCCACAGCTCGAAGTCGCAGGCCAGCCCCACCGACTCCGAGAGCCGGCCGCCGGCCCGGTCCCAGAGGCTGCGCCGCCAGTACGTCGACTCCTGCTGGATCCAGCGATAGTCCCCGGACAGGAAGGCGAGGCGGGACCATTCGCGCGCGGGACCCACCGCCAGCACCGATCCCGCCGCGTCCATGTGGCTCGCCTGCCCCGTGAGCCACTCCATCTCGGGGAACCGGGCGAACAGGCGGCCGAGGAGGCGGAGCGAGCCGCGGTGCAGGACGTCGTCGGCGTTGAGCCAGCCCATCACGGCGCCGCTCGTCCGCGCGAAGCCCTTGTTGAGCGCGTCGGCGTGCCCGCGATCGGGCTCGCTCACCCACGCGGCGAGGTGACGCTCGTGCCGCCGGATGACGTCCAGCGTCCCGTCCGTGCTGCCCCCGTCGACGACGACGTACTGCAGCTCGGGGTAGCCCTGGCCCAGGACCGAGTCCAGCGCCTGCTCCAGGTAGCCCGCCGCGTTGAGGCAGGGGGTCACGATGCTGATGCGGGGCCATTCCATCTAGGTCGAGGCCCTCCCCGCGCCGCGCAGCAGCCGCGCGATCCAGCCCGCCCCCCGAGGCCGCAGCCGCGCGAGCTCCTCCGCCTGCAGCTGGAGCATGTCGTCCCGCACGCGGACGAGGCGCCGCAGCTCGAGGATCTCCTCGGTCTGCGTGCGCCCGCAGGCGCGCAGCTCCTCCACCTGCGCGCGCAGCAGCTCGACGACCGTGGCCTGCAGGCGGGCGTGTTCGGGATGGACGCAGTCGGGCGGGTTCGGCGTGTCGTCGCTCATCGTCGTTCTCGGCGCCGCAGGTTATGGTCCGCCCCCGATGGTGTCAACGGGCCGGGCTCACGCCTCCCGGAGCAGCCCGGCGTGCAGCTCGTAGCGCCGGCCGCAGGCGCCGCATTCGGGCTGGGCGCCTTCGGCGAGCCCCAGGCCGCAGCGGCACATCCAGCCCGCCTGGCGGGCCGGGTTCCCGAAGCAGAGCGCGAAGTCGGCGACGTCGTGCGTCACCACTGCCCCCGCCCCCACGAACGCGTAGGCCCCGATCGTCACGCCGCACACGATGGTGGCGTTGGCGCCCAGGGTGGCGCCGCGCTTCACGAGCGTCGTGCGGTACTCGTCCTTGCGCACGACCTCGGCGCGCGGGTTGAACACGTTGGTGAAGACGATCGAGGGCCCGCAGAACACGTGGTCCTCCAGCACCACGCCGGTGTAGAGGCTCACGTTGTTCTGGATCTTGCACCCGTCGCCGATGCGCACGCCCGAGGCCACCAGCACGTTCTGGCCGATGACGCAGCCGCGCCCGATCACCGCGTCCTTCATCACGTGCGAGAAGTGCCAGATCTTCGTCCCGGCGCCGATCTCCGCCGGCTGGTCGACGTAGCTGCTCTCGTGCACGAAGACGTCGGGCTCGCCCATCACTGGACCTTCACCGGCCGGCCGCCGGCCGCCAGGGATCTCTGGCACGCGTCGAGCACGCGCAGCACGCGCAGGCCGTTGCGGCCGTCGGTCCGCGGCGTGCGGCGCGAGCGCACGCAGTCGAGGAAGTGGCGCAGCTCCTCACGCAGCGGCTCGTTCTCGGGGAAGAACAGCGTGGCCTCCGCCGTCCGCCGGATGACCGGCGCCTCGCCCTGCTTCCACTCGATGCCCTGATCGTAGAGCTTCAGCTTGCCTTCCGTCGCCACGTCGTCGAACACCGCCATCCGCCGGCTGCCCACGACCACAAGGCGCTGCTCCTTGTAGGGATGCAGCCAGCTCACGAAGATGTGCGCCCGCGTGCGGCCGGGGAAGGTGAGCCACGTCATGGTCACGTCCGCGATCTGATGCTGCAGGTAGTGCTGGCCGGTGGTGGCCGCGCTGGTGGGCATGCGGCCCAGCAGGCGCAGGATGACCGAGATGTCGTGGGGCGCGAAGCTCCACAGGATGTTCTCCTCGCGCCGGACCTTGCCCAGGTTGAGGCGGTTCGAGTAGATGTGGTGCAGCTCGCCCAGCTCGCCCGCGTCCACCAGCTGCTTGAGCTTGAGGATCGCGGGATGGTACTCGAGCAGGTGGCCCACCATCAGCACCCGCCGCCGCGCCCGCGCCAGCTCCACCAGCTCCCGGGCCTGCGCCAGCTCCAGCGAGAGCGGCTTCTCCACGAACACGTCCTTGCCCGCCAGCAGCGCCTCCCGCGTCAGCCGGTGGTGCTCCACCGCGGGGGCGGCGATCGCGACCGCCGACACGCGCTGGTCCGCCAGCACCGCCGCCACGCGCCCGGCCGCGGCGACGCCCGGGTAGGCGGCACGCGCCTCGCGCAGCGCGCGCGGCCGGTTGTCGCAGACGACGCGCAGGGCGCCCAGCTGATGGAGGTTGCGCGCCAGGTTGCGGCCCCAGTAGCCGAAGCCGATCAGGGCCACGCCCGGCGTCTCGCCGGCCTTCTTGGAGGATCTCGCCATCGTTGCCCGGGAGCGTCCCACGTCAGCGGAGCGTCTTGTTGTGCTCCATGTCCATCCACATGGCGAAGAAGAGCATCTGGGCGCCCATGATGAGGCAGAAGGCGTCGAAGATGGCGGCGTTGGGCGAGAGCGAGCCCACGCTGAGGCGCACGTAGACGAGGTACACGCCGAGCAGCGAGCCGAGCGTCACCAGGAGCAGCCCCAGCGACAGGAAGAAGACGAGCGGATGGAAGTCGCGGATGATGTACTTCTCCTTCATGCGCCAGAAGTAGCACTTGACCAGCAGCCAGCTCAGCGTGGGCACCACCTTGCGCAGGCGGATGCCGGACACCTCCCCCACGTTGTACACGGGGCGGATGGGGACGTCGCGCACGCGGAAGTCGTAGTTGTTGAGCTCGACCAGCAGGTGGTTCGGGAAGCCGTAGCGCGGGTAGAGCCGCTCCAGCTGCAGCACGCGCAGCGCCTCGATCGTGATCGCGGTGTAGCCGGACTGGCTGTCCGCGACGTGCCAGTACCCCGAGGCGATCTTGGTCAGCAGCGACAGCACCGCGTTGCCCAGGTAGCGGTAGCGCGGGATGATCTTCCAGGCCTGGCCGGTGAACAGGCGGTTGCCCTTCGTGTAGTCCGCCTGGTCCCTGACGAGCGGCATCAGCAGGCGGGGGAGGTCGCCGGGGTCCATCTGCGCGTCGCCCGCCATCACCACGACCAGGTCGTTGCCCTGCGCCTCCTCCACCGCCAGGCGATAGCCCGTGATGATGGCCGCGCCGACTCCGCCGTTCCGTCCGTGGTGCACGACGCGGAGGCGCCCGCCCATCCGGACCTGCGCGGCCGCCAGCGCCTCGGCCGTGCCGTCGGTGGACGCGTCGTTCACGACGATCACGCGGTCCACGAACACGGGCATGGTGTCCAGCACGCGGGCGATGAGCTTCTCCTCGTTGAAGGCCGGCACCACCACGGCCACGCGTCGGTTCTCGAACATGAGTCACGCATTCTACAAGCAGACGCGGCGGGGTGTGGCGTGGTGAGCCGTACTTCGTGAACGCGTCCGGAGGCGGATCGGCGCCCGCCTACGGCACGATCTCGTACACGAGGTAGCCCTCCGCGTGCCGGTAGCGCAGGCGGAAGCGGTCGAGCGCGCCGAGGTCGTCGGGAGTGGTGAGCCCGTGCTCGGCGAACTCGCTCGGCGCGATCAACACGAAGGTGACGCCGTACCGCGCGACGTGCTTCTGCGGGTCGCGGCCCTCGAGCACCGCCGATTGCGCGCGGATGCGACGCCACTCGTCGGCCGGCCGCAGCAGCGTGGGGGCGCGCAGGACGCGGCGGCCGCCCAGCGCGGCGACCGCCGGCGCGTAGTCCTCGCTCGCCAGGACGACCGCGTGGGGCGGCGTCTCGTGGCGGATCCAGTCCGTCACCTCGTACAGCGCGCGGGCCAGGCCGGGCACGCTGGCCCCGGCGATCGCGTCCGTCTTCGTCGGATCCCACCAGGCCAGGAACGAGCCGGGGACGAGCAGGGCGACCAGGGCGCTGGCCCCGGCCGCGGAGGGATCGAGGTGCCGCAGGCGCGGGCCGCGGGCGGCGATCCAGGCACCCGCGCGGTGGCAGAGGTCCGCCACGACCGGGGCGGCGCCGAGCAGCAGCCCGAGCCGGTACAGCGCGTGCGCGCCGACCACGTCGATCGGCCCGCCGCAGGCGTGCGCCACGAGCAGGCCCGCTCCCGCCGCCGTGAGGGCGCGCGCCGCGGGGTCGCCCCGTCGCACGAGCCCGTACGCGCCCAGGAAGAGCCAGGCGCCCTGGTCCATCGATGCGAGCAGGAGGATGTCCGGGATCGGCAGGCGGGGCGGCTCCACCGGCAGCGCCGCCGCCCCGGCGGCGAGCGCCAGTGCGATGAGCGGCCAGGCGCGGGACGCGGCGCGCAGGCGCGAGAGCGCGAGCGCCGCCGCGACGAGGACGGGCAGGACGAGCGCCGCCTCCGGCCGCCGCCACAACCCGCCCGCGAGCCCGACGCCGCGGAGCGTCTCCAGCTCGCCCGTCGCGAACGCGAGCCAGAGGATCGCGGCCAGGGGCGCGATCCGCCGGCGGCCCCACAGCAGGTATCCCATGAGTCCCAGCACGGGCAGCGCGAGGAGCGGGAGGAAGGTGGGCAGCGACTGGAGCAGCCGCGGCGGCACGCCCCGCGCGGCCGCCCACGTCCAGGCGGACGGGGGCAGGTTCTCGCCCGCGAGCAGGTCCTCGGGTCCGCCCGCGTTCGCGACCACCGCGATGCGGGCCGCGCGCGCCGTGAGCTCGCGGTCCTCGAGCAGGCCGTAGGGCCGACCGAGCGCGAACGTCCAGAAGCCGACGGCCGCCAGGACCCAGAGCGCGCCCGCGGCCGGCCACCACGCCCGCCTGGCCTTCAGGACGACGAGCGCCCAGCCGAGCGCCAGGCCGCAGAGGACGTACCGCATCGCCGCCAGATGGAGCAGCGGGTCGGGGACTCCTTCCGGCAGCCCCAGGAGCACGCCGGGACGGAGCGTCATCCGCGCGTCGGCGCCGCCAGCCGCAACACGACGATCGGGTCCCCGCCGCCCTCCTCACCGGTCACGAGGACGCGCTCCCAGTGCGGCCGCGAGCCCAGGTCCTCGAGCGTGACGCCCGGGTGCATCGCGAGCAGCGCCGGGGTGACCACGAGGTACCCGATCCGATAGCGGGCCGCGGCGGCCGCCACGCTCGCCCCGTCCGCCTCGCGCAGCAGCGTGTCGAGGACGCGCTCCCGGTCCGGCTGGTCGGCGGTCAGGTGCATGTGCCTGTCGCGGAGGACCTGCCTGCCGCCCAGCGCGGCGATCCAGCGCGAGTAGTCCGGATCGGACGCCACGGCGGCGCGCGGCGGGGCGTGGAGGCGGATGTAGTCGGTCGGCTCGACGATGCGCCGCGGCAGCGGCGGCAGCGAGCCGGGGAAGAGCACGTCCATGCGGGCCGGGTCCCACCAGCACGGCAGGCACCACGGAAGCGCCATCGCCATGAGGGCGGCCGCGCGCCACGCGGGCGTCGCGCGCGTCCCGCGCCAGCGCGCGCCCACGCGCGCGGCCAGGTCCCACGCGCCGACGGCGGCCGAGACGGCCATGAGGATCCGGATCCAGAACGCGATCTCGTCCCGCTCGCGCGCCTGGTGCATCGCGCTCAGCACCAGGTAGCCGACCCAGATGAGGTAGGCGCCCACCACCTGCCCGCTCCACACGCGGCCCAGCCGGTCGCCGCGCCGGTGCGCGACCACCACGCCCCAGACGCCCAGCGGGAAGATCGGGCCCAGTCGGAACGTCGTCTCCAGCAGGTGCGGCGACGCCGTCGCGATCTGCTGGATGGCCACCGGCTGCAGGAAGGGATAGCCGACGAGGAGCATCACCAGGTACGGGCTCACGATCAGGGCGTTCACGCCGATCACGGTCGCGACGTCGACGACGGCGCGGCGCCCGTCGCCGCGGCCCGCGACGAGCGTCCAGGCGGCGTAGACCGCGAGCCCGATCGCGATGTAGGCCATGTGCAGCACGAACGTCCAGGCCACCAGGTGCAGGAACAGCCCCACGGCGATGCGGCTCCGCCAGCCGCGCACGCGGACGAAGGCGTACAGGAACAGCGGGAACAGGACGAGCGCCAGCGAGTGGTTCGGCTTCAGCAGGAACATGAGCGCCCACGGCACGCGGTACGTCGTCATGTAGTCGAAGGGCGCGGAGATGAGCAGCGTGCCCGCCAGCGCGGCGGCCGCGCGCTCCCACGGCGACCAGCCCTCGCCCGGCTCCGCGGGCCTGAGCCCGACGTAGAGGGCGGCCGGGAACGCGATCGCCATCGGCAGGGGGAGGAACGGGTACAGCGCGAGGACGCGGTCCGCGTCGAAGCCGCTGAGCGCGGCGACGAGCAGGCCCCACAGCGGCTCGAAGTGCAGCTGCCCCACCTGCGACGTCTGCAGGGGAGGCGCGCCCGCCGCCACCATGGTGCACCAGGCCAGGTTCGTGATGCGGTCGGCGCTGGGGCCCAGCGCGTAGATCCGCTGCAGCGGCCAGGTCGACACGAGCCATGCGAGAGCGCTGGCCGCCATGGCGCCGACGAGGACGACCGCCGGGCGGCGCGCGCGCAGCACGAGCGCGATCCACACCAGGCCGGCCAGCGCCGCCAGCAGGCGGGCCTGCGCCAGGAAGGCCGCGACGTCCAGCCCGCTCACGTCGACGCCGAAGGCGTTCACGCGGCGCGCGCTCCCGTCGTCTCGATCAGGTCCAGCAGCCAGGGGAGGGGATCGCCCTGCTCGGCCAGCATGCGCTGCCGCCGCTGCGCGAACACCAGCGCGCGATCGGGCGCGTCCATCGTCCGGGCCAGGTCGGCACGCAGGCGCTCCTCCTCCCCCGGCTTGTAGCCGAACGCGAGCCCGTAGGACTCCAGCTCACGCAGGTAGCTGATCCGGCCCACGAAATCGTTGAGGCGGAACGCGGGCACGCCCAGCACGGCCGCCTCGGCCGTCATGCTCTGGCTGTCCCCCACGAGGAAGGACGCCTGGGCCAGCAGGTCGTGCAGCCTGTGGGCGGGCACTCGCGCGCGCAGGGACTCGAGCGCAGGGGGAACGGGCCTCTCGCTCGACAGGTAGAGCCGGAAGCGCCCGGCCGCCCAGTCGCGGATGCGCTGGACGGCGTCGAGGTCGAGGCCGCGGACGCCCCGGTCGTGGTGTGCGGTGAGCGCGCTCAGGCGCAGGAGCCCGTAGGGCTCGCCACCGATGCCCAGCTCGGCGCGTATCGCCGGGTCGGGACGGAAGCGGTCGGGGTGCAGGTAGAACAGCTGCTGGTAGCCGGGGTACACGCGGTGGCGCGCGCCGTGGCGCTCGTGCTCGAGGCAGCGCGGCGTCACGACCAGGGAGGCGAGCGGGTACGCGAGCCAGCGGAAGACGGGGACCGCCGCGGCGTCGTCGTCGGAGATGACGATGGAGAGGCCGCGGCAGAGCCGCGCGACGCGCGCCGCGTGCGCGCTGGTGCCGATGATCACGTGCGGCCGGAAGCGGCGGGCCCGGGCGGTCATCCTCGCCTCGCGCTGGACGAGCTCGCGCAGGAACCCCAAGCGCCCGCGGCCGGGCGGGGCGAGCACCTCGTAGGGGATGCGGAAGGAGTCCAGCAGCTCCAGCGTCACGTCCTTGTCGCGGGCCACCACCCGCGATTCGTGCCCGCGGGCCTGGCACGCTTCGATGACCGGCCGGAAGAGGTGCGCCTGGACGGGATGGTTGATGTCGAAGAGCAGGCGCATTCGGGAGTCCCGGGCATGATACCAAGGCGCGCGCGGGCCGGCGCCGCCAGGCGTCGCGTACAATGCCTGCGGCGTGAAGATCACCCTCGTCTCCCACGCTTCGCTCCTCGTCGAGAGCCGCGGCGTCCGGATCCTCAGCGATCCGTGGTACCAGGGACGCATCTACGGCGACGCATGGGAGCTGAGCCCGCCGCCCGCCTCCCTCCCCGACCTCGCGGGCCTGGACGCGATCTACCTGAGCCACGCGCATCCCGATCACTTCCACGTGCCGACGCTCAAGAGCCTGCTGCCGGCCACCGGCGCGGACGTCGCGGTGCTCGTTCCGAAGCTGATCTTCCCTGTGATGCGGGACGCGCTGCGTGCGATCGGGTTCCGGAACGTGAAGGAGATCGCTCCCGGCGGCTCGCTCGCCCTCGCGGGCGTCCGGGTGTCCTGCCAGCAGTTCCGCTTCAACGACTCGCTGCTCGTGATCCAGGCGGACGAGACGCTCGTGAACCTGAACGACTGCCCGGTGCGCGGCCGGACGCTCCAGGCGCTGGCGGAGCGGTTCCCGCAGGTCGACTACGTGTTCGCGCAGTTCTCGGTGGCCCAGGCGCTGCCGTATGCGTACGAGCCGGCACGGCCCGACGGCGACGAGACGGACCTGGTCGAGCGCTTCGACGGCTACGCGCGCGCGCTGCGGCCGCGCCACATGGTGCCCTTCGCGAGCTTCGTGCGCTTCTGCCACGCGGACAACCTCTTCATGAACGCGCACGCGACCACGCTGGAGCGGCTGTCCGCGCGCAGCACGTCGCCGCTGACCGTGCTGTACCCGGGGGACTCGATCGAGGCCGGCCGGGTCACGCGCGCGCCGTCGAGCCGCGAGCGCTACGAGCAGGCGCTGACGGACGAGGGCGCGGTCGCGCCGGCGCCCGTCGAGTGGTCCGGCCTCGAGCGCCAGCTGGCCGGCTTCCTGGCGGGGCTCCGGAGCCTCATCCCGACCGTGCTGCGCAAGCGCATCCCGCCCGCGCTCTTCGTCTTCGCGGATGCTCCGGGCGGCGTGCGGCTCGACCTGGCCGCGCTGCGCTTCGAGCGGGTCGAGGAGGCGGCGTTCGCGACGTCCACGGACGTGCCGCTCGCGTACCGGCTGGCGATGTCCACGCTCGCCGAGGCGGTCTCGTCGCCGTGGGGCTGGAGCAACCTCCAGATCGGGGCCAAGTTCCGTGCCCGCGTGGAACCCGGCTGCGAGGGGCGCGAGTCGCTGTTCTGGATGCTGCCCATGCTGGGCCTCGAGGGCTACCTGCGCTTCACGTCGCCGTGGTTCCTGCGGCCGCGCACCCTGGGCGTGGCGTGGGGCCGGCGCAGGGAGCTGCTGGAGTACGCGGCGCGCGCGCTCCGCGGGTCCTTCATGTCCGACGTCGTGCGCAGGAAGGGCGACTACGCCCGATCGCGGACGGACGCGTCGCATCCGTGATGCTGCGCGGCCGCCTCGCCCGCCTGTCGCTCGCGCTCGTCCTCGTGGCCAGCGCGGCCGTCCTGCTCTGGCAGGGCCCGTTCGCCTTCTACTCGCCGGACGTCGCCTACCACGCGTCGCGCATCCAGCGCTCGAGCGAGGGCGAGTACTTCACCTGCGCGTTCTCGGGCACGCTCACGATCTATCCGGGGCTGTTCCACTTCCTCTGGGGACGCGTCAAGGCCTGGTCGGGAATCGACGCGTTCCTCCTCGTCCGCCTGGCCAGCGCGATCAACGTCGTCGGCGTGTTCGGCGCGTTCTATTTCCTCGCCCGCGAGGCGCTCGAGGACAGCGAGCGGGCCGCCGCGGCCGCGCTCTCGCTCGGGCTCGTGCTGTTCGCGCCCACCGGCCGCTACCTGCTGCTCGCCAACCCCGTGAACGTGTCGCTGATCCTCCTGTTCGCCGGGCTGGCGCTGCTCTGGCGGTTCCTGCGCGCGGGCGCCCTTCTCGACTGGACGCTCGCGCTGCTGCTGATCGGCCTGGCCGCGAACCTCAACTGGTACCAGGGGCTGGCGGCGGCCGGCGTCCTGCTGGCGCTGCTCCCCCGCCTCCTTCGCGAGCGCCGGCTTTCGTGGCGGGGCGTGGGCCTGGGAGCGCTCGCGGTGGCGGTGCCCTCTGCATGGACCGTCGTCCACATCTGGACGATCCGCTCCGTCCTGCCCGCGTACTTCTCGCGCGGCGGCGAGCTGATCCCCTGGACGGTGGGCCTCTCGATCCTGCGCGACTGGGTCGTGACCTTCGCGACCCACTGGAACCTGAAGTTCCTCCCGCAGATGTGGCGGAGCCCGGCCGCGACCGTCTTGTACCTGGGGGTGGTGGTGCCGGCGACGGTCCTGCTGCTGCTGTTGCCGGCCGGCCTGGCACTCAGGCGCCGCGCCTGCGCCGCGCCGGGCTCGCGCGACCTGCTCCTCGCGGCCGCGCTCGTGTTCGCCGCCTCGCTGGTCATGACGATGACTCGGGACCTCGGCCGCGTCGCCTGGATCCAGTTCGTCAGCTTCGCCCTGCTGCTGCTGTACGCCTGGCGCGTCCTCGACGCGGCCCTGCCCGCCCGGGCCCTCCGCGCCACCGCCCTCGCCGCCGCGACGGGCGGCACCGCCTGCCTGGCCTACACCGCGCTGCACTCGGGCCAGCGCTTCGACGGAGGCCTGACGAGCTCGACGCGCGCCGTCGTGGACTTCATCGCCGCGCTGCCCGACCATTCGCACACGCGGATCTTCGTGCCGGAGTCCGACCTCCGCCGGCTGACTCCCTTCGTGGCCTTCACGAGCTTCGTGAACCACCGCAGCGGCCTGTACGCCAGCCAGGACCCGGTGAGCGCCGAGACGATGCTGCGGGCGTACCGGTCGATCCTCGCGCACGACGCCGACGCGCAGGCGATGATCGAGAGCCAGCAGGTGCAGTGGCTGGCCTTCCGGCTCCGGACGTCCGACGCGGCGGAGGCCCTGGCCGACTCGTATGCCGCCGCCGGGTCCGCCGTGGCGCTCCGCAACCGCGAATGGATCGTCCTGCGCTCGCCGGGGCCGGCGGATGCCAGGCACTTCACGACGACTCGAGGCCAGGACTGAAGATGCTCGAACGACTCCGCAGACACCAGACCCTCGCCAGCTTCGACCACCAGTGGGGCTGCCTGCGCGAGGGCGACGCCATGCTCTCCGATCCCTGGTTCCGCGAGAACGTGGACCGCGTCCTGGTCGAGGAGCTGCTGTGCGTGGAGCGCGGCTGGTTCCGCGGCCGCACGGTGCTGGACGCGGGCTGCGGCATCGGGCGGTGGACCCTGGGCCTGCTGCGCCTGGGCTGCCGCGTGCTGGCGGTGGACGCGAGCGCGCACGCGCTGCAAGCGGTCGAGGCGGGCATGCGCGAGCTGGCGCCCGACGCCGTGGCCGAGGGGCGGCTCACGACGCGGCAGGTGGACCTGCTCGACCTGCCCTCCGACCTGCGCGCGCGTCGCTTCGACCTCGTCTTCTCGTTCGGCGTCCTCCACCACACGGGCGACACGCATCGCGCGCTCCGGGGCGTGGCACCGCTCGTCGCCGACGACGGGCTGCTGTTCCTCTATCTCTACGGCTCGCGCTCGCTCGACTTCACCAAGCGGCTGGCCCTGGCCACGCTGCGCTACGGCCTGGCGCCCCTGCCCTTCTCCTGGAAGGCGCGCGCCCTGCGCGTCCTGCGCGCCGGCCGGGACACCCATCAGTCGTTCGACACCTTCTCGCCGCTCATCAACGACACGTACGAGCACGAGACGGTCGAGTCGTGGCTGCACGAGCTGGGCTTCCCCGAGGTGACGCGGACGATCGAGTACACCGAGCTGTACCTGCGGGCCCGCCGCCGCGCCGACGCGACGCACCCGCTGCGCGCGCTGCCCGCCCGGCCGTACTGGTTCGAGCGGTACCGGCGCCGCCCGCTGCCCACGCCCGCGGGAGGATGAGGATCGCGGTCGTCGGCAACGGGCGCACGGTGCACGCGCTCGTGCGCGGCGCGGCGCTGGCCGCGCGCGGGCACCTGGTCCGCCTCGTGACCGCCGGCGAGGTCCTCGACGCGCCCGGCCTCGAGGTGCGCACGCGGCCGCTGCCCGGCAACCCCGTATCGGCCGCGCTCTCCGCCCGGGGCTTCCTGCGGGACATCTGGTCGTTCCGGCCCGACGTCCTCCACGTGCACTACGCGGGCAACAAGCTCAGCACGATGGCCCTCGTGTCCGGCGTGCACCCGCTGGTCGTGACCGTCATGGGCGGCGACGTCCAGCCGGAGCAGCACCTGGGCGGCCTGGCCCGGCTCGAGCACCGCGCGACGCGGCGCCTGCTGGAGGAAGCGGACCTCATCCTCGCCAAGTCGGAGGCGCTGCGCCCGCAGATCGCGGCGTTCGGTCCATTCGAGTCGAAGGTCGAGACGGTCCGCTGGGGCGTCGACCCCGGCCTGTTCCACCCGCGGCGGGAGGAGGCGGAGGCGCTGCGCGCGCGGCTGGGCCTGCGGGCGGACGACCGCGTCGTCTTCAGCCCCCGCCTGCTGCGCCCGCTCTACAACATCCACCTCCTCCTCGAGGCCTTCCCGCTCCTGCTCGCGCGCGAGCCGCGCGCGCTTCTGCTGCTGTCCGAGCATCGCGCGGACCCGGGCTACCGGGAGACGCTGGTGGCGCGCGCGTCGCGCCCCGACCTCGCCGGGCGCGTGCGGTTCGTCGGGCGTATCGAGCATCGGGACATGCCGGCGTTCTACTCGCTGGCCGAGGTCTCGGTGAACCTGCCGTTCTCGGACGGGCTCCCCCAGTCCCTGTTCGAGGCGATGGCGTGCGGCACGCCGTCGCTGCTGGGACGGCTGCCGTGGTACGCGGAGGTCGTCGCGGACGGAGAGCACGTCCTGCTGTGCGACCTGGAAGCGCCGAGGGTCGCGGACGCGTTGGTGCGCCTGCTGGCCGACGCGACGCTGCGGCGGTCGCTGGCGGAGGCGGGCCGGCGCCGCGTGCTGGAGGTGGCGTGCCTGCCGCGCGAGGCCGAGCGCGTCGAGCGGTTCTACGAGCGGCTGCTGGCCGCTCCGCGACGGCGGCCGGCCTGGGCGCCGCGCCTGCTGGACGGCCTCACGCTGGCGCTGCGATGAGGAGCGCGCGCGCCGCCTGAGCGGCGGCCTGGAGCCTCGTCAGCGGTTGCGCTGGTCGAGCAGCAGCTTCAGCTGCGCCTCGGCGGCCTTGCGCACCTCGATGTGCCGGCTCTCCGCGACCAGGCGCTCCAGGTACGCGATGTCCTCCGCCCGCGTCATGACGCGGACGAGGATCTGGCCGATGTGGCGGTCGGTGGAGTGCTCCTTGAGCCGGTGCGTGTCCTCGATCTTCTTGGCGGCCTCCTGGCGGATGAAGAAGTGCCTGTCGCTGCGCACCACCTCGAGCAGGCGCGCGTCCTGTCCGTGCGGTGTCCCGAGCGCCTCGATGCGGAAGAGCAGCTCGTCGTCCGTGAGTGCCAGCCAGCCCCCCTCCTCCAAGCCGTTCACCTCCGGTCCTTCCTGCCAGGGTCGCCGATTCCAGCCGCCGCCGCTCTCCACGCTCGCCGTGGCCTCCTAGATGGCGGCGGCGCGGCGCCGGAACTCGGCGAGGGCCGCGTCGACCGCGAGCGCCGCTTCGTCGGCCGCGACGAACGTCACGCCGAACACGTGCCCGTCCTGCGGGTCGGGCTGGGGGCCCGACCAGCGGACCTGCGCGGGGAGGCGCGTGCGCCCGGCCACCTTGCCGAAGCGGACCTCCAGCACGACCGACGCGCCCTGCGCGGGCGGCGCGGCCTTGCAGGCGACCCGGCCGCCTTCGCGGCTGAGCTCGATGAGGTGGCCGGCGAAGCGCCGGCCGCCGTCGATGACGCGGCAGGGCGCGAGGAACGGCTGGATGCGCTCCCCCTGCCGCTGCGCCCGTTCGTTCATTCGGACTCCTGGGGCAGGACCATGTCGAGTCCCTCGTCCAGCATCTCCGGGAGGGCCTTGGGCGGGGCGTCCAGGCGGCGCACCACGCCGATCACGCGGAAGGCCCACAGCGCCCGGCAGGTCTCGAAGTCGGACAGCGTGGACTCGCGGCAGATGGTCTCGACGTCGGTGGCCTCGTTCAGCGTCGTGAGGAGCGAGAGCTTCTCGAAGGAGAGCGTCATCGACTTCAGCACGTCCTCGTAGTCCGGGTGCCGCTCGTAGCGCGCGGCCAGGCCGCCCACCGCCCGATCCACGCGGCTCCACGCCTCGACGCGGCGGATGCCCTCCAGGATCAGGTCGGGCGTGCTGATCTTGAGCGTGATGGCCTCGGACGAGTCGAGCCCCGCCTGCAGGCGGTACTGCCCCTCGGTCCACTGGAACGCGCCGTAGATGATCTCCTGGGTGTGCTCGACCACCATCTTGATGAGGTCCTTGGGGGTGAGGATTCCCTGCTCGACGAGCACCGTGCCCAGGCGCTTGCCGGGACCGATGGCGCGGCCGGCGTCGGCGAACTGGCGCAGCGAGAGGCGCCCGCGCCGCAGGAGCAGCTCCCCCAGCCGGTCGTCGGGGCTGGAGGAGGACGCGAACACGAGGCGCCCCTCCTGGACCAGCACGCTCTTGCCGATGCCCATCTGGGTGAGCGTGAGGACGCCCGTCCATCGCAGGCGGTGGAGGTCGTGGATGAGCTCGGCGAAGTCCCGCTCGGCCAGGCTGCCCTGCAGTTTCATGGCAGAGATACGCCGATTCTACCGCTCCTCTGCGAGCGGCCGCGGGAAAGCGGTGGGTGGGGCGTCAGGACTCCGGCGACGGGTTGGCAAGGGCTCCCTCCGGCGTGGTCTTGCCGTTGAGGAGGGCCTTCAATTCCTTGCCCATCTTGAAGTACGGGATCTTCTTGGGCGGGACGTCCACCTTCTCGCCGGTCTTGGGGTTGCGTCCCTTGCGGGGCGCGCGGTTTCGGAAGCGGAAGCTGCCGAAACCCCGGATCTCGACCTCGGACCCGGCCTGGAGGGCGCTCACGATGCTCTTGAGCGCGGCCTCGACGATGATCCCCGACTGGACCTGGGTGATGTCCAGCCTCTTGGCCACGATGTTGATCAGGTCGGCCTTGGTCATCGCGTTTCTCGACTCGCTCATCGCCAGAGGGTCCT
>JAICEW010000043.1 GCA_025923995.1 Vicinamibacteria bacterium | reverse complement strand
GCGCGCCATCTCGACGTGCAGGTCGGACGAGCCGGGATCGGCCTGCTGCGCCTTGCGGTAGTGCTCGAGCGCCTCCTCGAGGCGTCCGGCCAGCCGGGCCTGCTGGCCCAGGCTGAACTCGTAGTAGGCCGCCGACCGGTCCGTTCGGTCCGCGGCCATGGCCGGCGAGGTCGCCAGCAGGAGGACCATCCACGCGCTCGTCTTCATCGGCACCCGCTTCCCCTCGGCGATTCTCACATGCGGGGCGCGAAATCCGAAACCGCCATCCTCAGAAGGGACGGCGGTCTCGGCCGGTCGTCGAACCGGTCACGCCGCCCGGCTGGCGCGGTACTCGTCGAGGATCCAGTCCTTGACGCGCTTCACCTCGCCCGACGCGGCCTCGGCCGAGCGGAGGTAGTCGTAGTACTTGCGCTCGTTCCCCACGCCGAACGCGCGCGAGGGGAACGTCACGTAGACGTCGCCGTCCGCGGTGCGCCACAGCGAGAAGCCCACCAGCTTCATCCCGGAGAGCGGCCCGGCGTCCTCGCCGAACAGGATCTCCGCGTCACACACCAGCCGCTCCGGTCCGTTCTCCTTGGCCACGAACTGCACGCGCATCTTCTCCTCCAATCCTTGCCGGCAGACGGGTCCCGCTCCTCGAGGGAAGCGGGACCGACAGGTTGTCTTCGGGAGAGACCGTGTCGTGTGCGGCGGGTACGGCGACGCGGATGCTACTCCAGGCGGCGGCGCCAGAGGGTCCGTTCCGTTTCCACCGCGCCCGCGCGCTCTTCGTCGGTTGACTCGCGCAAGGCGCTCGCTGCTAGACTCCCCCCATGGCGATCCATCCAGACCTGCTCGAGATCCTGGCCTGCCCCGTCTGCAAGACGCCCGTGGAGCTGGTGAAGGAAGGGACCGGTCTCCGCTGCGGCCAATGCCGGCGGGTCTACCCGGTGCGCGAGGACATCCCGATCATGCTCCCGGAGGAAGCGATCGTCGAGGCGTGAGGCTCGAGCGGGCGCAGGGCGCGCTCGTCGCGGCCCTGGCGGCGACGTGCTCGGTGTCCATCTTCGCGGCGCAGGTCCTCTTCGCGGCCGCGGCCCTCGTCTTCGCGGTCCGGCTGCTGCGCCGGCAGACGCGCATCCCGCGGCTGCCCCTGGACGGGCCCACCCTGGCCTTCTGCGTCTGGACGCTGCTGTCCGCCGCCTTCTCGCAGGAGCCGCTCGTCTCGCAGGAGAGCGCCAAGAAGCTGGTGCTCTTCCTCGTGCTCTACCTCGCGGTCGACTCGCAGGCGGACCGGCAGGCCCGCGAGCGCATCATGGACGCGGCGCTGCTGGGGGGGCTGGTGCTGGCCGCGGGCTCGATCCTCCAGTACTACTTCCTGGGCTTCGACACGATCAACCAGCGGCCGCGCGGCTTCCTGGGCCACTACATGACGGCCTCGGGGCTGCTGCTGGCCACGGTCGTGCTGGCCGCGGCGCGGCTGCTCTTCTTCGAAGGCGAGCTCGTTCCGCCGAGCCGCGCCGACCTGCGGCGGGTGGGCGTCCTGGGCGGGGGGCTGGTGGTGCTGACGGCCCTCGCGGCCGCCGACGTGGCGGCGGTGACGGCCGAGCGCCTCTTCGTGGCGCTGCTGGCGGCCGCCGCCGTGCACCTGTTCCTGGCCCGCGGCGAGTGGCCCGGCCTCTCGACGCGCGTCACCCTGGCCGTCCTCGGGCTGTCGCTCGCCTCCTGGGCGCTGCTCATCTCGCGCACGCGCAACGCGTGGCTGGGGACGCTCGCCGGCCTGACGGTGATCGCGCTGCTGCGCGCGCCCCGGCTGCTGTGGGCCCTGGCCGCGGCCGTCGCGCTCGTCCTCGTGCTCCGCCCGGCCGCGGTGATGGAGCGGCTGACCCTGACCGACGCCAGCAGCCGCGACCGCTACTTCATGTGGCAGGCCGGCATCGACATGGTCAACGACCGTCCCGTGTTCGGACAGGGGCCGCGCATGGTGGAGTCCAACTACCCCGCCTACCGCTGGCCCGGCGCCCCCAACCCCGCGACGCCGCACCTGCACAACAACGTGCTGCAGATCGCGGCCGAGCGCGGGCTCCCGTGCCTGGCCTGGTGGCTGTGGTGGGTGGCGGCCGCGATGGGCGACGCCTATCGCGAGGTCCGGCGAGGGCGCGCGTGGACCGCGGTGGCGGCGCTGGCCCTGCTGGCGGGCCTCATGACGGCCGGACTGTTCGAGTACAATTTCGGCGATTCCGAGATCCTGATGCTCCTGCTGCTGGTGTGCGCGCTTCCCTACGCGCTGCGGGCGGAGCGCGGCGAGTCCGCGCCCGGGCCGGAGCCGCTGCCCGCACCCGCCGGAGCGACGGCGTGAGGGCCTTCAAGGCGGCGCGCGCGAAGCGGCTCGTCTCCGGCTTCCGCGGCGCGCGCATCCTGGTCGTGGGCGACGTGATGCTCGACGAGTTCCTGTGGGGGCGCGTCGCGCGCATCTCGCCGGAGGCGCCGGTGCCGGTGGTCGAGGTCACGCATCAGAGCTTCCACCTGGGCGGCGCGGGCAACGTGGCCAACAACGTGAACGCGCTGGGCGGGGAGGCCGTCCTGGCCGGCGTCATCGGGCGCGACGTCGCGGGCGACAAGATCCGCCACTCCCTCGTGCAGTCCGGCGTGGAGGACGCGCTGGCCCTGGCCGAGTCGGGCCGGCCGACCACGATCAAGACGCGCATCGTCGCCCACCACCAGCAGGTGGTGCGCGCGGACCGCGAGCGGGCGGAGGACCTGCCGCCCGAGATCGAGGACGCGCTGCTGGAGCGCCTGCGCGACGCGCTTCCCTCCTGCCGCGCGGTCGTGGTGTCCGACTACCAGAAGGGCGTGGTCACCGCGCGCGTGATGAAGTCGCTGCGCGGGCTGGCCGCGCGCCAGGACGTGCCCCTCCTGGTCGACCCCAAGGTCCGGCACTTCGAGCGCTATCGCGGCGTGTCCGTGGTGACCCCGAACCAGGGGGAAGCCGAGCAGGCCACGGGCGTGCGGATCCGCGGCGAGGCGGACCTGCGTGAGGCGGGCGAGAAGATCCTGAAGCGGCTCGACTGCGCCGCCGCGCTCATCACCCGCGGCGAGCACGGCATGAGCCTCTTCGCGAAGGGCGCCAAGCCGCTGCACATCCCCACGGCCGCGCGCGAGGTGTTCGACGTCACGGGCGCGGGCGACACCGTCGTGGGCACGCTGGCGCTCGCGCTGGCGGCCGGCGCCGGCCTGCCCGAGGCCGCGGTCCTCGCCAACTTCGCGGCGGGCGTCGTGGTCGGCAAGCTCGGCACCGCCACCGCCAACCCCGACGAGCTGCTGACCGCACTCGAGGCCGAGCTCCCGTCGTGAAGGTCGCCGTGGTCGGCGCGGGCCCCGCGGGCTCGCTGCTGGCCTGGCGCCTGGCGAGGGACGGCGCCGCCTCCCCCACGCTGTTCGACGCGTCGCACCCGCGCGAGAAGCCCTGCGGCGGCGGGCTGACCCTGAAGGCGCTGCAGCTGCTGCCGGCCGCGCCCGCGAGCGACCCGCTGCCCGTGCGGTGGGTCGACGCCTGCCGCTTCGAGTCGGGCCACGGCGAGCAGGTGGACATGCCGCTCCCGCGGCCGGTCGCGATCGGCGCTCGGCGCGACGTCGACGCGTGGCTGCTCCGTCGCGCGGTGGAGGCGGGGGCCACGCACGTCGCGGAGCGCGTGACGCAGGTCGACGGCGGCGGCGCGCTGCGCACCGCGGCCGGGCGCGAGGAGCGGTTCGACCTCATCGTGGGCGCGGACGGAGCGGGCAGCCTGGTGCGACGCACGTTCCTGGGCGCGACGCCCCCGGCGCGGCTCACCATGGCCGCCGGCTGGTTCGCGCCGGGCACCGCGACCATGACCGTGCGCTTCGTCCCCGGGCTGGCGGGATACCTGTGGCTCTTCCCACGGCCCGACCACGTCGGCGTCGGCATCTGCGCGCCGCTGCAGGCCCTGCCCACGCGTGAGCTGATCGGTCGCCTGCGCGACCTGGTCGCGCGCTCCTACCCCGCGCTGTCCGACGAGGACGCGCAGCCCTACGCGCACACGATCCCCTCCCCCAGCACCGACCCCGCGTCGATCGGCGAGATCGCCGGCGAGCGCTGGGCGCTCGTAGGCGACGCGGCCGCGCTGGCCGACCCCGTGACCGGCGAGGGGATCTACTACGCGCTGCGCTCGGCCTGCGTCCTGGCGGACGCGCTGCGCGAGGGCGCGCTCGGCCGGTATCCCGAGCGCGCGCTCGCCGACTTCGGCCGCGAGCTGCTGACGGCCGCGCGCCTGCACGCGCGGTTCTACGCGCCCGGCTTCACCCGGCGGATGATCCGCTTCGCCTCCCGCAGCCGCGCCATCCGCGAGGTCCTGACCGACCTGGTGCTGGGCGACCAGGGATACGGGGGGCTCAAGCGCAGGCTCGTCCGCGCCGCGCCCCGCTTCGCGTGGCAGTACGCGACGTCCACGTTTCGCTGAGCGAGCCGTACCAGTCGGCCGCGCGGCCGGCTGAGTCGCGGGCACTCAACACGTTCCGGAACGTGTTGAGTGATCGCCACTCAACCCGACCCGGAGATTCGTCGACGGCGCCACAAGAAGCGCGCGAATGGCGTACCCGAAGCGGCGCGTGAACCGCCCGATGGGAGCGCCGACGAGCCTGTGCGCGAGCCGGTACTGACTGCTCGAACCACGGACACGAGCGGAGCCGACTTCACGTCGGCGTAGCGAGGGGGGTCAGGGGGGCGCGACGCAGCGCCCCCCTGCTCAATGCCGGAAGTGCCGAACGCCCGTGAAGACCATCGCCAGCTTGTGCTCGTCGGCGGCGGCGATGACCTCCTCGTCCTTCACGGACCCGCCCGGCTGGATGACCGCGGTCGCGCCCGCCTTCGCGATCTCGTCGACGCCGTCGCGGAAGGGGAAGAAGGCGTCGGACGCGGCGGCGGTGCCCGCGAGCGACAGCTTCGCCTTCATGGCCGCGATGCGCGCGGAGTCGACCCGGCTCATCTGGCCGGCGCCGACGCCCACCGTCTGGTGCTCGTTCGCGTACACGATCGCGTTCGACTTCACGTGCTTGCAGACGGTCCACGCGAGCGACAGCGCGCGCCACTCCTGGTCCGTCGGCTTGCGCTTGGAGACCGCCTCGCATTTGGACACGTCCAGCCGGTGGAGGTCCCACTCCTGCGCCAGCACGCCGCCCATCACCCGGCGCAGGTCGAAGCCCGTGACCTTGTGGATGGCGGTCGTGTCCATGTCCATCACGCGCAGGTTCTTCTTGCCCGCCAGCGCTTCTTTCGCCTCCGCGTCGTAGCCGGGGGCGATCACCGCCTCCACGAACACCTCGGCCAGCTTGCGCGCGGTCGGCCCGTCCACACGGCGGTTGAAGGCCAGGATGCCGCCGAACGCGGAGACGGGATCGCACTCCCACGCGCGCCGATAGGCCTCCAGCGTGTCGACGCCCAGCCCGGTCCCGCACGGGTTGGTGTGCTTGATGATCACGCAGGCGGTGTCCGTCAGCTCGGTGGCCAGCCGCCAGGCCGCGTCCAGGTCGAGGATGTTGTTGAACGAGAGCTCCTTGCCCTGCAGCTTGCGCGCGGCCGCCACGGAGTAGAGCGTCGAGCCCAGGTCGCTGTAGAAGGCGGCGCGCTGGTGGGGGTTCTCCCCGTAGCGGAGGTCCTGGACCTTCTCGAAAGCGAGCGACAGGCGATACGGGAAGACGTCGTCCGTCTCCGCCACCGCGTAGTCGCCCTGCTTCTCCTCCACCTGCGCGAAGTAGCCGGCGATGGCCGCCTCGTACCGCGCGGTGTGGCGGAACGCCTTCTGCGCGAAGTACAGGCGGGTGGCGGCGTCGATGCCCTTCTCCCGGTCGAGCTGCTCGAGCAGCACGGAGTAGTCGGCCGGGTCCACGACGACGGTGACGTGGCGGAAGTTCTTGGCCGCCGCGCGCACCATGGTGGGCCCGCCGATGTCGACGCTCTCGAGCGCGTCCGCGAACGGCGCGCCCTTGGCCACCTTGTCCTCGAACGGGTAGAGGTTCACGACCACCACCTCGATCGGGGTGATCTGGTGCTCCGACAGCGAGGCCACGTGGGACGGCTGGTCCCGCCGCGCCAGGATCCCGCCATGGATGGCGGGGTGCAGCGTCTTCACGCGGCCGTCCAGGATCTCGGGGAACTTCGTCACGTCCGAGATCCCCGTCACCTTGATCCCGGCGCGGCGCAGCTCCTCCGCGGTGCCGCCGGTGGAGACGATCTCGAAGCCGCGCGACTTGAGGCCGCGCGCCAGCTCCACGATGCCGTCCTTGCGGTACACGGAGAGGATCGCGCGGCGTGCGGTCATGGGTTCCTGACCTCCGGGGAAGGGACCGGCGTCGGCGTCGCCACCATCCCGAGCGGCACCCACGGGTCGCGCGGGTCGCGGGGTTTGACAGGTGTCGGGGTCACCATGCGCGTGACATCGCCCCGGACGTCCCGCCACACCGCGAGCCAGGTGGCCGCGATGGCGTTGACCGCGCGCGAGTACGAGAGGGACGCGACGCCGAACACGGGGTTGCGGAAGTCGACCGTGCGGTGGTCGATGAGGCGGCCGCGCTGGAACAGCTCGGTGCGGATCACCGGCGATTGGCTGCGGCTGCGGCCCAGCAGGCCCTGCCAGTACGCCGGGAGGTCCTTGCGGCTCATGCGCAGCGCGCCCTTGTTCTCGATCACCACCGGGATCTTCTTGAGGTTCAGGTTCACGTAGGAGTAGTACTCGTTGGTCACGCCGGCGGGATAGCCCTCGGAGCCCACCGACAGGACCGGGTCGGACAGGTCGGCGGGGATGCGCAGGAGCGCGCCCAGCTTCACGACCCCCTCGCTCACCTTCTGCTCGCGCAGCAGCGCCACCGCCTCCTGCGTGTGCGCGTCGAGGACGGCCAGCGTCGCCGGCTGCAGCTCGCCCCGCACCAGGTCCGCCGTGAGCGCCTGCGTGAGCTCGGGCGGCAAGCGCTGCGACGCCTCGAAGATCTGCTTCTCGCGCTCGGACATCAGCACGCCGAGCGAACGGGGCACCAGCCGCCGCGCGTCGCGCGCGATGCTCTCCACCAGCGTCGCGGGCCAGGCGCCCGCCAGGTCCGGCAGCAGCGCGCCGGCCGCCGCCAGCGCCAGGGCCGCACGCAGCCGGCGCATCCTACTTGACCGCCTTGGCCTTGAGGCTCACCTTGCCGTCCTTGGTCTCGACCCGGAACTCGACGGCCTGCCCCCCCTTCTCCGAGAGGATGCGCGAGGCCTGCTGCGCGATGACCTTCTGGAAGCTCTCGAACTTCACGGCTCCCTCCCCGGATTGCGCGCGCGCCTGCTGGTACTGGTCGAACAGCTGGCGCACCACCTCGGTCTCGCTGTCCGGCTGGCGTACGCGGTACTCGCTGGGCCGGCGCGCCTGCGGCGGGGGCGGAGGAGGTGGCGGCGGCGCGTGCGGGATCTTGGAGCCGTGCAGGCCCATGGGTCGCCCCTCCTCCAGCGCGCGCAGCTTCTTCATCCACAGCTCGTTGAGCGTGTTGTAGCGGGCCGTCAGGTTCTGGTAGCGGAAGCGCTCGGTGTTGTTGCGGATCTCGGCGTTGGCGTGCTTGCGCACCATGGCCTCGACGCGGGCCTTGAGGTCGGTGGGCGGCTTGCGCTCGACGCCTCCGAAGAACTTCTCCCACTCGATCTGGAGCTGGCGGATGGACGTTTCCAGCTGGGTCAGGTCTTCTTCCAGGGCCACGGGCAGCGCCTCTACGAGGTGACGAAGAGCCAGAAAAGGGGCAGCCAGATCTCGCGCGCGTAGGGCACCCGCCGCCGGTCCATCAGCACCTCGGTGCCGGGACGGGCCCCGACCAGCTGGAACAGCTCGCGCAGGTCGCGCGCGCCCTCGACTCCCCACGCCGCCTCGTGCACCCGCACGCCGGCCGCCTCGCGCTCGCGGTACTCGGGAGAGCGCCGCGCCAGCGCGCACGCGCGCTCGTAGTCCGGGCCCGTGAACGCGTCGAAGGCCACGCCCATGCGGAAGGGGCGGGGCCGGCGGCCCGGATAGAGCACGTCGGCCATCTCGTCCGAGAGATGGGAGATGTCGTCTTCCTGCCGGGGGACGAGGGGCGGGAGCCGGTCCGCGTACGTCTGGGCGCGCTCCCGTGACATTGCGGCGAGAATAGGGCATCGCTCCCCGGATCGTCAACGATCGTTTCGAGGATCCGCGCCGGCGTGCCCGTCCGAGCCTGGCCTATAGTGGGCAGGTGGGCGCGCCGCGCGAAGAGGAACGGATGCCATCGGCCGAGGTCGACCCGCGCCGCCAGGTGCCCTCCGTCGACGAGGTGCTGCGCGCTCCCGCCATGAACGACCTCCTGCGCAGCCACGGCCGCGCCCTCGTCCTGCGCCACGTGCGCGCGCGGCTGGAGGAGATCCGCGTCTCGTCGCGCGCGAGTGGTGACGGCCTGGCGGCGGAGCTGCAGGCGCTGCCGCAGCAGGTCGCCGAGCGGCTGCGGACCAGCACGGCGCCGTCGCTGGTCCGCGTGATCAACGCCACCGGGGTCATCATCCACACGAACCTCGGACGCGCTCCCCTGCCGCCGTCCGCGGCGGAGCGGGTCGCCGCGGTGGCGTCGTCCTACGCGAACCTGGAGTACGACCTGCCCCAGGGAGGGCGCGGCCAGCGCGAGGCTCACGCCGAGACCCGCCTGCAGCGGCTGCTGGGCGCGCCGGCGGTCGCGGTCGTCAACAACAACGCGGCCGCGGTCCTGCTGGCCGTCAACACGTTCGGCGAGGGGCGCGAGGCGCTGGTCAGCCGGGGCGAGCTGGTGGAGATCGGCGGCTCCTTCCGGGTGCCGGACGTGCTGGCCAAGGGCGGCGCGCGGCTGCGCGAGGTCGGCACGACGAACCGTACGCGGCTGGCCGACTTCGAGGAGGCCCTCGGCCCGCAGACGGGCCTCATCCTCAAGGTCCATCCCAGCAACTACCGCATCGTCGGCTTCACCGACGCGCCGACCCGCCGCGAGCTGGCCGACCTCGCGCGGCGGTCCGGCGTCCCGCTGGTCGAGGACCTGGGCAGCGGGCTGATGGAGAGGCTCCCGTCCGCCCTGGCGGGCGAGCCGACCGTCGGCGAGGCGCTGGCGGACGGAGTCGACGTGGTCACCTGGAGCGGCGACAAGCTGATGGGCGGGCCGCAGGCGGGCCTCGTCGCCGGGCAGCGCGCGAGCGTCGACGCCATGCGGCGCAACCCCCTGTATCGCGCCCTGCGCGTCGACAAGATGACGCTGGCCGCGCTCGACGCCGTCCTGGACGAGCACGAGAAGGGGCGCGCCGCGGCCACGCTGCCCGTGCTGCGGATGCTGCACGAGGACGAGCCCGCCGTGCGCGCGCGCGCCGAGGCGCTGGCGGCGTCGCTCCGCGCCGAGGTCGACGTGGCCGTGGTCGCCGGCGCGTCCGCGGTCGGAGGCGGCGCGCTCCCGACCGTCGAGCTGCCGACGGCCCTCGTCACCATCCGCCACGGCCGCCGGTCGCCCGACGAGCTGGCCGCCGCGCTGCGCGCGGGCGAGCCGCCGGTGGTGGCGCGCGTGGCGGACGGGCGCCTCGTGCTGGACCTGCGCACCGTGCTGCCCGGCGAGCAGGACGAGCTGCGCGACGCGCTCCTCCGCGTCCTGCGCTCCTAGCGCACCCCCCGGCGCCAGGCCCGTTCTTCCGTTCACTCCGGCGAGAGGGAAATCTCTCGCGACTTCACCCGTTCGGGTGGCGCGCGCCGCGGCTTCGGCACCTACACTCCGCGTCGACACGGCTGGGCGCCACCAGGAACCCGCAGGGATTCATACACGACCGTTCATCCCGTCGGCGCCGCTCCACGAGGGGCGGCGCCGGATTTCTTTCCACGTCTTTTCGCGCACGGCCGTCGCCGCCGCTGTGGCATCATTCCAGCGGACGATGCGTCGGCTCGGCTTCATCCTCATCCCCTTCCTGCTCTCGACGCCGAGACCCGCCGACGCGCAGGCGGTCGTGCGCCAGTCCGCGGGCATCACCGTGCAGGCCGACCCCCGGCTCGCGTTCCCGGGCGGGCTCTTCGTGGTGCACGTCACGTCGCGGCGGCCGGTGGGCGGCTACCTGACGGCGGTCTTCGACGGCCGGCGCGTGCCGATGTTCCCCACCCGCCGGGGATCGCGGGCCCTGGTGCCGATCCCGGCCACGCTGTCCGCGGGCGAGCACATGATGGGCATCGAGATCCGCACCCGCCGCGGCCGACGGCGCATCCCCGTCCCGGTCACGGTCCAGCCCCGCGCCTATCCGGCGCGCAGCGTGGTGATCCCCGAGCCGAAGCGGGCCCTGGTGCTCCAGCCTGGCGTCGAGCGCGACGGCCGGCAGGTGCAGCTGCTGCTGCGGACGGTGACGCCGTCACAGCAGTGGACCGGCCCGTTCAAGCCGCCGGTCGACTCGCCCCCTGAGTACAGCTACGGCGCGCCCACCACCTACGTCGGCGGCTCGCCCATCGAATCGATGTCCGACGCGATCTACGGCGAGTACCACCGCGGCATGGACTACCCGGTCGCCCCGGGCACGCTGGTGCAGGCGCCGGCGGCCGGCACCGTCCTGCTGGCGCGACAGAACCCGCTGACCGGCGGCACGCTGCTGCTCGACCACGGCCTGGGCGTGATCAGCGCCTTCTTCCACCTCGAGCGGATCGAGGTGGTGGAGGGCCAGAGCCTCGTCGGCCGCACGCCGATCGGCATCGCCGGGGAGACCGGCATCGCGTCCGGGACCCACGTTCACTGGGCGGTCTACCTGCAGGGCGTGGCGGTCGACCCGCGGGTGATGGAGTCGCTCCCGGAGTACTGACCAAACCGGCCGCGTGGCCGGTTGAGTCGCGACCACTCAACATGTTCCGGAACATGTCGAGTGGTGCGCACGCAACCTTGTACGCCGATCGGCGCGTGTTCGAGCAAGGCGCAGGCAGGTGGCGGCGAGGCCGGTCATGGGGTGAGCGGAGCGCCGATCAGCCGTTCGCGACGACCTCCTCGATCGCGATCTTCTGCTCCGGCGTGAGGTCGATGAAGCGGACGCCCATGCCGAACTGCGGCATGTCGTGCACCACCTCGCCCATGCAGTTCACCACCAGCGAGGGCAGCGAGAACTTGAGCCGCACCTTGGTGCCGGTCGGAAGGGTCACCACCGAGTCCACGAAGGCGCCGGTCACGCTCAGGTCGCTGATCCTCGGGTTGAGCGGGCTCATGCCGACGCCCACTCCCGAGCACTCGACCTCGCAGGGATAGCTGACGCGCTTGTTGGCCCGCTTGTCGGAACCGGAACCGGTCACTTGTCCTCCGACCACCCTAGAGCAGCGATCGGGCCGCCAGGCGAGCCCAGGTGAGCACGGGCTCCGGATGGACGCCGAGCGCCAGCACGACCGCCGCCGAGAGGCCGAGCGCCAGTCCCGCCGACGGCGGCACCGGAGCCCAGGCGTCCTCGCCCAGCGGTTCGCGCATGTACATCGCCACCACGACGCGCAGGTAGTAGTAGGCCGAGACCACGCTCATCAGCACGCCGATCACCGCCAGCGAGGTCCAGCCCGCGTTCACTGCCGCCCGGAACAGGAAGAACTTGCCGACGAACCCGGCCGACACGGGCACGCCCGTCAGCGAGATCAGGTACACGGCCAGCGCGGCGGCCAGCGCGGGGCGCCGCGATGCGAGGCCCGCCACGTCGTCGAGCGACAACGGCTCGCGCCCCTGCCGCGCCAGCGCCGCCAGCGCGCCGAACCCGCCCAGGTTCACGGCCGCGTAGGCCACCAGGTAGAACAGCACCGCCTCGACGCCGATCCCGGGCGCGGCCACGACCGCCGCCAGCAGGTAGCCCGCGTGCGCCACGGACGAGTACGCGAGCATCCGCTTGAGGTTCGACTGCGCGAGCGCGCCCAGGTTCCCGACCACCATCGTGACGACGGCCAGTGCCGCCACCGCCGGCTGCCAGCTCGCGGCCAGGGCCGGCAGCGCCTGCCCGAACACGCGCAGCAGCGCCCCGAACGCCGCGGCCTTGACGCCGGCCGACATGAGCGCGGTGATGGTCGTGGGCGCTCCCTCGTACACGTCGGGCGCCCACATGTGGAAGGGCACGCTCGCGACCTTGAACCCGAACCCCACCAGCAGCAGGCCGGTGCCCATGGTCGCCAGGGCCGCCGTCGCGGGCCCCGGCGTCCGCAGCGCCGCGCCGACGGCGACGAGCGAGGTGCTCCCGCTCGCGCCGTACAGCAGCGCGATCCCGTACAGGAGGAAGCCCGACGAGAACGCGCCGGTGATGAAGTACTTGAGTGCGGCCTCCTGGCTCTCGGGGCGGGCCCGGTGCAGCCCGGCCAGCGCGTACAGCGCCACCGACATCACCTCGAGCGACACGAACAGCGAGACCAGCTCGCGGCAGGAGACGAGCCCCAGCATCCCCACCAGCGAGAAGAGCACCAGCGTGTAGTACTCGCCGCGGTCGATGCCGGTGGCGCGCAGGTAGGAGGGCGACAGCAGCACGACGACGAGGCCCACGCCGATGATCAGCGCGTGGAAGTACAGCGAGAACGCGTCGACGACGTAGGTGCCACCGAGGTCTCCCCCGCCCCGTGCGGCCAGCAGGTAGACGGCGACGAGGGCGGCCAGCAGCCCGGCCAGCGAGAAGGGCGCGCCAGGCGCCGCCTGGCCGCGCGGCGTGAACGCCTGCGCCAGCAGGACGGCCAGGCCCGTGACGGCGAGGATCAGCGCCGGGATCGCCGGCAGCACGTCGACCACGGGCGGCGTCATCGTCCGCGCTCACTCGGCGCACCGGCGTCGGCCGCGACCGGCTGCACGAACTGGCGGCCGTGGACGTTCACCACCAGCGACGCCACCGCCGGCTCGATCCGGCTCGTGAAGTACGGGCTGAGCACGCCCATGACGAGGGCGAGCACCACCAGCGGCACCAGCACCACGCCCTCGCGCAGGTCGAGGTCCGGCAGCGACGCGTTGTGCGGATCGGTCACCTCGCCGTAGAACACCCGCTGCACCATCCACAACATGTAGGCCGCGGCCAGGATCACGCCGCTCACGGCGACGCAGACGAGCGCGGTGCTCCATCCGCCGGTGAGGGTGCGCCCGAAGGACCCGAGCAGGATCAGGAACTCGCCCACGAACCCGTTGAAGCCGGGCACCGCGATCGAGGAGAGCGTGACCATCAGGAACACGGCCGCGAACCAGGGCATGACCGCCTTGAGCCCGCCGAAAGCGGCGATCTGGCGCGTGTGCCGCCGGTCGTAGAGCATGCCGACCATCAGGAACAGGGCGCCCGTCGAGATCCCGTGGTTGAGCATCTGGTAGATCGCACCCGTCACGGCCGTGGTCGTGAAGGAGGCGATGCCCAGCATGACGAAGCCCAGGTGCGACACCGACGAGTAGGCCACCAGCTTCTTGAGGTCCGGCTGCACCAGCGACACCAGCGCGCCGTAGACGATCCCGATCACCGCCAGCAGCCCGATCCAGGGCGCGAAGCGCGCGGCCGCCTCCGGGAAGAGCGGGAACGCCAGCCGCAGGAAGCCGTAGCCGCCCATCTTCAGGAGGACGCCGGCCAGGATCACGGAGCCCGCGGTGGGCGCCTCCACGTGTGCGTCGGGCAGCCAGGTGTGGAAGGGCCACATCGGCACCTTGATGGCGAAGGCAAGGGCGAACGCGGCGAACAGCCACATCTGGAGCGCGGGGTCCACGCGGGCGCGCGTGAGGGCCACGATGTCGAAGGTGTTGAGGCCGGCGGCCCTGTACAGCACCAGGAACGCGACCAGCATCAGCACGCTGCCGGCCATGGTGTAGAGGAAGAACTTCACCGCGGCGTAGATGCGCCGCTCGTGGCCCCAGATCCCGATCAGGAAGTACATCGGGATCAGCATCGCCTCCCAGAAGATGTAGAAGAGGAACAGGTCCAGCGAGACGAACACGCCGACCATGCCCGCTTCCAGCAGCAGCATGAAGACGTTGAACTCGCGGACGCGGTCCGTGATCGACGACCAGGAGCCGAGCAGCGCGATCGGCGTCAGGAAGGTCGTCAGCATCACCAGCCACATGCTGATGCCGTCGACGCCCACGTGGTACGAGATCCCGACGGACGGCAGCCAGGGACGCATCACCTCGAACTGCATCCCGGGCTCGGTGCGGAAGTCGCGCACCAGCAGCAGCGACAGCAGGAAGACCACGCTGGTCACGCCCAGGCCCAGCATCTTCTGCGCGCGCACCGCCCCGCGGGGCAGCAGCGCGATCAGGAGGGCGCCGGCCACCGGCGCGAAGACCAGCACCGTCAGGAGCGCGCCCCTCATCGCGGCCACATCAGGTAGCCCAGGATGGCCACCGTTCCCATCAGGATGACCAGCGCGTAGCCGCGCACGACGCCCGACTGCAGGAGGCGCACCCGCCGCGACACGGCGGCCGTCACCTCCCCTGCGCCGTTCACCGCGCGATCGATCACCGAGGTGTCGATCCCCTTCCACAGCAGCGTCTCGCTGCCACCGACGACCACGCGGCTCGCGAACGCGTCATAGGCCCTGTCGAAGCCGTATTTGGCATCGAGCACGCGGTAGACGCCGCCCAGCCGCTCCTTCAGGCGGGCCGGCACGTCCGCGTAGAGCGTGTAGAGGAACGCCGCCACGGCGATCCCCGCCAGCGCGACGCCGATCGCGGCCGGCATCAGCCATCCGACGTGGTGCACATGCGCCTCGGGCAGCCGGAACACGGGCTGCAGGAACCCGGGCACGTCGATCAGCCAGTGCCAGCCGGTCACGATCGAGCCCACCGCCAGCAGGCACAGCGGGACCAGCATGCTCATCGGCGACTCGTGGAGGTGGTGCTCGGTCTCGAGGTCGCCGCGGAAGCGGCCCAGGAACGTGAGCACGAAGAGGCGCGTCATGTAGAACGCGGTCAGCCCGGCCGTGAACAGCCCCACGCCGAGGAGCAGCGGGCCCAAGGCGGGGGCGCCCAGCGTCCCGGCCAGGATCTCCTCCTTGCTGTAGAAGCCGGACAGGAACGGCACGCCCGCGATGGCGGCCGTGCCGATCGCGAAGGTGGCGCCCGTCACCGGGATCTTCTTGAGCAGGCCGCCCATCTTCCGGATGTCCTGCTCGCCGCCCATCGCGTGGATGACCGAGCCCGAGCCCAGGAACAGCAGCGCCTTGAAGAAGGCGTGCGTGAACAGGTGGAAGACGGCCGCGCCGTAGGCGCCGCTGCCGGCGGCGAGGAACATGAAGCCGAGCTGGCTCACGGTCGAGTAGGCGAGCACCTTCTTGATGTCCGTCTGCACCATCGCGATGGTGGCGGCCATCAGGGCCGTGGCCGCGCCGATCACCGCCACCACGACCGAGGCGGTCGGCGAGGCGTGGTAGAGCGGAGCCAGCCGCGCGACCATGTACACGCCGGCGGTGACCATGGTCGCCGCGTGGATGAGGGCCGAGACCGGCGTGGGGCCCTCCATGGCATCGGGCAGCCAGACGTGCAGCGGGATCTGCGCGCTCTTGCCCGCGGCGCCCACGAACAGCAGCAGGCAGACCGCGGTGATCGCGCCCACCTGGCCCAGGCGGTCCGGCGTCAGCGAGCCCGCGTTGCTCGCGATGTCCACCAGGTCGAGGGTGCCGAACGCGTGGAAGGCCACGATCATGCCCAAGATGAGCCCGGCGTCGCCGATGCGGTTCACGATGAACGCCTTCTTGCCGGCGTCGGACGCGCTCTTCTTCTTGAACCAGAAGCCGATCAGCAGGTACGAGCAGAGGCCGACGCCCTCCCAGCCCACGAACATGAGCGGCAGGTTCCCGGCCAGCACCAGGACCAGCATGAAGAACGTGAAGAGGTTCAGGTAGGAGAAGTAGCGGACGCGGTCCTCGTCGTGGGCCATGTAGCCCAGCGAGTAGACGTGGATGAGCGATCCAATGCCGGTGACGACCAGCAGCAGCAGCGAGGACAGCGGGTCCAGCAGCAGCGCGAACGGGATCTCGAGGCCGCCGACGCTGATCCAGGCCAGCGGCCAGCGCTCCGGGTCTCCCGGCGGCCAGCCCAGCGACGGCTGCGCGAAGCGCAGGTCCTCGGCCCGCACGCCCAGGCCGAGCAGGCTGCGTACGCTCCAGGCGGCCAGCAGGAACGCGACGATCACGGTCCCGCACGCCAGGTAGCCCGCGCCGGTCGTCTCGTAGGGCTTCCCGCGCTTGATCGAGTCGCCGAACAGGGCGAGGACGGTGAAGCCGGCCAGGGGCAGGGCCAGCACCAGGAACGGCACCACCTGGTACGGCATCTCCATGAGCGCGTTCATGCCCGCGTCACCACTTCATCAGGTTGAAGGCGTCCAGGTCCAGCGTGTCCCGATGCCGGTGGATGGCGATGATGATCGCGAGCCCCACCGCCGCCTCCGCCGCCGCGACCGTGAGCACGAAGAACACCAGCACCTGCGCGTCCAGCGTGCCCAGCGCGCGGGAGAACGCCACGAACGAGAGGTTCACGGCGTTCAGCATCAGCTCGACGCACATGAACACCGTGATCACGTTGCGCCGCAGGAACACGCCCACCACGCCGACGACGAACAGCGCCAGGCTCAGCAGCAGCGCGGACTGGACGATCCGGTCCGGGCTCACGGTTCCTTCCTCGCCAGCACCACCGCTCCCACCAGCGCGCCCACGATGAGGATGGACGTCGCCTCGAACACGTAGACGTACTGCGGCGAGAACAGGACGCGGGCCATGCTGCGGGTGGAGGCGTCGAAGCCGCGCGCCACCTGCGGCCGGATCCCGGCGATCACCGCGCCCAGCTGCGCGAGCAGCAGCGCGCCCAGGCCGATCGCGACCGTCTTCAGGACCCGCTGCCGCCCCGGCTCCGGCTCCTCGCGCCCCACGCGCAGCAGCATCAGCACGAACAGGAACAGCACCATGATCGCGCCCGCGTACACCACGATCTGCAGCGCCGCGATGAAGGGCGAGCCCAGCAGGCCGAAGATGGCCGACAGCGAGCAGATGGTGACGAGGAGCGCGAACGCGCTGTACAGCGGGTTGCGCTGCGCCACCATCACCACCGCGGAGAGGAGGCTCAGCCCCGCGAACACATAGAAGAGGATGGCCTCGAAGAGCTCCATGCTCATCTCCGGAAACCCGGGACGCCGGCCGTGACCAGGCCGGCCGTGACGAGGATCCACAGGGTGGCCACCGGCACCAGCACCTTCCAGCCGAAGTGCATGAGCTGGTCGTACCGGAACCGCGGCAGCGTCCCGCGCAGCCAGATGAAGAAGAAGAGCAGCAGGCCGAACTTGACGAAGAACCACAGGGGCGAGTCGGGGAGCAACGGCAGCGGCGAGAGCCAGCCGCCCAGGAAGAGGCTGGTGCCCACCGCGGCCACCGTGATCATGTTCACGTACTCCGCCATCTGCAGCAGGGCGAAGCGCATCGAGGAGTACTCGGTGTGGAAGCCCGCGACCAGCTCGGTCTCCGCCTCCGGCAGGTCGAACGGCGTGCGGTTCACCTCCGCCGTGGCCGCGATCAGGTAGACGATGAAGGCCGGGAACTGGACGACGCAGAACCAGTTGAGCAGCCCCAGGCCGCCCTTCTGCGCGGTGACGATGTCCTGGATGCGGAAGGAGCCGGCCAGCATGATGAGCCCGACCCAGGAGAGCCCGAGCGCCAGCTCGTAGGAGAACATCTGGGCCGCCGAGCGCAGCCCGCCCAGCATCGTGAACTTGTTGTTCGCGGCCCAGCCGGCCATCACGATGGCGTAGACGCCCAGGGACGAGATCGCGAACAGGTAGAGGATGCCCACTTCCAGGTCGGCGATCTGGAAGAGGCCGGGGCCCCCGTAGGGCACGACCGCGATGGAGAGGAACGCCGCCACCACCGCCACCGCCGGCGCCGCCACGAACACCCAGCGGTTGGCGCCCTCGGGGATGACCTCTTCCTTGAAGAAGAGCTTGATCCCGTCGGCGATCGGCTGCAGCACGCCGAACGGGCCCGTGCGGTTGGGCCCCAGACGGAACTGCATGAACGCCAGCAGGCGCCGCTCCGCGTAGGTCATGAACGAGAACAGCCCGAGCAGCACGTTGAAGATGACCGCCACCTTGAGGACGGCGATCCAGAACTGCTGCGCGACCGGGCTCAGGCCGGCCCAATGGTCCGAGAGCCCGCTCACCGCGCCGCCGCTCCCGTCAGGGATTGCGCCTGCGCGAACGTCCTGGCGACCCGGCGCCAGCACCCCTTCTCGCGCACGTGGTACTCGTACTCGTCGCGGAACTTCTTGAGCGTCGATTGCGGCGGGGCGATAGCCGCGTCGCCGAACGGGCAGAGCGTCTTCCCGCCGATGGAGTCGCAGACCTGCCAGAGGAAGTCGAGGTCCCTTTCCGTGGCCTGGCCCTCCTCGATCTTCGTCAGCAGGCGCAGCATCCAGCCCGTGCCCTCGCGGCAGGGCGAGCACTTGCCGCAGGACTCGTGCTTGTAGAAGTACGTGAGGCGCTGGGCCATCCAGACCATGCAGGTCGAGTCGTCCATCACGATGGTGCCGGCCGACCCCAGCATCGAGCCCGCCTTGCCCAGGCTGTCGAAGTCCATGGGCACGTCGATCTCGCTCGCGGTCAGCACCGGCGTGGACGACCCGCCGGGCACGACCGCGCGCAGCGTGTGGCCCTCGCGGATGCCGCCCCCGTAGCGCGGGTCCTCGATGAGCTGGCGCAGCGTGATCTTCCCCATCGGCGCCTCGTACGTGCCGGGGCGCTTCACGTGGCCGCTGACGCAGTAGAGCTTGGGCCCGCCGTTCTTCTCGGTCCCGTACGTCGCGAACCACTCGGGCCCGCGCTCCAGGACGAGCGGCACGGCCGCGATGGTCTCGACGTTGTTGATGATCGTCGGGCAGCCGTAGAGGCCGACGGTGGCCGGGAACGGCGGCTTGAGCCGGGGCTGGCCGCGCTTGCCCTCCAGGCTCTCGAGCAGCGCCGTCTCCTCGCCGCACTCGTAAGCACCGGCCCCGCCGTGGACGAACACGTCCACGTCGACGCCCGTGCCGAGGATGTTCTTCCCGGCGTAGCCGGCCGCGTACGCCTCGGCCACGGCCTTCTCCAGGACGCGGATGCCCTCGTGGAACTCGCCGCGGATGTAGATGTAGCAGGTCTTCGAGCCGATCGCGTAGGTCGAGACGACGCTCGCCTCGATGAGCTGGTGCGGGTCCCGTTCGATGATCAGCCGGTCCTTGTACGTGCCCGGCTCGCTCTCGTCGGCGTTCACGCAGAGGTAGCGCGGCTTGGGGTTGTCCTTGGGCAGGAAGCTCCACTTCATGCCGGTCGGGAAGCCCGCGCCGCCGCGCCCGCGCAGGCTGCTCTGCTTGACCTTCTCGACGATCTCCTCGGGCTTGAGCGAGAGGTGCTCCTTGAGCCTCGAATACCCGCCGCCCGCCTTGTAGACCTCGAGCGACGCCGAGTCCTGCTTGAAGACGTTGCGCAGGACGACCGTCTCGCCCTCGGTCCGCGGCCAGTCGAAGGGCTTGTAGACCGTCTCGCCCCGCAGCACGCGATCCAGGTCGTCCTCGGTCGCGTTCTCCAGCCACTCGCCGTTCACCTGCACCGCGGGGCCGCCGCCGCAGGCGGCCAGGCACTCGACGCGGTTCACGGTGAACTTCCCGTCGGCCGTCATCTCCCCCTCGGCCACGCCCAGCTTCCGGCAGGTGGACTCGATGAGCGCGTCCGCGCCCAAGAGCGCGCAGGAGAGGTTCGTGCACACCTCGATGTGCGTCCTGCCGAACGGCTTGAAGCGGAACATCGAGTAGTAGGTCGCGGTGTCGTGCACCTGCGCCGGCGTCAGGTCGAGCAGCTTCGCGGCGAACTCGAGCGCTTCGGTGGTGAGCCACCCCTCCTGCTTCTGCAGCAGGTGCAGCGCCGGCAGCAGCGCGGAGCGCTTCACCGGATAGCGCCGCACGATCTCGTCGAACTTGGCCTGGTTCTCGGGGGTGAACATGGAGTCTTGCGCTACCAGTCGAGCGCGCCGGTCTTCCAGGCGTACACGAAGCCGCCGCCCAGCAGCCCGACGAACACGAGCATCTCGATGAACCCGAACATCCCCAGTTCCCGGAAGATGAGCGCCCAGGGATAGAGGAAGGCCGCGTCCACGTCGAGCAGGATGAAGATCATGCAGACGAGGTAGAACTTGATCGGAAAACGCTCGCGCGCGGTGCCCACGGCCGGCACGCCGCACTCGTAGATCGCGCTCTTGGCGGGCGTGGGCCGCGGCTTCCCGAGAAGGCTCGAGGCGAGGAGCGTGATCAGCGCGAACGAGAGCGCGGCACCGCCCAGGATGAGGATGGGGACGTACGGGGGCAACATGGGCTTAACAAGACGCTCCGGACGGGAGCGTCACCTCACGCAAGCTGTTGATTCCGTAAGACGACGATCGGGTGCGACCGCCAAACCGCGCGCACTATACCGTCCTTTCGCCCGGATGGGCAAGAGGCTCGCGCGTCTCAACGCTCGCGGATCTTCACCTGGCTCAGCATCCGGGCGAGCGGACCCTGCCCGGCGAGCCGCCCCCGCACCTCGCGCGGAGGGGGCAGGTCGCGTCCGGCGACCACGATCCGGTTCCAGTGCCGCCGGACGTCGAGCGACACGACGCGCGCGCCGAACCGCCTCATCGCGCGCACGACGGCCGGGCCCTCGTGGATGGTGTTCGAGACCACCAGGCCGCCGGGCCGCAGCCGGCGGCCGATGAGCGGGAACGCCTCCTCCAGCAGCCCGGGGGGCTTGTGCACCGTGCGCAAGGGACCGACGAACACGTCCTCGACGATCAGGTCGAACCGGCGGCGCTCGCGACGCAGGTAGCGGAACACGTCGTCCGCCACGACCTCGACGCGGAGCCGGCCCAGCCCGAAGTGGCGGCGCGCGAGCTTCAGGATGGCGCGGTCCCGCTCGACCCCCACGATCTCGGCCGCGGGATCGAGGATACGCATCGCCCGCGCGACGCTGCCCGCGCCGAGACCCAGCAGCAGGACCCTCGGCGGGCGGCGCCGCGCGGGGAGCAGGACGATCGGGGCGGCCAGCGCCCACCAGACGGGCCCTGTGACCTCGGGATCCTCGCGCTGGAACGACGCAAGGGTCCCGTTCACGCGGAGCTGCAGCCCGCCCGCTCGGCGCACGATCACCGTTCGCTGGGACCCGGTCGACGCCATCACCCTTCAGAAACGATAGGACATGCGCGCGTAGAGGAAGCGGCCGTTGAAACCGAAAGGCGAGATGGACGGGTACGTCTGGATCAGGAACGCCGAATTCACGCTCGTCAACGGGTCGGGGAAGTTGTCGAAGAGGTTCAGCACGCCGAGCCCGATCGTGTAGCGGTCCCGGCTGTACGTGACCTCGACGTCGGTGAGGAACTCGGAGCCGAAGGTCTGGTCGTTCGCGACCACGTTGGTCGGGAAGCAGTACTCGCCGTACACGCTGCCCCGCAGGAGCGCCCCCAGCCCGCCGCGCAGCCACTCGCCCGTGAGCCGGTAGTTGTCCTTGGGCTGCGCACAGGTGGTCCGCTGCGTCTGCTCGCGGTCGAACAGGGTGTTCTCGAGCCCCGCCAGCACCGGCGGGGTCGTGATCTCGCCGGTGAGCTCGGTGTCGTTGCGGTTGTAGGCGGCCTGGAAGCGGAGGTTGCCGCTGTCGCCGAGGTCCCAGCGGTAGCTGGCCGTGACGTCGACGCCCTTCGTCACGGTATCGATCGCGTTCGTGAAGAAGCGCGCGCCGGACGCGCCGAAGGGCTGGATGATGGGCTGGATGCGCGGGCCCGTGAAGTTGCCGGAGAAGACGATCCGGTCGTCGATGTCGATGTGGTAGAAGTCGAACGTCAGGTCGAACGCGCTCACCGGGCTCCACACCATGCCCGCCGAGAAGTGGATCGACTCCTCGGGCCGGAGATCGGTCGCCCCCAGCGCCCGCGCGACCACGCTGTCCACGGCGAACGTGCCGATCTCCACGGGCGTGACCACGCCGTTCACGGTCACGAAGTTCGTGCTCACCGTCGAGAAGTTCGCCTGCGCCAGCGACGGGGCGCGGAAGCCGGTGCTGGCCGCGCCCCGGATCACGAACTGCTTCACGGGGGCGAAGCGCGCGGTGAGCTTGCCGTCGGCCGTGCCGCCGAAGTCGGAGTAGTGCTCGAACCGGCCGGCCAGGCCCAGGCGGACCTTCTGGTGCACGTCGGCCTCCAGGTCCACGTAGCCGGCGAAGCTGTCGCGCGAGGCGTCCACCGCGTTCGAAGGACGGAAGCCCGGGAACACCTGCGCGCCCGGCACCGCGCGGCCTCCGAACTGGTCGGGCACGCCGCCGTCCAGGTACGAGTTGGGCTCGCCCGCGCGGATCCCGAAGCTCTCGTGACGGTACTCCGCCCCGAACGCCACGTTGAGCGGACCGGCCAGGCCGGCGTCGACCGCGCGCGAGATGTCGGCGTTGGCCACCAGCTGGTCGAACGAGAGGCCGCCCGAGTCGAACTCGCGCTGGGTGTTCGTCGGCCCCAGCGACGCGTTGAGCGTGTTCACCACGTTGAAGTCGAACCGGTTGTGTCCGTACCCGGCGGACACGTCCCAGAACCACTTCCCGCCCGCGACGCCGCGCACGCCCAAGGAGCCCGACGCGTCGAGCACGTCCGGCTGGATGGTGGGCAGGAAGCCCAGCGGGTAGATCTGCGGCCAGTTCCGCGCGTCGATCGCGCGGCGGAAGAAGCCGCCGTGCGAGCCCTCGCGCTTGCTGACGCCGCCCGAGGCGTAGAACGTGGTCGAGTCCCCGCTGCCGAGGGGAAACGAGGCGTTCACGAAGCTCAGCAGGTCCTTCTCTTCCGAGTCGCCCCAATGGTGGTTGGGCTGCGCCACGGCGTTGTTGAGCGCGTCGCCCGCCCGCACCTGGTCGCGCACGTCCGGGGACGCGCGGTTCGTACCGTTGCGGTTGCGGTATTCGGCCGCGGCGAACACGCTGCCCCGCCCCAGGTTCCAGCCGTAGCTGGCGGTGCCCTCGGTCAGCTCGCCGTCCGAATGGTCCCGGTCCGCGCCCGTGAGGTCCGTGTAGCTGCCCGAGGTCATGCCGCCCTTGACGCCGACCGCGAGCGGGTGCGCGCCCGACTTGAGGACGATGTTGATGACGCCCGCGATCGCGTCCGAGCCGTACTGGGCCGCGGCGCCGTCGCGCAGCACCTCGATCTTCTCGATGGCGGAGGCGGGGATGGCGTTGAGGTCGACGCCGGTGGTGCCGCGCCCGATGACGCCGCTGGTGACGATGTGCGCGCTCTGGTGGCGGCGCTTGCCGTTGATCAGCACCAGCACCTGGTCGGGTCCCAGCCCGCGCAGCGTGGCCGGGCGCACGGTGTCGGCGCCGTCCGAGACGGTCGGCCGCGGGAAGTTGAACGCGGGAGAGAGCGTCTGGAGGATGGCGTTCGTCTCGCTGGCTCCGGCGGTCTGGATCTGCTTCAGCGTGAGCACGTCGACGGGGACGGCCTTCTCGGCCTCCGCGCCGGGAGCGCGCGAGCCGACCGTGATCTCCTCGTGGAACGTGAGCCCCAGCGTGAAGTCCTCGGCCTGCCCCGAGGGTGACACCGTGATGGTCCGGCTCACCGGGCGCAGCCCGGGCGCCGTGACGCGGACCTCGAATGCCTTGCCGGCGGCGTCGGCCGGCAGCTTGAGCTGGTAGCGACCGTTCGACTCCGTGATCACCGACAGGCGGAGGCTCTCGACGGCGACCGTGGCTCCGGGCAGGGCGAGGCCGTCGTCCTTGGTGGTGACGAGCCCGGTCACCGTGATCTCCTGTGCCTCCGCCAGGCCGGTGGCGGCCAGGCAGGTGAGCGCGACAACGGCAGCGCGAAGCGTCATGGAGGGACTCCTTTCGCTCGAAGATAACGCGTCTGCGGGTGCATCTGGTTCGACCGCCTCTTCGTTTTCCGGCGAGTCGGGCCTCACCGAAGCATCGCGTCCTGCGGCGGACGTCCATCCGGCTGGATCTCGACCCGTCGCGGCCGGGTGGCGGCCGACAACGCGGGCGAAAACGCGTCGAGGGCCAGCGACACCTCGTCGCCCGGGGCGAGCGCTCCCGGCGCGGTCGCCACGTGCGCGCGGCCCTCCTCGTCGTGGACCACGACGCGCAGGTCCGCGACGCCCTGATGGCCTGCGTTCGAAACGGTGAGCAGGCCGTCGTCCAGCCAAGCGCCGAACGACGGCGCCGGCACCGTCGACGTCGGGGCCGTCGTGCCGGGGGCGGCGGTGACGGTCGCGGGCGTGCCGCGTTCGACCCAGAGACGGGCGGCGCCCGCGGCCGCGACCACGCCCAGCGCCGCGGTCGAGAGCGCGACGACGCGGCGGCGCGAGGCGCGGCCGGGGAGAGCCAGCCCCCCGGAGGTGCTCGCGCCGCTCGCGATGGCGTGCAGCTCGCGCGCGAAGTGCGCGATGGTCGGGCGCGCGGCCGGGTCCTTGGCGAGCCCCTCCGCCACCAGCTGGGCCATGCCCGCCGGGACCCGCGGGTCGTGGTCGCGCAGCGGACGCGCGCGCGTGTCCGAGTGCGCGCGCAGCCACTCGGCCGGCGAGGCGTCGGGTCCGATCCCGTACGGCGAGCGGTTGCCGGAGAACACGAGGTAGAGCGTGAGCGCGAGCGAGTACACGTCGGCCGCCGGGGTGGCCGGCCGGCCGGCGATGATCTCGGGCGCGACGAACTGCGGCGTGCCCGCGAGGAGCCCGGTGGCGGTGACGCGCGTGGAGCCCGCGATCCGGCTCAGCCCGAAGTCGCCGAGCTTCGCGATCGGCTGGCCCGACGCGGGCAGCAGCACGTTGCCGGGCTTGACGTCGCGGTGGACGACGCCGGCCTGGTGCGCCGCCGCCAGCGCCTGCGTGAGCGCGGCCGCGATCGCGAACGCGCTCGCGGTCTCGAGCGGGGCCTCCCCCAGCGCCCGGCGCTCCAGCTCGCGCCGCAGGTCCGGACCCTCCACCAGCTCCATCTCGATCCAGGCCAGACGTCCCCGCGGGAACGCGCCGTACGTGCGGACGATGTACGGCGAGGTCAGCCGCTGCGCGCTGCGCACCTCCTGCCGGAACCGCTGCTCGTCCTCGGGCGCGAGGTGGTGGAACACCTTGAGCGCGATGTCCTCGCCGGTCGCGTGCGAAAACGTGCGCACGACGCTGGCCGAGCCGCCCCGGCCCAGCTCGGTCCAGCCTTGGTACCGCTCGGCCCAGACCGCGTCGGCCAGGCAGAGCTGATGCAGGGCATCGAGCGGGCCGACCACCGTGTCCGACACGGTCAGGAGCCCTGGCGCAGGCCGTGGCGCTGGAGGTAGCGGTAGAGGGTGGCCGCGGAGAGGCCCATGCTGCGCGCGGCCTCGGGCACGTTCCAGTGGTGCAGCTCGAGCCGCTGCACGAAATACTCGCGCTCGAAGCGGGCGCGCGCGTCGCGGAAGGCACCCGCGACCTCCTCCTCCGCCAAGCGCGCTCCGTCCCGCGCGGGCGCGCCCATCACCTCGGGGCAGTGGCGCTCGATGTCCGCGCGATCGATCTCGGCGCCCGGCCGGCAGTGCGTCACCAGCGCCCAGCAGACGCCCGACAGCTCGCGCACGTTGCCCGGCCAGCCGTAGGCGAGCAGCACCTTGAGCGCGGACGGCGTGAGGCCGCGCGTGCGCTTCTTGAGGTCCTTCTCCGCCTCGGCCAGGTAGTGGCTGAGCAGCGGGCGCACGTCTCCGGTGCGCTCCGCGAGCGGGGTGAGACGGACCGTCAGCGCCTTGAGCCGCTGGTAGAGGTCGTGACGGAAGCGCCCGGCGCGGACGGCGCCGGCCAGGTCGCGGTTGGTGGCGCAGACCAGCTGCACGTCGACGGGGAAGCTGCGCGTATCCCCCACCGGCCGCACGGTCCAGTGGTCGAGCACCTTCAGCAGCAGCTCCTGGCCGGTCGGGGGCAGCTCGCCGATCTCGTCCAGGAACAGCGTGCCCTTGTCGGCCGCGCGCAGCAGGCCGGGCGCCTGGTCGACCGCGCCGGTGAAGGCGCCCTTCACGTGGCCGAACAAAGTCGTCTGCACCAGCTCGCCGGTGAGGCCCGCGCAGTTGCACTCGACGAACGCGGCGCGCGAGCGGGACGGCGAGTAGTAGTGGAGGTAGCGCGCCACCAGGTCCTTGCCGGTGCCGGTGTCGCCCAGCACCAGGATGGGCCGGGGGCGCCGCGCGGCGGTCGCGGGCAGGTAGGTCTCGTTGAGCTCCGCGCGCAGCCGGCCCATCTCCTCGCTGTCGCCGATGATCTCGGGCGCCTGGCCGCGGCCCTCCTTCTGCAGGCGCTTCCAGTCCTCCTCCAGCTCGCGATAGCGCTGCTCGCTGGTGAGGAACAGCCCGAAGGCGTGCCCGAGCGCGATCGCGTAGCCCTGCAGGAACGGCAGGTCCGCCTGGGTGTAGCCGGCCGGCCCCGGCCTGGTCTGGAAGTAGACGAGTGCGAGCGGCGCGTGCGTCCAGGGATCGGTGACCGGCGCGCACAGCACGGAGTGCGGGCGGCCCGTGAGCGAGCCGGTCTCCGACGCGTGCCTGCCTTCGAACTGCGAGTTCTCGACCAGCTGGGGCTCGCCCGTCTCCACCGCGCGCCGGATGCGCGACGCGCTCACGCCGGGAACGGGCAGCCCCGAGAGGCAGGCCTTCACCTCGTCGAACGTGAGCCCGCTGGCGCGGACGCTCTCGAGCTCCAGCGGCTCCGCGCCGCGCACGCGCAGCAACAACGCCTTCTCGGCGCCGAAGGCGCGCGCGGCGTGCGCGAAGCTCTCCGTGAGCGCGGCGGTCGCGTCGCGCGCGCTGCCCAGGATCTCGAGCGCGCTGGTGAGCGCGCGCAGCAGGTCCTGGCTGCGCTCGGGCAGCGGCTCGGGCTGCGGTGCGTTCCCCATCGAGGGCGCCACTGTAGCAAGCGCGTGGCGGAGCCCACAACGGAAAAGCGACTCGCAACGGCGCGTCGCAGATCTGCGAGTGCGGCCCCTCCCGAGCGACGCGGCGCGCGTTTGCACGGCCTGGCGCGCGCGGAACGGCGCTTGCTCTGACCGTCGCCGTGATCGACTCCGCCACCGCGCTGGTCCGGCCGGCCGCGCCGTCCCGGCTCCTGGCCTGGCTGCTCGTGGGCGACCGGGCGCTGCTCTCGCTGCTGCTGGTCGCGCACCTGTCGCCGCTCGCGCTCGTTCCGTACTTCCCGACGCGCGACGGGCCCACGCACCTCGAGGCGGCGCAGATCCTGCTCCGCTATCGGCAGCCGGGCGAGGCCGCGCTGCGCCAGTGGTTCGAGCTCGCGCTCCCGCTGGCCCCGAACTGGCTGGGCCACGCGCTGCTGACGGCCGGCTCGCTGGTGATGCCGCCGCTGGTCGCCGAGAAGGCGCTCGTCGCCGCGTTCGTGATCGGGCTGCCGCTGGCGGCGCGGCGCGCGCTCAAGGCGGTGCGCCCCGACGCGGGCTTCCTGGCGGTGCTCACGCTGCCCTTCACGTACACGTGGCTGCTCCACATGGGTTTCTACAGCTTCTGCCTGAGCCTCCCGCTGTTCTTCCTCGCCGTCGCGAGCTGGCTGCGCGACCGGGCCGCGTCGGGAGCAGGCCTCCTGCGGCTCACGGGCTGGGCCACGCTGCTCTACTTCGCTCACCCGGTCACGCTCCTGCTGGCGGCCGCGCTCCTCCTGATCCTGGCCGCGTGGTCGGGCGTGATGGACGTGGCCGAGGCCCGCCGGCTCGGCCTCGCGCGGCACTACGCCGCGATGCAGGCGGGGCGCCGGCTCCTGAGGACCGCGGTCGCGTTCGCGCCCGGCCTGGCGTTGTTCGCCGCGTGGATCGTCGGCCGGCGTCATCCGGCGTTCGTCCGCTTCCCGCTGCGCCAGCTCCTGGGCGAGCTGGCGCGCCTCGACGTGCTGGTCACGTTCGAGCCCGCGGAAGCGTGGCCCGCCGCGGCGGCCGCGCTGACCTTCGTGGTCCTCGGCGTGGCTACCCTCCGTGCCCGCGCACGGACGGGGCGCCTGCAGGAGGGCGACGCGTGGCTCATCGGCTGCGGCGTGTTCCTGGCCGTCTACCTGCTGGCGCCCCTGTCGGCCGCCGGAGGCAGCTACCTGACGCCGCGCCTGGCCCTCTTCCCGTTTCTCGCCCTGCTGCCGTGGTTCGCCTCGCGGAGCTGGACCGCGGCCGCGCGCGCCGCGGTGGCCGCCGCCTCGGTCGCGATCGCGCTCCCCTCCCTCGCGCTGCACGTCTGCAGCTACCGGGCGACGAACGTCCTGCTCGCGGAGTACCTGTCCGCCGAGCCCTGGCTCGAGGCGGGCACCACGGTGCTCCCGCTCCACTATCGCGCCGAGGGCGGCGACTTCCCCCGCGCGGACGTGCTCGCGCACGCCGCCGCCTACCTCGCGATCTCGCGGCACACGGTCGACCTCGTGTTCTACGAGGGCACCGGCCAGGGGATCTTCCCTGTCTC
>JAICEW010000042.1 GCA_025923995.1 Vicinamibacteria bacterium | reverse complement strand
GCGGCACCGGCAGGGCGCGCGGCGCGAGGACGAACATCGCCCCGAAGCCCTCCAGCCGGTAGCCGCGGGCGCCGGCCCGTCCCATGGGGCGGCTGGGCCGGCTCACCTGCAGGACCGCGCGATCCAGCGCGACGCCCACCGCGTCCAGGTCGGTGCGCAGGTCCGCGGCGGGGGCTGCGGAGAGGCCCAGGAGGCTCGCGAGCGTGGCGAAGCCCGCGCGGCGGGCGGCGGCCGAGGGCCTCATCGTCCGGCCTGGGAGGCGAGCAGCGCCTTGCCGATCAGCTCCGTCGTCCGCGCGGCCTGCAGGCCGGTCTTGCCTTCGAGATACGACAGCCCGGCGCCCATCTGCGCGAGGTCGACGCGCCGTTGCGCCTGCGTCCGGTCCTCGAGGCCGGTGAGGCCGGCCGCGAAGGCGCGGGCCTGTCGCGTCTCGCTCTCCTTGATCAGGCGGCGGATCTCGGCCAGCAGCGCTTCGCGCTCGAACGCTCCCTCCGGAGCGGCCGCGGGATGCAGCGCGGACGCCTTGAGCTCCGCGATCGCCTGCTGGTGCCGCGCCTCCTGCTCGGCCAGCAGGCGCCGCAGATCCGAGGCCTCCGCCGCGGGGGCGGCGAGGCGCAGCGCGACCTGGCCGTTCGGGTAGCGGATCTCTCCCTTGGCCAGGACCACCGCCCCGCCGGCCGTCGCGACCAGGGCCGCGGCCGCGGCCAGCCAGCGCGCGGGGCGGGCCAGCGCGGGGATCGCGATGCGGTGCCTGGGCGTCACCGCCCATCCCTCGAGCTCGTGCCGCACGCGCCGGAAGGACGCGATCTCCTCGCGGCACGCGGCGCAGCGCGACTGGTGTTCGTTGAAGCGGCGGGCGGTCTCCGCGTCCGCCTCTCCGTAAAGCACGTCCATCAGGTCGTCCCGGAACGCGTCGCACTCCATCACGTCTCTCCTTAGGCCCTGGCTAGTGGGTCGGCGCGGGGATCGGAGCGGCGCTCCTGATCCCCTGCCGCATCAGGCGCTGGCGCAGCTGCGTCAGCCCGCGGTACAGGCGCGTCTTCACCGTCGACACCGGCACGTCCAGCGCCTCTGCGATCTCCAGGAACGTCAGGTCCTGGTACTCCTTGAGCACGATCACCTCGCGTTGCTCGTCGGGCAGCGAGGCCACGGCCAGCGCCACCGTGCGCGACAGGTCACCCGCCTCCATGAGCTCGAGCGCCGAGGGCCCCGTGCCCTTGAAGGGCAGCTCGCCCGCGGCCGACAGCTCGTCGAGGCTCACCACGATCTTGCCGCGCTGGCGGCGCATGCGGTCGCGGCAGACGTTGACGGCGATCTGGTAGAGCCAGGACGAGAAGCGCGCCTCCTTCTTGAAGCCCGACAGGCCGCGGTAGGCCTTCAAGAAGGCCTCCTGGCACAGGTCGCGCGCCTCCTCTCCCGACCCGACCATGCGATAGATGGCTCCCTGGATCTTGCGATCCCAGCGGCTGACCAGCTGGTCGAAGGCGGACGAGTCCCCGTCCTGGAACGCTTCGACCAGCTGTTCGTCGGAGAGCCTCATCCTCCTCGCCTTGTTACGACGCGCGGTCCAGGGAGACGGTCGCCCTACTGTCGATCGACCCCAGAGGCTTTCGCCCTTGGGTGAGCATTTTTGTAGATATCGATAATTCGTCCAAGATCCACGTGTGTATAACGTTGCGTCGTCGAGAGGCTGGAGTGGCCCAAGAGCTCCTGGATCGCCCGCAGGTCAGCCCCTCGAGCCAGGAGGTGGGTCGCGAACGAGTGCCGGAGCTTGTGGGGGCTGATGCGACGATCGAGGGCGACCTGTCGCACGCGGCGGGCCACGGTCATCCGGACGGAGCGATCGGACAAGCGGGATCCTCTGGCATTCACCAGAAATGCCTGGGTCCGCCCCACCTTGCGCCTCTCCTCGAGGTACGCCTCGACGGCCGCTCGTGCCGGCCGGCCGAAAGGCACCACGCGCTCCTTGCGCCCCTTCCCCAGGACGCGCACGACCCGCTCCTCGAGATCCAAGTCCTCGAGGTCGAGCCCCACGAGCTCGGCACAGCGGATCCCGGTCCCGTAGAGCAGCTCGAGGATGGCCCGCGTGCGCAGCGCCGCCAGGGTGTGGCCGGGCACGTCGAGCAGCGCCTCGAGCTGCCCCTCCTGCAGGTGCACGGGGACGCGCTTCTCCAGGCGCGGCGAGAGCAGCACGCGTGCCGGGTTGCTCTCCAGGACGCCTTCGCGGCACAGGAAGCGGAAGAAGGTGCGCAGGCTGGCCAGTTTGCGCGCCGTGCTGGTCTTGCGCAGCCCGGCGCGGTGCAGCTCGGCCAGGAAGCCGCGGATCAGGAGCGTGTCGACGTCGCGTGGGCGCGGCTCGTGCCCCACCTCGCGGCGGAGGTGCTCGATGAACTGGGAGATGTCGTCCCCGTAGGCGCGGATGGTGTGGGGCGACGCGTTGCGCTCCCGGTCCAGGTGCTTGAGGAACGACCCGAGAGCGGCCTTCACGCTCGCGTCTCCCCGGCCGCCCTCAGCCCGCGGACATCGCGCGCAGCGGGCCTCCGTCGCGCGACTGCAGCTCGAGCGCGAACGCGTCCAGGGACCGCAGCGCCCGCTCGGAGATCGCCATCCGCCGCCTGGCCTTGTCGCGGACGCGCGCGGGCAGCTCCGGCAGCAGGCCGAAAGCGATGTTGGTCGGCTGGTAGTGGGTGGGATCGCTGGCCGAGATGTATCGCCCCAGCGCCCCCAGCGCGGTGTCGATCGGGAAGGCGACGGGCGCCTCGCGGCGCGCGCGCCCTGCGGCCGAGACCCCGGCCAGCAGGCCCGACGCGGCCGACTCGACGTAGCCCTCGACGCCGGACATCTGCCCCGCGAAGAACAGCCCCGGGCGCGTCCGCGCCTCGAAGCAGGCCGTCAGCACGGCAGGCGAGTTGATGTACGTGTTGCGGTGGATCATCCCGAAGCGCACGAACTCCGCCTGGTGCAGCGCCGGGATGAGCTGGAACACCCGTTTCTGCTCGCCCCACTTGAGCTGGGTCTGGAAGCCGACCACGGAGTAGTGGCTGGCCGCCAGGTCGTCCTGGCGCAGCTGCACGACCGCGTACGGGCGGCGGCCGGTGCGCGGGTCCGTGAGGCCGACCGGCTTCATGGGGCCGAAGCGCAGCGTGTCCTCTCCCCGGCTGGCGATGACCTCGACCGGCAGGCAGCCCTCGAAGAAGAACTCCCGCTCGAAGTCCTTGACGGTGGCCGACTCGGCGCCCGTCAGCTCGCGGTGGAACGTGAGGTACTCCTCAGCCGTGAGCGGGCAGTTCACGTAGTCGTCGCCGCCCCGTCCGTAGCGGGAGGCCTTGAACGCGCGGTCGAAGTCGATCGACTCCGCCTCCACCACCGGGCTCACCGCGTCGTAGAAGTACAGGTGGTCCTGGCCCACGAACGCGGCCACCTGCGCGGCCAGCGCCTCCGACGTGAGCGGGCCGGTGGCCACGATCACGACCTCGCCCTCCGGGATCGCGGTGATCTCGGAGCGGTGCAGCGTGACCTCGGGCAGCGACGAGACCGCCTCCGTGACCTTGCGCGCGAACAGCCCGCGGTCGACCGCGAGCGCGCTGCCGGCGGGGACCTTGACCGCGTCTGCGACCTGCACGATCAGCGAGCCCAGCCGGCGCATCTCCTCCTTGAGCAGGCCCGCGGCCTGGTCCAGGGCGTTGCCGCGCAGGCTGTTCGAGCACACCAGCTCGGCCAGGTCGGCCGTCTGGTGCACCGGCGTCCCTCGCACCGGCCGCATCTCGTGCAGGTCGACCGCGACGCCGCGGCGCGCGAGCTGCCACGCGGCCTCGCACCCCGCGAGCCCGCCGCCGACGATGGTCACCCGCGACGTCATCGATCGATTATGCGCCCGTTGACGTCAGGCTGCCGCGCGCTTGAAGTGGCAGGCCTCGTTGCCGCAGAACACGACCTTGCCTTCCTTCTTGGTCTCCTTCTCCAGCAGGAACGCGCGGCCGCAGTCGGGGCAGGGCTCGGGAATGGGCTTGTGGTACGCGGTGAAGCGGCACTCCGGGTAGCGCTTGCAGCCGTAGAAGAAGCGGCCCCAGCGGCCCTTGCGCTCGACCACCTGGCCCTGACCGCACTCCGGGCAGGTGAGGCCGATCTCGCGCGCCTCCTTCTTCTTGATGTACTTGCACTCGGGGTAGTTGCTGCAGGCGATGAAGGGCCCGAAGCGTCCGCGGCGCCAGGTGAGGTCCTTGCCGCACTCCGGGCACTTCTCGTCGATCGGGGGCAGCTGCTCGACCTGCAGCTTCCCGCCCTCGCCGCGCACCAGTCGCTTGGTGACCTTGCAGTCGGGGTAGTTGGTGCAGGCCAGGAAGGGGCCGTAGCGGCCCTTCTTCAGCACCAGCGGCTGGCCGTCGTTGGGGCAGACCTCCTTGGCCACGTCCTCGTGCAGCTCGGGGGCGTCGGTGCCCTCGCCGCCCGGCAGCTGCCTGGTGTTCTTGCACTGCGGCTTCTCCGAATAGCCCGAGCAGGCCAGGAAGCGGCCGTAGCGGCCCCACTTGATGACCATCTTCCGGCCGCACTTGTCGCAGGTCTCGTCGGTCTCGACCTCCGTGGCCTTGACGTTCTCCATCTCCTTCGCGGCCTTCTTCAGGTCCTTCTCGAACTTCTTCCAGAACTGGTTGAGCGTGTTCAGGAGGTTGTCGGTGCCCTCCTCGATCTCGTCCAGCTCCAGCTCCATGGCCGCCGTGTATTCGACGTTCATGATGTCCTGGAAGTGCTGGACCAGCAGGTCGGTGACGACGAAGCCGAGCTCCGTGGGGTACAGCTTGCCCTCGCGCTTCTCCATGTACTCGCGCGCCTCGATGGTGGAGATGATCGAGGCGTACGTGGAGGGCCGGCCGATGCCGTTCTCCTCCAGCTCCTTCACCAGGCTCGCCTCCGAGAAGCGCGGCGGCGGCTGCGTGAAGTGCTGGTCGGTGTCGAGCTTCTTCAGGGTGAGCGCGTCGCCCTCGGCCAGCGGCGGCAGGGCGGGGGCGGCATCCGGTTCCGCCTCCTCGGTGGCGCCCGGGGCGGCCTCCTGCCTGGGCTTCTCCTCGCGCTTCTCCTCCGGGGACTCCTCGTAGACCGCGAGGAACCCGCGGAACCTCATCGTCGAGCCCTTGGCCCGCAGCAGGTACGCAGCGGCCTCGATGTCCACCACGGTCTCGTCGAAGACGGCGGGACGCATCTGCGAAGCCACGAAGCGGTTCCAGATCAGCTTGTAGAGCGCGTACTCGTCCTTCCCCAGGTACCTCTTGATGGCTTCCGGGTCGCGGTCGAGGTAGGTGGGACGGATGGCCTCGTGCGCGTCCTGCGCGTCCTTCTTGCTCTTGTAGAAGTTCGGCTTCTCGGGCAGGTAGTCCTCGCCGTACGTGTTCGCGATACGGCCGCGCACCGACTCCAGCGCGTCGTTCGCCACCCGGACCGAGTCCGTGCGCATGTACGTGATGAGGCCGACGCTGCCGTCGGGCCCCAGATCGACGCCCTCGTACAGACGCTGCGCCACCTGCATCGTCTTCTTCACCGAGAAGCGCAGCTTCTTGAAGGCCTCCTGCTGCAGCTTGGAGGTGATGAAGGGAGGCACCGGGTTGCGCTTGCGCTCGCGCGCAGTGACCTTGGCCACGCGGAACGTCGCCGCTTCCAGGTCGGCCCGCACCGCCTTGGCCTGCTCCTCGTTGACGATCTCGATGTTCTTGCCGTCCTTCTTGACCAGGTTCGCCGGGAACTCGGGCGGCAGGCCCGCGGCCAGGTGGGCCGCGACCGTCCAGTACTCCTCGGCCACGAACGCGCGGATCTCGCGCTCGCGGTCGCAGATGAGCTTGAGCGCGACCGACTGCACGCGTCCCGCCGAGAGCCCGCGCCTCACCTTGTCCCACAGGATCGGGCTCACCTTGTAGCCGACCAGCCGGTCGAGGATGCGGCGTGCCTGCTGCGCGTCGACCTTCTTGTCGTCCAGGTCCGCCGGGTGCTTGAACGCCTCCTCCACCGCGCGCTTGGTGATCTCGTTGAAGACCACGCGCTTGACCTTCCGACGCGCGCGCGCGCCCAGCTCCTCCGCCAGGTGCCAGCAGATGGCCTCGCCCTCGCGGTCGGGGTCGGCCGCCAGGAACACGATGGGCGCGTCCTTGGCGGCGGCCTTGAGCTCGTCGAGAACCTTCTTGCGGGTGGCCAGCACCTCGTATTCGGCGGCGAAGCCCTTCTTGACGTCGACGCCCAGCTTCTTCTTGGGCAGGTCGCGCACGTGCCCCATGGAGGCCTTCACCTGGAAGTCGCTCCCGAGGTACTTGTTGATCGTCTTGGCCTTGGCGGGCGACTCGACGATCACGAGGTTCTTGGCCACGTCGTTTCAGTTCCTCACGTAGAGGGCGCCGGGCAGCCGGCGCACCTTGTCTTCCATCTCCAGCGTCATCAGCTCGGCCAGCACCTGCTGCACGCTCTGGCCCGTCCGGGTCAGGATCTCTTCTACACCACGCGGGGTGTCGCGCGTCAACGCGCCCAGCAGGCCGTCCGCCGGCGGCGGCGCCGCCGCACGCAGCGCGAGGCCCATCTCCTCCGCGACGTCCGCGGCATCGCGCACCAGCACCGCCCCGTCGCGGATGAGCGCGTTGGTGCCCCTGGAGGTCTCGCTGGCGGGGTGGCCGGGCACCGCCATCACGTCGCGGCCCTCCTCGCCCGCCAGACGCGCCGTCACCAACGCTCCGCTGCGGGCGGCGGCCTCCACGACCACCACGGCCCGGCCCCAGCCGGCGATGATCCGGTTCCGGCGGGGGAAGTACTCGGGCCGCGGGCTCGTCCCCAGCGGCAGCTCCGAGACCAGCGCGCCGCGCTCGGCCACCTCCGCCGCCAGGCGGACGTTCTCGGCAGGATAAACCCGATCCAGGCCCGAGCCCAGCACGGCCACCGTCCGGCCCCCGGCCGCGAGCGCTCCCTCGTGAGCCGCGGTGTCGATCCCGCGCGCCAGCCCGGACACGATGGTGAGCCCCGCGGCGGCCAGGTCCTGCGCGACCGCGCGCGCCCAGGCCAGGCCCGCAGCCGAGCAGCGTCGCGAGCCGACCAGCGCGAGGCTCGAGGGTCCCTCGTCCCTGCGCATCACGCCCCGCACGTAGAGCACGAGCGGAGGAGCGCCTGTGCGGGCCAGCCAGTCCGGATACTCCGCATCGTCGCGGCCGACGATGCGCACGCTCGCGGCCGCGGCGCGTCGCGACTCCTCCTCCGCGCGCCGCCGGGCGGAGCCGGAGCGGATCGCATCCAGGGCCGCCGCGGGCAGCGCGTCCCCATGGTCGCCGGGCCGCGCGAGGACCTCGGACAGCGCGCCGGACGCGACCACCTGACGCAGCCAGCCTCCGCCGGCGCCCGGCAGCAGCGAAGCAGTCAGCAGGTCGAGGGTGGGGTACTGGGTCACGATCGGATACCAGGGCGCCGCCGTCTGCGCCTTCGAAGGGCCGCTCATTGTAGGGACGGTCCCATGGCTGTCAAGGTCCTTTTCGCGGGAAGCGGGCCTCCGACCGCGGGTGTCCCTGCCTGCGGGCAGTCGGTGTCCCAGTCTCGGGACACGTCCGGCCTCCCCCCGGCCCGCGTATCCCTGGGGTGGTACCGGCGAAACGGCGCTCTACTGGCATTCGCCTTGCTTTGCCCGGGTGCGGTCGCTAAGATCGTTGACCCGAGGTTTATCCGGAGAAAGCCGATGCTTGATCTCCTTCCCCTGCTCTTGCTGCTCGCCGCCGACGCGCCGGTGGGAGGGGCCAAGAGCGGCGACGAGCTGAAATTCGGCATCGACGTCGCCCGCAAGGGTCTCTGGAACGAAGCGCGCTTCCGGTTCGAGAAGGCGGTCACCCTGGACCCCACCAGCGCCGACGCCCTCAACAACCTGGCCGTGGCCCTGGAGCAGCAGGGCTCGTTCGACCAGGCGCGTGAGGCCTACGAAAAAGCGCTCAAGCTGCAGCCGGGCAGCCTGTACATCCGCCAGAACTACGATCTCTTCCGGGAAGCCGATGACAAGCGGAATCGCAAGGCCAAGAAGAAGCAGACTTCCACTACGAACTAGCCTCCTCGGGGTCGCCGTCCTGTCCGTCTCCTGCGCCAGCTACGTCGAAGTGCCGGTGGAGACGCCGCTGCAGTCCAAGATCGACGTGACGAAGTTCCGCCGCGTGCTGGTGGCCGGCTTCGTCACCGAGCTGGCGGACGACAACGACATGGACGTCTCGTCGGAGACCGCGCGCCTGCTGCAGAACCAGCTGCGCAGCAGCACCAAGCTGCAGGTGCTGGAGCCGGACCGGCCCCCGCTGCACGACGCGCTGGAGAAGGCGGTCGAGAAGCTGGGCGAGGGCGGGCGCTACACCCGGGAGGAGAAGGAGCAGTACAAGGTGGAGGCCGACCGCGTCCTGGGCGACGCCGAGTACTGGCGCAAGGTGGGCGAGGAGTACCAGTACCCGCTCATCATCACCGGCCGCATCGGCCTGGAGGCGCAGAACCGATCCGGCTTCCAGTCGGACGAGCGGGTGGTGCGCGACCCGGGCACCAACCGGCCGCGCCTGATGAGGGGCAGCCGTTACCTGGAGCGTAAGGGGTACAGCCTTTCGGCGGACTTCCACTTCGTCGACGGCCAGACCGGCCAGACGCTGCACAAGGAGAAGTTCACGGAAGAGGTCCTCTACGGCGAGGACCAGAAGACGAGCCCCCTGTCCTCCTACTTCGAGCTCATGGACCGCCTGCTGCCGAACTTCCTGGGCGTCGTCTCGCCCCAGAGAATACGCGGCACCCGCGTGCTCCTTTACTAGGGAAGACCCATGCGCCTTCGCCCCCCCGCACGACCGGCCACGCTGCTCCTGCCGGCCCTGGCCCTGACGCTCCTGGCCGCGCCGGCCTCCGCCCAGTTCGTCCCGTACTTCGGCAAGAACAAGGTCACGTACGACAACTTCTCCTGGCGCGTCTACAAGACCCCCCACTTCGAGATCTACTACTACCCCGAGTTCGAGCAGCACCTGGCCCGCGCCTCCTCCTACCTGGAGAGCGCGTACCAGAAGGTCAGCTCGACGCTCAAGCACGAGATCGGCCAGCCGATCCCGGTCATCCTCTACAAGACGCACTCCGAGTTCGAGCAGACCAACCTGGGCGGCGGGTTCATCCCCGAAGGCGTCCTGGCCTTCGCCGAGCCCGTGCGCGGGCGCATGGTGATGCCCATCGACGAGCCCCCGGACAAGCTGCAGGGGCTCATCACCCACGAGCTCACGCACGTCTTCGAGTTCGACATCATCCCGCGCAGCCTGGTGCAGCGGACGGTGCCGCTGTGGCTGGACGAGGGGCTCGCGGACTACATGCGCGGGACGTGGGACTCGCTGGACCTGATGACGCTGCGCGACGCAGCCATCACCGACCAGATCCCCAAGCTGTCGCGCTTCAACGTCGACTACGGGGGTGTCTCCAACCCGCGGCTCATCTACAACATGGGCCACGCGGCGTTCGAGTTCATCGAGGCCCGCTACGGCAAGGAGGGCATCCGCCAGTTCCTCTACACCTTCCGCAAGAACATCGTGGCCGGCGGCCTCGACGACATCTACCAGCAGGCCTTCCGCACCAACCCCGAGGAGTTCGACGAGGCCTTCGACAAGTGGCTGAAGGAGCGCTTCAAGCCCTATCGCGACAAGCAGCGCCCCAGCGACTACGGGAAGGACCTCGCACCCGACTCCGAGAAGACGCCCTTCACCCAGGTGTTCGCGTTCAGCCCCAGCCCCTCGGGCGAGGTGATCGCGGCCATCACCGGCAACCGCGCGGAGGGCGAGGCGGACCTCATCCTGCTCTCGGCCCACGACGGCGCGGTCATCCGCAACCTGACCAAGGGCTTCACGGACAAGTTCGAGAACATCACGTTCAACGACGACTTCGTCGCCGGCCGCAACATCAGCTTCGACCCGCGCGGCGACACCGTCGCCTTCTTCGCCCGCAAGGGCAAGAAGCGCAGCCTGTACCTGGCCTCGGCGCTCGACGGACGCATCCTGAAGCGCATCCCGATCAACGAGGACCAGGCCCAGGCGCCGTCCCTCATGCCGGACGGCCGGCACGCGGTGTACGCGGGGCTGAAGGACGGCGTGGCCGACATCTTCATGGTGGACATGGAGTCGGGGGCCGCGCGCAACCTGACCAACGACTCGTACCACGACAACGATCCCCAGGTGTCGCCCGACGGGAAGCTGATCGTCTACTCGCGGCGCATCAGCGGCCACACCAAGGTCATGCTGATGTCGGTGGACGACCCCTCACGCAAGACGCAGCTCACCTTCGGCGCCCACAGCGACACCGCTCCCACGTTCGGCTCGGACGGCAACCTCGTCTACTTCTCGTCGGAGGAGGACGACGACATCCCCAACCTGCGCAGCGTGGACCTGCGCACGGGCACCCTCCGCCAGTACACGGATGCGCTGGGCGGCAACGTGGCGCCCGCCGTGCTGCGCGGCAAGGGGGGCGACCGCGTCGCCTTCATCAGCTACTTCAAGGGCGAGTACCGCCTGCAGACGATCGAGCCCACCGAGCCGCTCAAGGAGATCGAGCAGGAGGTGAAGACCGCCTCCGTCGACGAGACGATCGACTTCCAGCCGGACGTCACGCACGAGGTGGTGCCCGAGAACAAGCGCAAGAAGCGCACGTTCGAGAAGCTGTTCCTGGAGGGACGCCCGCCGCTCAACGTGGGCGTCACCAGCAGCGGCGACTTCTTCGGGGGCAGCCAGATCGCGCTCACGGACGTGCTGGGCGACCACACCTTCGTGGCCACCGCCATGTCGGTGCAGGAGTTCCGCAGCTACGAAGGGACCTACCTCAACCTCTCGCACCGCTTCCACTACGGCCTGTCGGCCTTCGACTACACGAGCTTCTTCTACTCCGCGCCCTACGGGCTGCAGACGAGCTTCTTCCGCGAGGGGGCCATCGCGACGCGCCGCTACACCGGCGCCACCATGCTGGGCCAGTACCCGCTCGACAAGTTCCATCGCGTCGAGTTCTCGGCCGGCATCGTGAACCAGAGCGAGCAGTTCGAGAACATCGAGGCCGAGCTGATCGCCCGGGCGCAGGCGGAGGCCATGGGCGTGCCCTTCGCGCTCAACTCGGGGAAGCTCGCACCCGTCTCGATCGCGCTGACGGGCGAGACCACGCGCTTCCGCGAGTTCGGGCCGCTCTCCGGACACACCTACTCGGTCGGCTTCGAGGTGGCGCCCGGCATGGGCAGCTTCCTCTCCCGCCAGACCGTGCACGCCGACCTGCGCAAGTACTTCAACTTCGGCCAGGGCACCGTGTTCGCCCTGCGCGGGCGGGGCTTCCTGTCCTACGGCGAGAACCCCGACATCTTCTGGTTCGGCGGCAACATGGAGCTGCGCGGCTACCCGTACTACTCGATCGCCGGGAACCAGGGCTGGTTCGCCAACGCCGAGCTCCGCCTGCCCATCATCGACGTGATGAAGACGCCGCTGGGGATCCTGGGCCCCGTGCGCGGAACCCTGTTCGCGGGCGTCGGCGGCGCGCACTTCCGGGGCGAGGACTACACCTTCGGCCGCAGCGGCCCCGACGTCTCGTTCGTGAACGACGAGGTGTTCGGCGAGGACGTGAGCGGCTACCACCTCGTGGACGGCCGCGCCTCCTTCGGCGTGGGGCTCCAGTTCTTCTTCCTGGGCTACCCCATGCACTTCGACTGGGCCAAGCTGACCGACTTCCGCGTGCACTCGCCGTGGCAGTTCAGCTTCTGGATCGGCTACGACTTCTGACGTTTAGCTGGGGGGCGCTGCGCCGCGCCCCCCAGACCCCCCCTCGCTCCGACGACGTCACGCCCGAGCGTCAGCGAGGCCGAGCCGCGCGGCTTCAGCCGAAGGCGCGCGGCAAGTCGGCTGCGCTCGTGTCCGTTCCTCGAGGCGTGCGATCGGACGACTGACGGGGCGGCTTTCGGAGGGAAACACTGGGCGCGGGCGTTACCATTTGACGCGCCCGGGGGGCCGTGATAATCTCCTGTGTTTCGTGGTTGATGCGAAGGAGGCGGTGAGCGTGTACGCGATCATCAGGACGGGTGGACGGCAGTTCAGGGTGCAGCAGGGCGACACCATCTACATCGACCGGGTGCAGGCTTCCGCGGGCGACAAGGTCACGCTGGGCGAGGTGCTGATGGTGGCGGGCGACGGCGAGCCGTCGGTGGGCTCTCCGCTGGTCAAGGCCGCCTCGGTCACCGCGACGGTGCTCGAGCAGGGTCGGGACCACAAGATCCGCGTCTTCAAGTACAAGAAGCGGAAGCACTACCGGCGGACGCACGGGCATCGGCAGTCCTACACGGCGGTGAGGATCGACTCGATCCAGCTGTAGCGGTGCCGTCGAAGCGTGAGGCGTTCCCGAGCGGCTCCGGCAACGGACGCCGCTCCGATTCGTTAGAGGGCTCAAGAAGCGAAGGCAGGTCAAGTTCATGGCGCATAAGAAGGGTCAGGGCTCGAGCCGCAACGGCCGGGACAGCAACGCCCAGCGACTGGGCGTGAAGCGTTTCGGCGGGGAGCGCGTGACCGGCGGCACCATCCTGGTCCGGCAGCACGGCACCAAGTGGCGGCCGGGCAAGAACGTGGGTCTGGCCAAGGACCACACGCTCTTCGCGCTCGCCGACGGCGTGGTCCGCTTCGAGGACCACGGCAACCGCGGCCTGCGCGTGAGCGTGCTTCCCGCGGAAGCCTGAGCGAGCACCGCCCGCGGCCCCGGTCCCCCGCGGTCCACGCGGGGGAGGTCAGCGAAGAGGGGCGTGAGCGGACGCGATGTTCGTCGATCGAGTCAAGATCTTCGTCAAGGGCGGCGATGGCGGCCGGGGCTGCGTGAGCTTCCGTCGCGAGCCGTACGTCCCGCGCGGCGGCCCGGACGGGGGCACGGGCGGCCGCGGGGGTGACATCCACCTCGAGGCCGTGTCTCACCAGAACACGCTGCTGCCGCTGCGCTATCACACCGAGTTCCGCGCCGATCGCGGCGCTCACGGCGGGCCCGGCAACCGCACGGGCGCCGAGGGCGCGGACCTGACCATCGCGGTGCCGCCGGGGACGATCGCCGCCGACGCGGCGACCGGCGAGGTCCTGGGCGAGGTGCTGGCCGAGGGCCAGCGTCTCCGCGTGGCCAGGGGCGGCCGCGGCGGGCGCGGCAACCGTTCGTTCCTCTCCAACCGCAACCGCGCGCCGCGCGAGAGCGAGCCGGGCGAGGCGGGGGAGGAGCGCTGGCTCCAGCTCGACCTCAAGCTGCTGGCCGACGCCGGGCTGCTGGGCTTCCCCAACGCGGGCAAGTCGACGCTGCTGGCCGCGCTGTCCGCCGCCCGCCCCAAGATCGCGGACTACCCCTTCACGACGCTTTCGCCCGTGCTGGGCGTGGTCGAGGTGGACGACCACAGCTTCGTGCTGGCCGACATCCCCGGCATCATCGAGGGCGCGTCGGCGGGCGCGGGCCTCGGCCTCACGTTCCTGCGCCACGTACAGCGCACGCGCGTGCTGGTGCACGTCGTCGACGCCTCCGGCACCTCGGGCCGCGATGCGCTGGCCGACTTCCACGCGGTGCGCGAGGAGGCGCGGCTGTGGGACCCGACCCTGCTGGAGAAGCCGCAGCTGCTGGTCGCCTCCAAGCGGGATGCGGTGCAGGAGGAGGATCCGCTGCCGGAGCTGCGCCGCGCGGCCGCGGAGCTGGCGGTGCCCGTGTTCCCCGTCTCCGCCGTGACCGGCGAGGGTCTGCTGGAGCTGCGGCGCGCGATGTGGGCCCACGTGGCGCCGACGCTCCCGGCTCCGCCACTCGAGGACGCCCACGCATGAAGCTCGGGATCTTCGGCGGTACCTTCGACCCCATCCACCTGGGACACCTGCGCGCGGCCGAGAACGCGCGGGAGGCGGCGGGGCTGGACCAGGTCGCGTTCGTGCCGGCCGCACGCTCACCCTACAAGGGGGACCCCGTGTCGCCTGCCTTCGACCGCTACGCGATGGTGGCGCTCGCCACCGCGGGACACGACGCCTTCCTGCCGGCGGACCTGGAGCTGGCCCGGGAGGCCCCGAGCTACACGGTCGATACGGTGCGCGCCCTGCGGGAGACGCGCCCGGACGACACGCTGTTCCTGATCGTGGGCGGCGACAGCCTGGCCGAGCTGCCCACCTGGCGCGAGAGCGCCCGCATCTTCGAGGAGTGCACGGTGGTGGCGGTGGCGCGTCCCGGCGAGGCGACGCCGGCGCGGACCGCCGCCAAAGTGATGTGGGTGGAGGGGCCGGGCCTGCCCGTCTCCGCGACCGACGTGCGCCGCCGCGTGCGGGACGGGCGCAGCATCCGCTTCCTCGTGCCCGACTCCGTGGCCGACTACATCGCCAAGCGGGGGCTCTACCGGTGAGCACCATCCGGCCGGCCGAGAGGGCGGCGCGGGCCGCGCTCGACAAGAAGGCGACCGACGTGGTCATCCTGGACCTGCGTCGCGCCACCGACTTCACGGACTACTTCGTGCTGGCCTCGGGCGCCAACCAGAAGCAGATCGTGGCCATCGCGGACGCCGTGCAGGAGACGCTGCGCGCGCAGGGACTGCGGCCCTCGCACATCGAGGGCTACCCGCGCGGCGAGTGGATCCTGCTCGACTACGACGACCTGGTCGTCCACGTGTTCACCGAGCGCACGCGCGCGTTCTACGACCTGGAGCGGCTCTGGGGCGGCGCCACCCGGCAGGAGGTGAACGGATGACCGCCGCCGCGGCCGACGCCCTGACCCGCGTGGTGGCGGCGTCGCCGGCGATGAAGGAGGTCCTGAAGATCGCCTCCCGGCTGGCGACCGTCGGCAGCCCCGTGATGCTGGAGGGGGAGAGCGGGACGGGCAAGGACCTGCTCGCGCACTTCATCCACTACCGCGGGCCGCGCCGGGACGGGCCGTTCCTCAAGATCCACTGCCCTTCGATTCCGGAGGACCTGCTGGAGTCGGAGCTGTTCGGGCACGAGAAGGGCGCCTTCACCGACGCGCGCCAGGCCAAGGCCGGCAAGATCGAGCTGGCCGACGGCGGCACGCTGTACTTCGACCAGGTGCACGACCTGCAGCCGGCGATGCAGGCCAAGCTCCTGCGGGTCGTGGAGGAGCGGCGCTTCGAGCGGCTGGGCGGCACGCGCACCATCGAGGTGGACGTGCGCCTGGTCTCCTCGGCCAGCCAGGACCTGCGGCAGGCGGTCGCGGCCGGGACCTTCCGCGAGGACCTCTACCACCGCCTGAGCGTGGTGCCCATGCAGCTGCCGCCGCTGCGCGAGCGCCGCGAAGACATCCTGCCGCTGGCGGACACGTTCCTCTCCCGCGAGCGCGAGCGTCAGACCACGCGCGCCCGCACGTTCGCCCGCGACGCGGCCGACGTGCTGCGCGGCTACCACTGGCCGGGCAACGTGCGCGAGCTGCGCTCGGTCGTGGAGCGCGCGGCGCTGCTGGCCGGGGACGAGGTGGTCCAGGCGGCGGCGCTGCCCCCGCAGGTGCTGGAGCAGCCCTCTGCCCTGTGGATGGGCCGCGAGCGGCGGCCCTCGCTCAAGGACGTCGAGCAGGCGTACATCCGCCACGTGCTGGAGCAGGTCCAGGGGAACCAGACGCGGGCGGCGTCGGTGCTGGGAATCAGCCGCAAGGCCCTGTGGGAGAAGCGTCGGCGCTATGGCATGCCCTGACGCCGCGCGGCGGGGACGCCTTTCGTCATCACTGTCACGTTAACGGAGACGGCCACGAACATGGAACATAAGAAGCTGAAGACGTACCGGGAGAAGCTCATCCAGAAGAAGGAGGAGATCCTGGTCGCGTACAACAAGAACAAGAACTACGGCAAGGAAGCCGACGAGGAGGGAGCGCAGGACGTCGCCGACAAGGCCGCCAGCTCCTACACCAAGGAGTTCCTCTTCAGCCTCTCCAACAACGAGCGCGACGTGCTCCAGCTGGTCGAGGAGGCGCTCGCCCGGGTGAACACCGACGACTTCGGCGTCTGCGTCGTCTGCGAGGACGAGATGGACCGCAAGCGCCTGGAGGCGGTGCCCTGGGCCAAGCGTTGCCTGACCTGCCAGGAGAAGCAGGAGCAGGGGCTGCTCTGAGCGCGGCTGCCGGCGCCTGGGGCCGACTGCTGGCCTCGGGCTCCGCCCTGGTCGACCCGGTGCTGGCGGTGGTCTTCCCCCAGACCTGCCCCGCCTGCGACCGGTCTCTCGACCGCCCCAGCCGCGGGCCCCTGTGCGGCACCTGCTGGCTCAGCCTGCCGCGCCATCCCCGCCCCGCGTGTCTCTGCGGTGCGGCGGCGTCCCCGGCGGGCTGCTGCGGCCGCTGCCGGCGCGGCCTCTCGGCCTTCGCGGCGGGGGCCAGCCTCGGCCCCTACGAAGGCGCCCTGCGCACCGCCATCCACGAGCTGAAGTACGGCGGCCAGCGCCGCGTGGCCGCGCGCCTGGCCGAGGCCGCGCTGGGCGAGGCGGCCGTGAGCGCGCTGGTCGAGCCCGGCGCCGTCCTGGTGCCGGTGCCGCTCCACCCTCGCCGCCGCCGCCAGCGCGGCTTCAACCAGTCGGAGCTGCTGGCCCGCGAGATCGGCCGCCGCACCGGCGCGACGGTGGCGCCGGCCGCCCTCGTGCGCCGCGCCGACACGCCGGCCCAGACCGGCCTCAGCGCGGCCGCCAGGCGCGCGAACGTGAAGGGCGCGTTCGCCGTCCGCCAGCGCGCCCGCGTGGCCGGACGCGTGATCGTCCTCGTCGACGACGTGCACACCACCGGGGCCACGGCCCAGGCCTGCGCGCGCGCCCTGCGCGAGGCAGGGGCGGCGGACGTCCGGCTTCTGACCATGGCGCGGGTGTCCTGACGAGCCCTCCACGAGGAGACAACGCCGCATGAGGTCCATCGCTCTCTCGTTCCTGCTCGGCGCGCTCCCGGCCACGCCCCTGCTGGCCTTCGGCGACCGCGCGCACCAGGCCGTGACCGACAAGGCCATCGAGACGCTGCCCAAGGGCATCCGCCCCTTCTACAAGGCGCACCGGCTCGAGATGCCGACGCTCTCGCTCGAGGCCGACCTGCCCGACGAGGGACCGGACCGCCGCTTCGCCATCGACAAGATCATGCCGTTCCCGTTCGCCGACGTGCCCCACACGGAGGCGTCCCTCAAGGAGCGGCACCCCGACATCGCGGGTCAGGTGGGGCGGCTGCCCTGGCTGGTGATGGAGTCGTACACGAAGCTGGTCGAGGCCTTCAAGGCGGGCGACAAGGTGCGCATCCTGGAGGAGTCGGACCGGCTGGCCGGGTTCGTCACGGACCTGCACAACCCGCTGGCGCTGACGGAGAACGCGGACGGACAGCGGACCGAGCAGCACGGGCTGTGGATGCGCTGGAGCGTCAAGCTGCCCGAGGCCATGGGGAAGGACCTGGGGCTCAACCCGGACGCGGCCATCTTCCTCGACAACCCGAGCGAGCACGTGTTCGGGATCATCAAGGGAACCTACGTGTGGGCGGACAACCTCCTCTACGAGGAGGAGCTCGCGCACCGCGGCCACGGCGGCTACGGCGAGCGCTACTTCGAGAGCCTGGTCCAGCGCGCGCAGAAGCTCATGAAGGACCGGCTGTCCCACGCCGCCGAGGAGGTGGGCAGCTACTGGTACAGCGCATGGCAGCAGGCGGGCCGGCCCGAGCTCAAGTAGATCGTGGAGCGGTTTGACCCTGTGGGCGGGCTGCCACTATCATCGCCTTTCCACCACCCACGCGAGCCTCCCGTCCCCCGGGCGGGCCGTCGAGGTTTCTGAGAGGCCTGAGAGTCATTTGCAGAAGGGCACCGCCACCCCTTCGGACGCCGAGCTCATCGAGCGGTGCCTCCAGAAGGACAACGCGGCCTGGGAAGCGATCGTGGCCCGCTTCCGTCGCAAGGTCTTCCACATCGCCTACAAGTTCACGGGCAAACACGACCAGGCGGAGGACCTGACGCAGGAGATCTTCCTCAAGGTCTTCAAGAGCCTCGACCGCTTCCACCGCGACGCGGACTTCTCGACCTGGCTCTCCTCGGTCGCCCGCAACTACTGCATCGACCACTACCGGGCCAGCAAGCGCGAGCGGGAGGTGGTGGTGGAGGACCTGGTCGCGTTCGACCAGGCGCCCGCCTCCACCGGGAGCAACCCCCAGCGCACGCTCGAGGACCGCGACCGGCGCACCTTCCTGCTGGCCGGACTCGATCGCCTGCCCGAGAAGCTGCGCGAGGCGGTGGTGCTGCGCGACCTGCAGGGGCTGAGCTACCAGGAGATGGCGGAGCGGCTGGACCTGCCGGAGGGCACCGTGAAGAGCCGCATCAATCGCGGGCGGGAGGAGCTGTCGCGGCTGCTCCTGCGCGCTCAGCAGCCGGTACGTCGGGGCGGCGGACAGCGGCCGGCGGGACGGCTGCACACGCGGAGGTAAGAGGCGCCATGCAACTGGCGGTGGAGAGAAGCGGCGACGTGCAGATCCTGCGCGTCCAGGAGGCCAAGCTCACCTATCCCACGCTCTCCGCGTTCCTGACCGAGGTGCGCAAGCTGGTCGAGGGCGGGACGCGCAAGCTGCTGCTCGACATGAAGGCGGTCAGCTACGCGGACAGCGCGTCGATCGGCTGCCTCATGGACATCCGCCGCCTGCTGCAGGAGCAGGAGGGCGTGCTCAAGATCTGCGGCCTGCAGCCCCGCGTGGAGACGCTCATCTCGATGACCGGCGTCAACAAGATCATCGACATCCACCGCGAGGAGGACGCCGCCGTCCGCTCCTTCGATGGGCCGCAGGGGAAGTCCGATGCGTAGGATCCGGCTGTCGACGGGGTTCGAGATCGAGCTGGACGGCGACATCCTGGCCGTCCTGGAAGCGCTCTACCGCGAGGTCAGCCTCAAGCTGGCGCTGCGCGTCTCCTTCGAGGATATGATGAGGGAGATCAAGGGCCTGGTGGCCCAGATGGACGCCGAAGAGCGCGAGCGCTACCTGGTGGAGAGCCTGTTCCTCAACACGGTCACGTACGAGAACGAGATGCTCGACGCGTACGTGCGCAAGCTCACCGGGGGCCGCAAGAAGGGCCGGGGGCCGCAGGCCGGGAGGTCGGCATGAGCGTGATCGCGAGGATGGCGGCAGTGCTGCTGCTGGCGGGAGCCGTCCCGGCGACGGCGGAGGAGCCGGCGCCGGCCGCGGCGGCCCAGCGAGGGCCGCGCATCTCGGTCGATCCGGCGGTCTTCGACTTCGGGAAGGCGCAGCAGGAGAAGACGCTCGAGAAGGAGTTCACCGTCCGCAACCTGGGCAACGAGGACCTGGTGATCGAGAGCGTCTCGACCACCTGCGGCTGCACGGTCGCCGAGGGCTACAGCAAGGTCATCAAGCCCGGCTCCAGCACGCCGATGCGCGTGAAGCTGCAGACGCGCACCACGTTCGGACGGCTCTCGCGCAGCGTGCTCATCAAGTCGAACGACCCGTCGGGCCGGTCGCTGGAGCTCAAGGTCGAAGCGACGGTGGAGCGGCCGCAGCCCGCATCCTGACGGCTCCGGGCTCCGCCCGGGCGTCTTACGCCGGCTCGATGGCGAGGGAGCCGGCCTGCGGCAGGTCGAACGCGGGCAGCGACGGGAAGGCGGCGAGGGTCCACGCCTCCGGCGTCGCCAGCAGCTTGCGCGCGAGGGCCGTGTGCACCGCGTGCCCGGCCTTCTCGGCCTCCAGGTGCCCGACCAGCGGATGGCCCAGCAGCGCCAGGTCGCCGATCGCGTCCAGGATCTTGTGGCGCACGAACTCGTCCTCGAACCGCAGGTTGCTGTTGAGGACGCCGGTCTCGCCGATCACCACCGCGTTCTCGAGGCTGCCGCCCAGCGCCAGCCCGCTGCGCCGCAGCGTCTCCACCTCGCGCAGGAACCCGAACGTGCGCGCGGGAGCGATCTGCTCGACGAAGGACTCCGGCGTGACCCGGAAGGAGGCGGCCTGGTGGCGCAGCAGCGGGTGGTCGAAGCCGATCGCGTAGCTGACGCGGAAGTGGTCGGAGGGGGACAGGCGCGCCCACTTGCCGCCCTGCTTCACCTCGACCGTCTTCAGGATGCGCAGGGCCCGGCGCGCGGCGTTGTGCGGCTTGAGGCCCGCCTCGTGGATGAGGATCACGAACGGCGATGCGCTGCCGTCCAGCACGGGGATCTCCGGGCTGTCCACCTCGACCAGCACGTCGTCCACGCCCAGGGCCAGCAGCGCGGAGAGCAGGTGCTCGACCGTGTCGACCGAGACGCCGTCGCGCGCGAGCGTCGTCGCGTGGTCGAGACGGGCGAGATGATCGAGGGTGGCCGGGATCTCGACGTCGAGATCGGTGCGCCGGAAGCGGATGCCGTGCTCGGCCGGAGCCGGCTTGAGGTCGAGGCGTACGGGACGGCCGGAGTGGAGGCCGATCCCGGTGCAGCCGACGGCCTTTCGAAGGGTCCTGCGGTAGCCCATGATGTCCCGTGCCTCGCATTAGCAATGCGCGTACCGCCCATCGGGGCCAGCTGGGCTTGATTTCAAAGGACTTACGCCGTGTCCTTTGGTAGCGCCTGTGGCTCGGTCGCCACTCCGCTGCTCCGGCGTGTGGCTCCTACGCCACGCCGCTTGACGCGTCCCGTATCGAGCGCAGCTCGGCGATGAAGCGGTGCACGTCGTCGTCGGAGGTGTAGAAGTGTGTCGAGACGCGGAGGCCGGCATCGGGCCGGTAGTCGACGAGCACCTCACGGTTCTCCAGCTCGTCCGCCCACGTCTCGGGCCCTTCGATCACCGCCAACCCTCCGCGCTCCGCGGCACGAGCGGGCGTGCGCACGCGGAACCCGGCCTCCTGCGCGAGGTCGATGAGCATCTGCATCTGGCGCACCGACTGCGCGCGGATGGCGTCGACACCCACGTCCTTCACCACCGCCAGCCCCTCGCGCGCCGCGTAGAGCGCGGGGATCGCGGGCGTGCCCTGCAGGAAGCGCGCGGCGTCGGGCGCGTACGCGATGGGACCGTTGCGGAAGGCGAACGGATCCTCGTGCGCCGCCCAGCCGGTCACGCGCGGCTGCAGTCGCGAGTGGAGCCGTGGAGCGACGTAGAGGAAGGCCGCCCCCGGCCCGCCGCACAGCCACTTCAGGCAGCCGCCCACCGCGAAGTCCACGTCCCAGGCCGTCAGGTCCACCGGCAGGGTCCCCGCGGACTGGTAGAGGTCCACCGCGACCCACGCGCCCACCTCGTGCGCCCGCCGCGTGATGGCCGCGACGTCCTGGACGAAGCCGCTGCGGAACAGCGCGTGCGAGAGCGGGACCAGCAGCGTGTCCTCTCCGATCGCGCCCAGGAACAGGTCGAGCGGGACGGAGATCCCGTCGGGACAGGGCACGCTGCGGATGCGCGCCCCCTGCGCGCGCTGCGCCTCCCACACGTAGCCCACCGAGGGGAACTGCGGCGCCTCGAAGACGATCACGTTGCGGGAGCCGCCGTAGCTCAGGCAGGACGCGATGGCCGACTGGGCGATCGACACGTTCGGCTGCATCACCACCGAGCCCGCGGGGGCGCCCAGCAGGGCGCCCACCTCGTCGCCCAGGGTGCGCGGCAGGTCCCACCAGCCCTCGTGCCAGGCGCGCACGCCGCGCGCGGCCCAGGTGCCCGCGTACTCCGCCAGGCGATCGGCGGCCGCGCGCGGCATCGCGCCCAGGGAATGGCTGACCAGGTACGTCGAGTGCTCGAGGATGGGGAACGACGCCCGCCGGAAGGCGGACGGGCTCACGCGGCCGAGCCCTCGGGGAGCAGGCGGCCCAGGTGCAATCCGGTCGCGCTGGCCGCGCAGCGGGCGACCGCTTCGGGCGTGCCGGCCACGACCAGCTCGCCGCCCTCCGGCCCCGCTCCCGGCCCCAGGTCGATCACGTGGTCGGCGCTCTTGATCACGTCCAGGTTGTGCTCGACCACGACCACGGTGTTGCCCGCGTCCACCAGGCGGTCGAGCACGTGCAGGAGCTTCCGCACGTCGTCGAAGTGCAGGCCGGTCGTGGGCTCGTCCAGGATGTAGAGGGTGCGGCCGGTGTCGCGCCGGGCCAGCTCCTTGGCCAGCTTGACGCGCTGCGCCTCGCCGCCCGACAGCGTGGCGGCGCTCTGCCCCAGCCGCAGGTACCCCAGCCCCACGTCGGCCAGCGTGTGCAGCAGCCGCGCCAGGCGCGGGTGCGCCTCCAGCACCGGCAGCGCGTCGGCCACGGACAGGTCCAGCACGTCGGCGATGGTGCGCCCGCGGTAGAGCACCTCGAGCGTCTCGCGGTTGTAGCGGCGGCCCCGGCAGAGGTCGCAGGTGACGTGCACGTCGGGCAGGAAGTGCATGCCGATCGCGCGCACGCCGTCGCCCTGGCAGGCCTCGCAGCGGCCGCCCTTGACGTTGAAGGAGAAGCGGCCGGGCCGGTAGCCGCGCGCGCGCGCCTCCGGGACCAGGCTGAACATCTCGCGCACGAACGCGAACGCGCCGGTGTAGGTCGCGGGGTTGCTGCGCGGCGTGCGGCCGATCGCGCTCTGGTCGATGGCGATCACCTTGTCGATGGCCTCCGCCCCGGTGAGCGTGCGGTGGCGCCCGGGCTCGGCCAGGCCGCCGTGGAGGCGGCGGGCGAGCGCGCGGTGGAGGATGTCGTCGACCAGCGTCGACTTGCCGGACCCGGACACGCCGGTCACGGCCGTCAGCACGCCCAGCGGGAACGCCACGTCCAGGTCGCGCAGGTTGTGCTCGCGCGCGCCGTGGATGCGCAGGAAGCCCTGGGCCGTGCGCCGGCGCTCCGGCACCGGGATCGTGAGCTCGCCGCGCAGGTACCGGCCCGTGAGGCTGCCGTCGAGCGACGAGGGCGGGCCCTGGTACATGATGCGCCCGCCCCGCGCGCCGGCGCCCTCGCCCAGGTCGACCAGGTAGTCGGCGGCGCGGATCGTCTGCTCGTCGTGCTCGACCACCACCACCGTGTTGCCCAGGTCACGGATTCTCCGCAGCGTCTCCAGCAGCCGCTCGTTGTCGCGCGGGTGGAGGCCGATCGAGGGCTCGTCCAGCACGTAGAGCAGCCCCTGCATGCGCGCGCCGATCTGGCCGGCCAGCCGGATGCGGCGCGCCTCGCCGCCCGACAGCGTCGTCGTCGCGCGGTCCAGGCTCAGGTAGCCCACCCCGACCGCCTCCAGCAGGCGCAACCGCTCGCGGATGCCCTCCAGCAGGCGGTCGGCCACGGGCGCCTCCCGCTCGCTGAAGCAAAGCGCGTCCACGACCGGACGCGCTTCCCGGACCGGCAGCCGCACCAGGTCGGCGATCCCGTGCCCGTGCAGGCGCACCGCCAGGCTCTCGCGGCGCAGGCGCGCGCCCGCGCACTCCTTGCAGACGACCTCGGTCAGGTAGGGACGCAGCTCCTCGAACGCCTCGGCCGCCTCGCGGTTGGGCCCGGCCGGCTCGCCGCCGCCCACGCCCAGCGCGGCGTCCACCCGACGGGACAGGCTGGGCAGCACGCCCACGAAGCCGTCGCCGTCGCCGTGCATCAGGACATGGCGCGACTTCTTCGACATCTCGCGCAGCGGCGCGTCCAGGGAGAAGCCGTGCCGCGCGGCGACGTCCTGCAGCGCTTCACGCACCAGGCGCGGCCCGTGGCGCAGCCAGGGGTGGATGCCGTCCAGGACCGACCGGTCCTCCTCGGGCACGACGCGGCGGGCGTCCACCTGCCAGCGCACGCCCAGGCCGTCGCAGGCGGAGCAGGCCCCGTAGCTGCTGTTGAAGGAGAACGCGCGCGGGGACATCTCGGGCACCGAGAGCCCGCAGTCGGCGCAGGCGCGGCGCTGGCTGAGCAGCCGCTCGCGACCGCCCTCCTGCAGGATGAGCGCGACGCCGTCCGCCAGGTGCAGCGCCTTGTCCAGCGCCTGCACCAGCCGCTTCTGCGCGCCGTCGCGCAGGACCAGGCGGTCCACCAGCACGTCGATGCGGTGGTTGCGGCGCGGGTCGAGGGCGGGCGGCTGCCTCAGGTCGCAGACCCGGCCGTCGATGCGCGCGCGCTGGTAGCCGCGCTGGGCCAGCTCGCCCAGCTCGCGCTTGAACGCGCCCTTGCGGCCGCGCACCACCGGGGCCAGGACCGCGATGGGGGCGCCGGGCGCCTGGTCGAAGAGCTGGCCCGCCATCTGCTCGGGCGTCTGGGCGGCGATCTCCCGCGCGCAGCGCGGGCAGTGCGGCCGGCCCAGGGCGGAGAACAGCACCCGCAGGTGGTCGTAGACCTCCGTCACCGTGCCGACCGTCGAGCGCGGGTGGCTGATGTTCGTGCGCTGGTCGATGGCGATGGCCGGCGACAGGCCGCTCACCGACTCGACCTCCGGCTTCTCCATCTGCTCCAGGAACTGGCGGGCGTAGGGGGAGAGGCTCTCGACGTAGCGACGCTGCCCCTCGGCGTAGAGCGTGTCGAAGGCCAGGCTGCTCTTGCCGGACCCCGAGGGCCCGGTGATCACCGTGAGCCGGTGGCGGGGCAGGTCGCAGTCCACCCCCTGGAGGTTGTGGACCCGCGCCCCGCGGATCGTGATCGGCTCGTCCCTGGCTCGCTCCACGGACATCAGGCCAAAACCGCATCTTAGCGGGCCGGACCCCGTTGCGGGCAGGGCCGCACCGGTGCTATTGTTGAGGGCTTCGCCGTCGTCGTGAGGGCCTGGCTGCCTCGGGCCCCCAAGAGAGGGAACACGAATGAGCACCAACAAGAAGCCGGCGCCGGTCGTGGACCGGCGGACGCAGCAGGCCGTGGAGGTCTTCGAGAAGGCCTTGAAGCTGCTGCACAAGCGCGACTACGAGAAGGCGGCGGAGACGCTCGACGCCCTCATCGAGGACTTCCCGGAGGAACGGGAGGTCCTGGAGCGGGCCCGCGCCTACCGCGCGCTCTGCACGCGGGGGCTGGCCGAGTCCCGCAAGTCCACCTTCAAACCGAAGGGCTTCGAGGAGATCGTGAAGTACGGCGTGTACCTCCACAACCGCGGCGAGTTCGAGGAGGCGCTCAAGTTCCTCCGCCAGGCCGAGGAGATCCACCCGCGCAACGAGCACGTGCAGTACTGCCTGGCCGCCACCGCCGCCCGCGCCGGCGACACGCCGGCCGCGCTCAAGGCCCTGCGCACCGCCATCCAGGCCAGCCCGTCGAACCGGGCCCTGGCCAAGAGCGACTCCGACTTCGACCCCATCCGCAACGACGACGAGTTCATCGACCTGGTGTACGCCCAGGCCAGCTAGCTGGAGTCCCGCCGGGCGGGGGGCCCCCGCCGGCCCCCCGGACGCCGGTCCGCCAAGGGCCGCGTGCTAACATCGTCGCTTCCCATGAGTGCACACGCGCAAGCCGTGATCCTGGCCGCCGGCCGCGGCACGCGCATGAAGAGCGCGCGGGCCAAGGTGCTGCACCAGGCGCAGGGCGTGCCCATGCTCGAGCACGTGCTGCGCTCGGTGCGGGCGCTGGGCGTCGATCCGCTCACGGTGGTGGTGGGCCACCAGGCCGAGGCGGTGGAGGCGGCGTTCGCCGGCCGCGGGCTGCGCTTCGTGCGCCAGGAGCCCCAGCTGGGCACCGGCCACGCCGTGCAGATGGCGCGGGAGATCGTGGAGGCGCACGCCGAGCGCACCCTGCTGGTCATCAACGGGGACGTGCCCCTGCTCCGCCCGGAGACCCTCTCGGCGCTGCTGGACACGCACCAGGCCACCGGCGCCGCGGCCACCATCCTCACGGTGGACCTCGACGAGCCGGGCGCCTACGGGCGCGTGCTGCGCGAGCCGGACGGGCAGGTACGCGCGATCGTGGCGGCGCGCGACGCGAGCGACGCCGAGCGGCAGGTGCGCGAGATCAACGCCGGCATCTACGTCTTCTCGGTGCCGGCCCTGCTCCCGGTCCTCTCCTCGCTCCGCCCGCAGAACGCGCAGGGCGAGTACTACGTGACCGACCTCGTCGGCCTGCTGCGCGCGGCCGGTCACCGCGTGGGCGCGGTGAAGACGGCCGACCCCGTGGAGGCCCTGGGCGTGAACACGCTCTCCGAGCTGGCCGCGGCGTCGCGCCGCCTGGGCGAGCGGCGCGTGGCCGAGCTGATGGCGGCCGGCGTCGTGATCGAGGATCCGCAGACGACACACGTGGGCCTGGACGTGACGGCGGAGGCGGACGCGGTGATCCGGCCGTTCACCATCCTGGAAGGCCGCACGCACCTCGCGGCGGGGGCGGTGGTGGGGCCGTTCGCGCGGCTCACGGACATGCAGATCGGGCCCGGCGCCCAGGTGCTCGACCATTGCCTGCTGCGGGAGAGCGTGGTGGAGGCGGGAGCCGCCATCGGCCCGTTCGCGCACATCCGTCCCGACAGCCACGTGGCCGCGCGGGCGAAGGTCGGGAACTTCGTCGAGCTCAAGAAGACGCGGCTGGGTGAAGGGGCCAAGGCGCCGCACCTGAGCTACCTCGGCGACGCGACCATCGGCGCGTCGGCCAACATCGGTGCGGGCACGATCACCTGCAACTACGACGGACAGACCAAGAGCCCGACGCAGATCGGCGAGGGCGCGTTCGTCGGCAGCGACGTGACGCTGGTGGCGCCGGTCACGATCGGCGAGGGCGCCTACATCGGGGCGGGCAGCGTCATCACCGACGACGTTCCCGCCGGCGCGCTCGCGCTCGGTCGTGGACGGCAGGTGGTCAAGCCCGGCTGGGCGGAGGAGCGCGCCCGCGCGCGGGAGAAGGCTCGGGCCGCGAAGAGCTGACGTCTTTTGCTGGCCCGCTCGTGCTCGTCCCTCCGGGCGGGTCCAGGACGGCCGTGACGGCCGCGTGGGCGCGGCGCAAGCGCCACGGCCGGAGCCGCGGCGGGCGGCTCGCCGGGAGTCCTCGCGAAAGGAGCACCAGGGTCCAATGTGCGGAATCGTCGGATACGTGGGGACGAGGGACGCGGTGCCTGTCATCGTCGAGGGCCTGCGCCGCCTGGAGTATCGCGGCTACGACTCGGCCGGCATCGCGGTGGTCACGAAGGGATCGCTCGAGCGGCGCCGGTCGGTCGGCAAGCTGAAGAACCTCGAGGACAGCCTCGCGGTCGCCCCGCTCGCGGGCGACTTCGGCCTGGGCCACACCCGGTGGGCGACGCACGGCCGGCCCAGCGAGGAGAACGCGCACCCGCACCAGGACTGCTCGGGGGCGCTGGTGGTGGTGCACAACGGCATCATCGAGAACTACCTGGAGCTCAAGGCGCGGCTGGTGGCCGCCGGCCACCGCTTCGTCACCCAGACGGACACCGAAGTGGTCGCCCACCTGGTGGAGTCGCACTACAAGGGTGACCTGGAAGAGGCGGTGCGGACGACGCTGGCCGAGCTCGAGGGCATCTACGCGCTCGTCTTCCTGCACCGCGACCAGACGCAGAAGCTGGTGGCGGCCCGGCAGGGGCCGCCGCTGGTGGTGGGCCTGGGCGAGGGCGAGCACTTCCTCGCCTCCGACGTGCCCGCGCTGCTCGCGCACACCCGCGACTTCGTGTTCCTGGACGACGGCGACGTGGTGACCGTGACGCCGCAGTCGGCGCGCCTCACGGACGTGGCCGGACGCCCGGTCGAGCGCAGGACGCAGCGCATCACCTGGGATCCGGTGCAGGCGGAGAAGGGCGGCTACCGCCACTTCATGCTCAAGGAGATCCACGAGCAGCCCCGCGCCGTGCGGGACACGCTCCTGGGCCGCATCGGCCTGGAGGAGGGCGAGGTCCACCTGGAGGAGCTGGGCAGCACCGCGGACGAGCTGCGCCGCGTGCGCCGCGTGACGCTGCTCGCGTGCGGGACCTCCTGGCACGCCGCGCTGGTGGCCAAGTTCCTGCTGGAGCAGGTGGCGCTGATCCCGGCCGAGGTGGACTACGGCAGCGAGTTCCGCTACCGCACGCCCATCGTGGACCGCGACACGCTGGCGGTGGCCATCAGCCAGAGCGGCGAGACGGCGGACACGCTGGCCGCCTTCCGCGAGGCCAAGCGCCTGGGGGCCCTGCCGCTGGGCATCTGCAACGTCCAGGGCTCGATGCTGACGCGCGAGGCGGCGGGGACGCTGCTCACCCACGCCGGCCCCGAGATCGGCGTCGCCTCCACCAAGGCCTTCACGTCCCAGATCGTCGCCCTCTCGCTGCTGGCCCTGCACCTGGGCCGCCTGCGCGGCTCGCTCACCAGCGAGCGGTGCCGGGCGCTGCTGCAGGAGCTGGCCAAGGTGCCGCACCTCATGGAGCGCTCGCTGCTGCTGTCGCCGCAGATCGAGGAGCTGGCGCGCACGCTGGCCCAGGCCAGCGACTTCCTTTTCCTCGGCCGCGGCGTCAACTACCCGATCGCGCTGGAGGGCGCGCTCAAGCTCAAGGAGATCTCGTACATCCACGCCGAGGGCTATCCCGCGGGCGAGATGAAGCACGGCCCCATCGCGCTGATCGACGAGCGGCTGCCGGTGGTCGCGCTGTGCCCGCCCGGACGCACGTACGAGAAGATGCTCTCGAACGTGCAGGAGGTGAAGGCGCGCGGAGGACGTGTCCTGGCGCTGGCGGGCGAGAACGACGAGCAGCTCGCGCACGTGCTGGAGCCGCACGACGTGCTGCTGCGCGTGCCCGAGGTGGAGGAGCTGTGGTCCCCGCTGCTGATGGTGGTGCCGCTGCAGCT
>JAICEW010000041.1 GCA_025923995.1 Vicinamibacteria bacterium | reverse complement strand
GGCAGCCCCGATAGTTGGGGGCCCAGGTTGGCGGGTCAGCGGGCTCCCGAGTACACTCCTCGCCAGTCATGCACGCGCTCATCTGCTCCGAAGGCGACCTCCTCGAAGAGCTGGCTCCCACGGTCCTGGGCCGCGGGGGCTTCGAGCACCACACCGCAAACCGGCTGGAGGACGCCCACCTCATGGCGCTGGCCGCCCGGCCCGCCATCGTGATGATCGACAGGGACTTGCCGCGAGCCGACGAGCTGGTCGCGGCCCTGCGCGGGGACCGCTCGACGCGCAGCCTCTCGATCGCGGTGGTGGCGCGGGGCGACTTCGAGGAGGCCGAGCTGGGCCTGCTGGAGGCGGGGGCCAACGCGATCCTCCGCCTGCCCGCCGGACCCGAGTGGGATGCGCGGCTCAACCGGCTCATGGCCATACCGCAGCGCCGTCAGGCCCGCTTCCCGGTCTCCTTCTGGGTGGTGGCGGCGGCGACCTCGCTCCAGGAGCCGGTGCCGGCGACCGGCCTCAACCTGAGCGAGAACGGCATGCTGCTGGAGACCCGCGTGGCCGACCTCGACCTGGGATGTGAGCTCCAGCTCGACGTGCGCCTGCCCGGCGGGGACGTGTTCGGAGGCGCCGGCCACGTGGTGCGCCTGGCCGGGCCCGGCCAGTACGGCATCGCGTTCGCACGCCTGGACGAGCGCGCCTCGGAAGTCGTCCGCCGGTTCGTGGAGACGGCGGGTGGCCACTGACGACGGTTCCTTCCTCCCGACGACCCCAGGCCCCCGCCGGAAAGGCTCGATGCTGACCATCCCGACCCTCCAGATCGCCGACATCGAGCTGCCGGCCGGCATGGAGCGGCTGCGCGAGCTCGCCTACGACCTGTGGTGGAGCTGGTCGCCCGCGGCGACGCGCCTGTTCACCTGGATCGACCCCGACCACTGGCGCCGCTACCACAACCCGGTGGAGCTGCTCATCAACGTGGAGCCCCACCACTGGCAGCGCCTGCTCTCCGATCCCGAGTTCGTGCAGGCCTACGAGACCGTGATCAACGAGCTCGACGCGTACCACACCCGCGAGCGCTGGTGGTCGCGCCACGCGCAGGCGCTGCGCGGTCCGGTGGCCTACTTCTCGATGGAGTTCGGGCTGCACGAGTCGCTGGGCGTCTACTCCGGCGGCCTGGGGGTGCTGGCGGGGGACCACGCCAAGGCCGCCAGCGATCTCGGCATCCCGATGGTGGGCGTGAGCCTGCTCTACCGCTCGGGCTACTTCCGCCAGACGGTGGACGCGGACGGCTTCCAGCAGCACATCTATCCCGACTACGACTTCGCGCGGCTGCCCGTCCTGCCCGTGCAGTCGCCCGCCGGGGGCGTGCTCACGGTGCCCGTCGACCTGCCCGGACGCATCGTGCAGGCCGCGGTGTGGAAGGCGCAGGTCGGCAACGTGCCGGTGCTGATGCTCGACACCGACGTCCCGCTCAACGACCCGGCCGACCGGCCCATCACCGGGAGCCTCTACGTCCGCGGCCGCGAGATGCGCCTGTGCCAGGAGATCGTGCTGGGCGTGGGCGGCGTGCGTGCCCTGCGCGCGCTCGACGTCACGCCCGCGGTCTGGCACATGAACGAGGGACACGTGGCGTTCCTGGGGCTGGAGCGGGCCCGCGAGCGGGTCCTGCAGGGCGAGGGGCTGGGCGACGCGCTCAAGGCGGTCGCGCAGAACGCGGTCTTCACGACGCACACGCCGGTGCCGGCGGGCAACGAGCAGTTCGACCTCGGGCTGGTGCAGCGCTACCTGGGCCCGTGGATCCAGGAGGTCGGCTGCGACCCCGAGGCCGCGCTCAGCCTGGGCGCCGAGGGCGGAAACTTCAACCTGACCGTCCTCGCCATCCGCCTCTCCACCCGCGTGAACGCGGTCAGCAAGCTGCACGGCGAGGTGTCCTCGGCCATGTGGCGCCACCTGTGGCCGGACGCGCCCCCCAACCCGGTCTCCGCCATCACGAACGGCGTCCACACCGAGACGTGGGTGGGCCCCGAGATGCGCGCGCTCTACGCGAAGCACCTGCGGCCGGACTGGGAGTCGCACCTGCTCGATCCCGAGCTGTGGGCGCGCGTGTCGGAGATCCCCGACGCCGACGTGTGGGCCGCGCACCGGTCGCAGAAGGAGCGGCTCATCCGCTTCGTGCGCGAGCGCGTGCGCACGCAGACGGCGCGCCACGGCCGCTCACCGGACGAGCTGCGCGAGCTGGAGCGGCTGTTCGACCCGCGCGCGCTCACCATCGGCTTCGCGCGCCGCTTCGCGACGTACAAGCGCGCGGTGCTGGCGCTGTCGGACCTCGACCGCCTCCGTCGGCTGCTCTCGAGCGCCGAGCGTCCCGTGCAGATGATCTTCGCCGGCAAGGCGCACCCGGCCGACCGCGCGGGCCAGGACCTGATCCGCCGGCTGTTCCTCCTCACGCAGGACGAGTTCCGCGGGAAGATCGTGTTCCTCGAGGACTACGACATGGAGGTCGGCCGCATGCTCGTCCAGGGCAGCGACGTGTGGCTCAACACGCCTCGCCGTCCGCAGGAAGCCTCGGGCACGAGCGGGATGAAGTCGCCCGTCAACGGCGGCGTGAACCTCTCGATCCTGGACGGCTGGTGGGTCGAGGGCTACCGCGGCGACAACGGGTGGGCCATCGGGTCGGACGCCGTGCTGCCCGACGCGGCCGCGCAGGACGCCGCCGACGCGGCCTCGCTGTACCAGCTCCTCGAGGAGCAGGTGGTGCCGACCTTCTTCGAGAAGGACCCCGACGGCGTCCGCCGCCGCTGGGTCCGCATCATGAAGAGCTCGATCGAGTCCGTCGTGCTCCCGTTCTCCGCGCACCGCATGGTGCGCGACTACGCGGAGACGACGTACCTGCCGGCCGCGACCGCCCGCAACGGGATGGCCTAGACAGAGAGGACCCGCCTCACTCGATCGCACTCCCCCTCCGCCTGCTTCGCGGCGGCCGGCGCGAGCCTGCGCGGCTCGTTCCGGGCGGCAGGATGTCCACTTCCGATCCCGGACGACGCCACCCAGGGGGGAGGCTCATATATGCCAGTGCGTGGGCATCGATCGAAGGCGCTGTTGCGCTCGACCCTGGCCGCGATGGTCGGGAGCGGCGCCTGGCTCTTCTCCTTTCCGAGCTTCGCGGCCGTGGATCAGCCGCTGCTCGTGGTCACCGGCGACTTCGACGGTGATGGTGAGCTGGACCGCGTCCAGGGCTATCCCGAGGCCAGCAACGGGGCGGGCCGGGTGGACGTGTTCTGGGGCGATCCGGGGTTCAAGGTCGCCTGGCCGACGGTCCTCTCCGCGCTCAAGGACCCGGCGACGCTGCTGGCCAGCGGACGCCTCGGCGAATCGCTCGCGGTAGGGGACTTCAACGGCGACGGCCTCGACGATCTCGCGATCGGAGCGCCGCACACGGACCTGGAGATCAAGGACCCCACCGATCCCACACTGCGCCTGGAGCTGATCGAGCACCTGGGCAGCGTGGTCCTGATCTACGGCTGTGCCGCGGCACCATGCAGCGCGGTCGACAGCAACGGCGCCGGACGGCTCGCGGTGGGATCGCCACTCGACCCGTCGAGCGCGGCCGGAGCCCAGCGCCTGCAGCCCCAGGCACGGGTGAGCTTCGCGCGGTTCGGCAAGAGTCTGGCCGCGGGCAACTTCAACGGCGACCCCTACGACGATCTCGCGATCGGCGCGCCCGGCGACACGGTCGGCGGTGCGGTGCGCGCCGGCTCGGTGACGATCTTCCACGGGAGTGCCAGCGGTCTCGCGCTGCCCACGCGCCAGGTGATCCAGCAGGGCCTCCTCGGGGCCCTATCTCCGGCCGAAGCCGAGGACCACTTCGGCGCCTCGCTCAGTGCGGCCCGGCTCGACGACGACGCCACCGACGACCTGGTGGTCGGCGTGCCCGACGAGGACTACGGCGAGGGCGCCGACGAGCAGGTCAGTGCGGGCGAGGTCGACGTGTTCTGGGGCGGCGCGGCCGGGATCAGCGGGCTGGGTGCGGTGCGGTTCCGTCACACGGTCTCGATGTCGGGCGGCGGCCGCAGCGGCGATCGGCTGGGGCACGAGGTCCAGGCCATCGATGGGTCGGGCCCGCTGAGCGGCTCGCTGCGACTGGGCCTCGCGGAAGCCACCAGCTGCCCGGCTGGCGCCATCCTCTTCCTCTCCGCCAGCATGGTGGACGCCGAGCCCCCCTTCGCGGTGCTGGTCTGCAATCCAGACCTTTGCGTCGACGACCCCGACAACCCCAGCTCGCCAGGCGATGGAGCGTTACCCGAGATACCCGTGAACTTCATCGTGCTCGCGAACGGCGCCACCGGCGCCACCGACCCGCCCACCGCGGCCTCCACGCGACCCGATCCCATCACAGGCGTCGCGATCACGGGGGAGGACTACTTCAAGTCGATGATCGACCTGCTCAACCAGCAGCTGCGCGCGGACGATGGGAACCCGATCTGCCAAGGGCAGGACTGCCTGCGGCTCACCTATCGGAGCCATCATTTCCACAGGCCCGACATGTTCGAGGGGGCCTGCCGGAAGCTGGCGCAGATCGCCCGGCCACCCGCGACGACCGCCGACGGCGAGACCGAGCTGATCTTCACCACCAACTGCGAAGACTTCGCTGCCTGTCCCTGGTGGATTCCACCGACCGGGGACCTGCCCGGTCTTCGCTACCCGACCTTCAGCGACTTCGCCCAAGCGGCGGTCGACGAGTGCACGCTGCTCGCGGCTCCCGACGCGCTGAACGTCCTGATCTACGACGTCTGCGAACGCGACGCTGTCGACGGCCGGGACGTCCAGGACTGCCCAGGTTCCGCGGCCGGCCGCGGCCGGTCGAACCAGAACCACCCGTACTTCTTCGTGGACTACGCTCGCGCCCTGCAGCCGAGGGCGTTCCGCTCCGGCGCATTCCCCTGGGCGGCCGAGGAGCACGAGGCGGGTCACGCGTTCGGCCTCCAGCACGCCTGCGATTGCGTCGGCCACGAGGGCGACACGCACACGATGCAGACCCCGGATTGCGACGAGGGGCTCGGCAGCCGGAACCGCGGCTTTGCCACGCATCGCCGCTTCGACGAGACCGCGCGCAGGATGATCGAGGTCGAGGAGATGATCCGGACGGCTCGGGAAGCCGTCAAGACATGGTGCCCGTGACGACAGCCTTCCTGGCCAGGCCTTCGAGCGCGTCGACGACTCCACGCCCCGCGAGGTCGCCGCGGACCCCTGTTCGGTCGGGCGGTCGACCGGTCTTCCCCTGTGTCACTTTCGAAACCCACCCACTGCGACCGCCACCCGCGCACGAGACGTCGTACGATTCGGCCATGAATACCGCGCGGTTGCTGGTGGCCCTGCCGGCCCTCTTCTGCGTCGGCTGCCCCGACGGCTGGGACGAGCCACTGGGGCCCGTGCGTGGGGGGCACATCGACGAGAGGCTGGTCGGAGACTGGCGCTGCCAGGAGAGGGGCCAGACGAACGTCATCCGGCTCACGATCGTCCCGTTCGACAAGGACCAGTACGTGTTCGTGATGTCCGATCCCGTCAAGCGCGTGAATCCCGACCCGCCCGCCCCCCTGCGCGCGTACACCACTACGGTGAGCGGCCACGACGTGATGAACATCCAGAGCCTGGAGGACCAGGTCCGCAGCGACGGCTGGACGTACGCGCGGCTGTGGTTCCGCGAGGACGGCGAGCTGTCCATCGATCCCATCCGCAAGGAGCCGCTGCGCTCGGTTCCGGAGGACGTCGAGTCGCGGCGCCTGGCCATCGGCGACCTCTTCGCTTCACCCGAGCTGTGGGAGGACGGCTACGGCTGCGTGCCGTTCAGGGACGAGGACGAGCCCGGGAGCTAGCGCTTCAGCTCGATGCGCAGCACGTGGCTCGGCCGCGCGCCCAGGTTGTGGCGCGCGTGCGGCGCCTGCGCTTCCGTCCAGCGCGCCTGCGGGAAGGCGGACTCGGGCGGGTCCTCCTTCACCTCGCCGATCAGCCGACCCTCGCCGTCGTAATCGCGCGAGGCGCCCTGCCAGATCGCGTAGACGACACCGGGCCAGCAGTGCGCGTGGACGGACTGGCGCTCCCCGGGCGCGACCGACACGTCGAGCACGCGCACGCGGTCGTTCTCGAACGCGACCCGATGGTCGCCAGGCGCGGCCGCGACCGCGTCCAGGCTGGACGGCCACGCGCATTCCGGCGGTGCGCCCGGCGCGTCCTTGAGCTCCACGATCAGGTTGTGGATCGGCACCGTGCCCAGGTTCTCGACCGTGTGCGTGGTGGGCTCGCCCCAGAACACGTCGCCCGGCTGGCGATCGACCATCCGCTCGGCGCCGTCCTTCGTCCGGAGGCGCGCCTTGTACGGCGCGATCACGTACGCGACGTACGCGGGGTGCGAGTGCATCGGCACCGTCTCCCCGACCGCGACGTCGTGGTACTGGACGCGCACGCGCGCGTTCTCCAGCAGGACCTTCATGCCGGGTACGGTGGCCGCGCGGTCCTGCGCGTGGAGCGCACAAGCCGACAGCACGACGACCGAGCCCGTTCCCAGCACGCGTCGACACGCAGCGGTCATGCGCTCGCTCCCAGCGCCTCGCTGCGGCGCATCGGCTGTCGGGTTCCGTACGTCAGGCTCCGCCAGATCCACTCCGCGGGCCCGAACCGGAAGCGTCGCATCCACGCGTGGGCCAGCGCCACCTGGCCGGCGTAGCCCGCGACGCATCCCATCGCCAGCGCCACCGGCGTCGCGTGCCCCATGAGGCCGCCGGCGAGGCCGTAGAACACGGCGAGGCCGGCCACCGTCTGCAGCAGGTACCACGTGAGCGCCATCCGGCCCAGCGGTGCCAGCGTCGCGATCGCGTCACGCCATCGCGTGCGCTCGTAGGCCAGCGCCAGCGCCGCCGCGTACGCGAGCGTGAAGCCGAGGAAGCCGCTCTCGACCAGCAGGCGGCGCGCGAACGCCAGCGGGGGGCTGGTGCGAGCCGCGTCGCTCAGCCACTCGGTCGCGAAGACGGCGTTGCCGGCGAGCCCGACGATCGTGCCCACGAGGAGTGCCCGTCTGAACAGCGACCGCTGGCTGCCCAGGTCGTCGAACACGAGCGCGCGGGCGAGGTAGAGCCCCATCAGCAGCCGGCCGAACACGGCCACCTGGTAGGCGATCTGGCCGATGGAGTTCGTAAGGTACCAGTCGTAGGCCCAGTTCGCGGCCAGGACCTCGCGATAGCCGCCGGTCGAGAACGCCGAGAGAGCCATGGCGTCCATCTCCCCGCCGGCAGCTCCCTGCGAGACCGCGACCCGCAGGCCCGTCACCAGCGCAGGGACCAGCGTGCTGGCCGCGAGCGCCGCGATCAGCAGACGGCGAGGGCGCCAGGAGACGAACAGGGGCAGCAGCACGGCCCACAGCGCGTAGAAGCGCAGGATGTCGAAGGCCCAGAAGAGCCAGCCGTGCACGCACCCGATCGCGAACAGCCAGAAGGTCCGGCGATAGAAGAGCACCGTGGCGGTCCCGCCTCGCTCCCGCGCGCGGCTGAGGAAGAGCCAGAAGCTCACGCCGAACAGCGTCGAGAACAGGCCCATGAACTTGTTCTCGATGAAGAAGAGCTCGAGGAACAGGACGGCGCGGTCGGCGAGGGAGGGCGAGACCGCGGCCTTCCGAGCGTCGGTCATGTACACGATGCCCGAGAAGATCAGCAGGTTGGCGGCCATCACGCCGAACAGGGCGAATCCGCGCAGCGCGTCGACGAAGGTGTGGCGTCCCGTGGACGGCTCGCTGGGATCGGCCGGCGCCGCCTCCGCCATGCGCGGACCGTACTACGCGCGCCGGGTCACCGCCAGCAGGTCACGGCCGATCCGGAGCACCCTCCAGCACGCGCGGACTGGCCCGCCAGAACTCCGGGTCGGCCGCGATCCACTCCGGAGCGGGCAGGCCCCACTGCGGCCGGACGGCGAGGACTACGGCGTCGGCGCCTCGCGCCCGCGCCTCCGCGTCCGCTTGATCGCGGGTCGGCGCGGGCGTGAACGCGTAGGAGCTCCCGTCCGGCGCTTCGAACACGGTCGCCGTACCGGCCGTGGCGGAGCGGCTCACGGTCACGACGAAGAAGCGCGCGCCCGCGGGGTTCCAGGCGGGGCCGCCCAGGTCGGGACGGTGCCGCGCGACCTGGTCGAGCGCCGGTCCGACCAGGCCCTCCCTGCGTTTCGTGATCCCCTCGAGCGCCTTCACCAGCTCCGTGTTGGCCTCGAAGTCGCGCGTGACCTGCTTCCGGTGGTCCTCCGAGGCGAACGCGTTCAGCCACCACACCTCCCTGGGCCCCGTGAGCGACTCGAGGGCCAGGTGCGGGTTGGGGAATCCGAGCCGCGCGCAGATCCGCGCCGCGTCCCGCTCGACGGCGTCGTATTCGGCTTCGCGCCCCGGCGTCAGCGGGTCGCGGTAGATCTGCAGGAGCGACATGGGAGCGTCGATCGCCAGGGCGAGGAACGTCGTGAGGACGACGGGGAGCATCGTGTCATCGACTCCGCGCCACCGCCAGCAGGTGGGGGCTCACGCCGATCAGCGTGGGCTCGCGCTCGACCGTGCGCACCAGCGACAGGAGCGCCTCGCGGAGCGACTCGTCGGCCCATACCCGCTCGAACGCCCCGGTGAACGCGCCGACGCTCTCGAGCGGGAGCACCTCGACGAGCGCGAGCCCGGCCTCACGGACCTCCGCGGCCAGCTCGTCGGGGTGATGGAAGAAGGCGGTCGTGAAGTACTGAGCTTCGTCCGTCGGGTTCCGGTGTGGTCCGCCCTCGAGGTCCCGCCTCACCATGCCCAGCACGGCGGGGCTCGCGAGCACGTGCGGCAGGCCGGCGCCGGTCACGTTGTCCAGGTTGTCGACGAGCGACGCGAACCGCGAGATGGCGGCAGCGAACAGCACGCCGCCCGGGCGGAGGACGCGGTGGACCTCGCGCAGCGCCGACAGCCGGTCGTCCCTGTCGATCAGGTGGTAGAGCGGCCCCAGCAGCAGGACCGCGTCGGCGCTGCCGTCCGCCTGCGCGAGAGCCCGCGCGTCGCCGATCGACGCGGAGGCGAGCGGGTGGGTGCTCGCGGCCGACGCGCGCGCGGCCTGCTCGACGTGCAGCGGGACCGGGTCCATCAGGTGCACCTCGTACCCGCGCGCGGCGAGCCAGAGCGCGTACACGCCGGAGGCGCCGCCGACGTCGAGCACGACGGCCGGCGGAGGCGGCAGGTGCCGCAGCACGATCTCCTGCGTGCGCGCGCGCTCGAGCGGGAAGTAGCCCTGGTCCAGCCGGCCCTGTTCACCGCCCTGCGCGTAATACGACTCGATCTCCGGATCGAACGGCACGAGCGGACTGTAGCGCACCGATCGGACCTTGACAGCCACCCGGGCGGGGAGAATGATGGCGAAAGGAAAGCGAAATGGCGCCCGCCCTCAAGGAATCGCTGGAAGAGCTGCTGCGGGCGCGCCGGCTGCAGGCCGAGGCGCCGCCCCTGCGCGGCGAGGACCGACGGCTGCAGCCGCTCGCGTTCGGCGTGGCCGCGCTCGACGGGCTGATCGCGGGCGGGCTTCCCCGCGGCGCGCTCTCCGAGATCCACGGGCCGGCGTCGTCGGGACGCACCGGGCTCGCGATCGCGCTGTGCGCGCGCTCGACGGGCCGCGGAGCGCTGGTCGCGTGGGTCGATCCCGCCGATCGCTTCGATCCCGCGTCCGCCGCGGAAGCGGGCATGGACCTGGCGCGGCTGCTCTGGCTGCGGGGAGGCCAGTCGTCCCTGCCGAGCGCGCTGTCGGCGCTGGGCACCGTGCTGGGCTCGGGGCTGTTCGAGGCGGTGGTGCTGGACGTGGCCGGTGTCGACGCGGACGCGCTGCGGCGCCTGCCCCACACGAGCTTCATCCGCCTCCAGCGCATGATCGAGGACAGCCCGACCGCGCTGCTGCTCGTGGCCGCCTCGCACGTGGCCTGCGGGCCGGGCGGGGTCTCGCTCGGGCTCGCGCCCGCGAGTGCTTCGTGGTCCGGGGCGCCGGGCCCCGGACGGCTGCTGCGCGGCCTCTGCGGCGAGGCGCGAGCCGGTCGGGTGACGCGGCCTGCGCCGTTCCGCCTGGACGGCGTGTGACGCGATGTACGGATGCCTTCACGCGTGCCGGCCGCTCCCCACCGGTGTCGTCCTGCTCGAGCTCGCGCGGACGTTCACGCCGCGCGTCGAGGCGATCGCGGACGACACCGTGGTCCTGGATCTCCAGGGCTTCGGGCGCGTCTGGCCCAGCCCGCACGACCTGGGCCAGGCCATCCTGTCGGCCGCGGCGGAGCGCGCGCCGTGCGTGGGGGCCGCGCTCGCGTGGAGCCGCCGGACCGCGCTGCTCGTCGCGCGCGCGCGTCCCGGCCTGACCGTCGTCCCCGCGGGCGAGGAGGCGGCCACGCTGGCGCCGCTGCCCATCGCCAGCCTGGACCTGCCCGAGGACCGCCGCGCGCTGTTCGAGCGCTGGGGCCTGGCCACGCTGGGCGACCTGGCCGCGCTGCCGGCGAAGGGGCTCGCGGAGCGCTTCGGCCCGGACGGCCCGCGCTGGCGCCTGGCCGCGCGCGGCGAGGACGACCAGCCGCTGGTGCCCACGCCGCCGGCGGAGACGTTCACGTGCGCGCTGGATCTGGACTGGCCGGTGGACGGCCTGGAGCCGCTGTCCTTCTTCCTGGCGCGCGTGCTGGAGCCGCTGTGCGCCGGGCTCGTCGCGCGCCACCGCCGCGCGGCCGCAGTCACGCTGGACCTCGGCCTCGTGGACGGCAGCCGCCACCGGCGCACGCTCAAGCCGGCCGCGCCCTCCGCCGATGCGCGCACCTGGCGCACGCTGCTGCGGCTGGACCTGGAGACGACCCCGCCGCGGGACGCGATCCAGTCGGTCGCCGTCACGGCCGAGCCGACGCCCGCGCGTCCGGTGCAGTTCTCGCTGCTCGATCCGGCGCAGCCGTCCCCGGAGCGCCTGGCGGAGACGATGGCCCGGCTGGTCGAGTGGACCTCGGCCGGCCGTGGCGGCGCCCCGCGGCTGCTCGACAGCCACCGCCCGGGCGCGTTCGTGATGGAGACGTTCGCGCCGGAGCGCTTCGTGCCGAAGCGGTGCCGGTCCGCGGCCGCGCGCGTCTCGTTGCGGGTGTTCCGCCCGTCGCTGCCGGCGCGCGTGGACCTGGGCCAGGGCGTGCCCGTGTTCGTGTCGGCGTCCGGCGTGCGCGGCGCGATCGTCGAGCGGGCCGGTCCCTGGCGCGCGTCGGGCGACTGGTGGGACGTGGCCTGGAGCCGCGAGGAGTGGGACGTGCGGCTGCAGGGCGGCGGGCTCTACCGGATCTTCCGCGACGGCCTGCGCGAGTGCTGGTTCGTGGAGGGGGAGCTGGACTGAGGCGCATGGAGTCGCGGGGTGTCCGCTTGAGTCTCGGGCACTCCATCCGCCCCGGGGCGGATGGGTTCAGCGGTGGCCTCCTCCAGCGCTCCCGTCCAGCGATGGCACAGCCAGCAGGGCACGAACCCGACGATGCCGAACATCGCGTCGATCGCGCGCCACCAGAGCGGGATGCCGCGGACCTGACCGAACACGAGCGCCCACACCGGGACGAGCGCGCAGGCGATCATCCCGAACCGGTACAGCCAGCGGTTGCGGACGGGATCGCGGAGCGCGCCCACGAACACCAGCGCGATCATGAAGTGGCCGAACGCCAGCCAGTCGGTCCCGTAGAACATGAACGGCGCGCGCTCCGACGTCGCACGGATCCCGTCCCGCAGGGTCCGGAGCCAGGGGCCGACGAACGCGGGCAGCCGACCGCCGGCGTCCAGCTGTTCGCCCAACGCGGCGATCCCCATCTCCAACTGCGTGGGAATCGGGATCGCAGTCGCACCGCTGAGGACGAGGCCGACTATGAGGAAGGCGGTCCAGGCCCGCACGCGCGCGATCAGGTGCCAACCTCCACCCCTCACCTGCAGCCCACCTGCAACCCGCCGCGCTCAGGCGTCAAGCGCTGCTCACCTCCCGTACCTTTTCGCCTTCAACACGACGGCTGTGTTCCGGGCGACAGCCAGCAGCACCATCGTGTCCTGCGGCGCGGAGCTCGCGATGGAGAAATTCGCGACTTGATCGGGCAGCGAGACGACGATGCGGCCCCCTCCGTCCCTCTGGCCGCCGTCGCTCGCGCACATCTTCATTGGAGCACCGTCGACGGAGTGCAGGTCCGCGGCGACCTTGCCCGCGCAGGAGTCACCCTTGTCGTAATGGATCAGCGTATTCGCGCATCGGATCGTGCCGACCGCCGAATCGATGCCGCCTCCCCGGCCGAGCCTCTCGCAGCCGATCGATTCAGGCCAGGCTCCTGCGGACGTCGCTGCGACGCGACGAAGGACCACCCCGCCATCCGGCATCTTGACGCCGCGCCGCTCGACCAGCTTGAACGCATCCGGACGCTGCTCCGCCAACACCAGCGCATCCCGACCGTCGACGCTGCTGAGGCGAAGCGCATGACTGTGGAAGGCTGAGCCCTGATCCGGCCACCAGGTACCGCCGAAGGTCCAGGTTCCATGAGATTCCATCGTCCCTGGGCCCGACGGCCCTTCTGGTCGTGTCTCCTTGAGCCAGTAGCTCGAGAGCCCGTCTGCCGCCGGTCTCACGAACAGCGAGAGCTCGAGCAGGGCGCCGTCGCATCCCGCACAGGAGAGGGCTCCGCCGTAGACGCCCAGCAGGTACTGGCCAGGAGGCGAGAGCTGTATGCGGGGCAGGTTGGATGCCGGCTGGCGCTTCAGCGAATAGTCCAGCTTCGAACTGATCGCACGGCCGGACCGATCGAGCATCCGCAGCTCGTCGTCGCTCACCTTCAGGAGGAAACGGCTCTCGCCCGAGCGGGCCTCGGTGAGCTTGTAGACGGTCGATTTCGCATCGTCCATGCCCGTCTGGGTGGTCCAGCTGCCACCCGACTCGAATGTCGCGTTCTTCAGCGGCTTGCCCAGGTACGTCTCCTTCAGCCAGTAGCTCGACGGTCCCGACGCACCCGGTGATGGATCGAACAAGGTGAGCTCCGTGCGGATGCCACCGCAGTCCGCGCAGGGCAACGTGCCGATGTACATGCCGATGACTCGTTGCCCTGGCGGTGGCGATGGAGGCGTCGGCTGGTCCGACGCAGCCATCGTGCTCGAAGCGAACAGGACGATCGACGCCGCGAGCTTCATCGCTCCTCCTCAGCCGGCCAGCGACTCCACGTACTCCAGGTACGGCTTGATCCGGAACTTCCGGGCCGTGTTCTCCGACGACATGTAGCGCACGGTGCCCAGCACCGGCCGCTCGGGCGCCCACGGCCGGTCGAAGAGCCCGAAGCACCAGAGGATGCCGGTGTACGAGTTGGGGTCGCGCCCGTCGAGCGCGTACTTGTTGTTGAGGTGCTCGAGCGTGCGGTACGCCTCGTCCGGCGTGCGCGACCACTCGATGACCTTCTTGCCCCACAGCATCCGCAGGTAGTTGTGGATGGCGCCGGTCGCGGCCAGCTCGCGCTGCGCGGCGTTCCAGAGCGGATCGTGGGTGTCGGCCGCCTCCCACTGCTCGAGGGAGTACACGAACGCGCGTCGGTCGGAGGCATGCGCGCGCAGGGTGGCCAGCGCCCAGCCGGGGAGCGCGGTCTCGAGCGACGCGGTGTCCTGCCGCCGCGTCCAGTGCCACTGGAACCCGACGTCGCGCCAGGTGAGCGCCTCGTCCAGGAAGGCGTTCACGTCGGCATCCTCGCTGAAGAAGCCCTCCCGCTTGCCGCGCGCGTCGATGTGCAGATCGTCGGGTGACCAGTCGCCGGTCGCGGCCAGCACCTCCGCCGCCACCTGCTCGATCGACAGGTGTCCGAAGTGCAGGTACGGGCTGAGGCCGCTGGCGTGGCCCGCGTCGGGGGCGGCCGGCGCGGAGCGCGACTCGGCGTACCCGCGCAGCCGGCGCGCGACGAAGGATCGCAGGCGCGCGCGTGCCGGGCGGGCCCCTCCGGGCATTCCGGCGATCGGTGCCACGGCCTGGTCGATGGGCAGCGACCGCACGAACGCATCCAGGTCGTCGCTGCGCCAGGGCTCGAACGGCGGGTCGACAGGGCGGCCCGCGACATCCGGGATGCGCGGCCGCGCGGAGGCGCGATGCGCCCACGACTCCGCGAACGCCTTGTGGATCCGCGGCCGCAGGTGCGCCGCCGCGGACACGGCCGGCTGCAGCAGCGCGAGCGGAACGATCCCGTTCGAGTCCACCGCCCAGACCGGCACGGACACTCGGCGCGCGAGCGCCTGCGTCTGGCCGGGCACGACGAAGCAGGGGAAGTCGTCCGTGACCACGAGCGCGGCGCGCGAGGCGATACGCGCCAGCAGCCCGCGCGCGGGCGCGCGCAGCGTCTCGACGAACGGCCAGTAGTTGAGCCCGAGCCGCTCGGCCTCGCGCGTGTTGTCCCGCATGCCCTCCAGGACGAAGCGGTGCAGCCGCGCGCTGGCCCAGGGATAGTCCAGGCGGAGCGCCTCGTACACCACGAGCGGCCGGCCCAGCTCGCGCGCGCAGGCGAGGGCGTAGTCGAGCGCATGGTTGTGCGACAGGCGGCGGTAGGCCTGCATCCAGTAGAGGACGAAGTCTCCGGACGCGGCGGTCGGATGTGCGTTCAGGCGGCGCAGGCGCGCCTGGCGCTGGCTCACCGCGCCAGTCTATCGTCGCGCGGCGAGACGCGTCTTCGCGTGGACGACGTCGGGGGACTGGTCGCCGAGGGTCGGCTCCAGGTGCGCGAGCGCTTGAGCCACGCGCTCGCGGCCGTGCTCGGCTTCGCCCCGGGCCTGGTCGACCTCGCCCAGGACCAGCAGGCTGAGCCCCACGAACGCGGACTGCGGCGTGCCGCCCCGGAAGCTCTCCGCGACCTGGAGCGCCTCGTCCGCGTCGCGCTGCGCGTCGTCCACGCGGGACAGTCGCAGCTCCAGCCGCGCCCGCTCCAGCAGGCTCTCCACGTGCGAGGCGTGCTTCTGCGGCACCTGCCGGTGCACCGCGATCGCCTCGCCCAGCAGGCGCAGCGCGTCGTCCGTCCGCCCCTCCGCGGCCGCCAGCAGCGCCTGCTCGCGAAGGAGGTCGGCGAAGACGCGATGCCCCTTGGGATACGAGCTGGGGATGGCTTTCTCGGCGTCGCGCAGCGCCGCCCGCGCGCACGGCAGGTCGCCCAGGCCGCGGCACGCGGTGGCCAGCGCCACGCTGCTGCTGCCGAGGGACTGCGTGTTGCCCTGCTTCCTCGACTGCTCGCGCACGAGGTCCTGCGCGGCCCGCGCCTCCGCGTAGCGCTCCAGGCGGTTCAGCATCACCCCGTAGTTCAGCCGGGAGGGGATCGGCACGGAGTCGGGCCCCCCGCCGCCCTGGAAGATCTCGATCACCCGGCGGTTCAGGTCCAGGGCCTCCAGCGGGTTGGTGAGTGACGCGTTGAGCGCCCAGTTGTGGAGCAGCACGGCCGCGTCGGTCGAGTCCTCGCGCCCGATGCGGCGCAGCTCGTCCATCGCGGCGGCGAACATGCGGTTGGCTTCCGACACGTCGCCGCGCATCCGGCCGGCCACGGCCATCATCTGCAGGGCGTTGGCCCGCGTCTCCGGCAGCGCCTCGGGCCGCTCGCGGAGGCGATCGAGCGCGGCCTGCCCGGCGGCCCGCACGCCGTCCACGTCGCCGGCGTCCATGGCGATGGTGCCGCGGTCGATCAGGCAGCCGGTGACCACGCTGTCGAAGCGCTCCTCGGGCGTGGTCAGCGCCAGCCCCGCGTCGACCAGCCGGAGTGCCGCGGCGAAGTCGCCGTCCAGCGCGACCGACCGCGCCCACGTGCAGGTGGCCTTGGCGCGCGTGGCGGGGTCGGTGATCGACTGCGACGTCTCGTACGCCCGCTTCAGCAGGCGCCGCGCGCTGTCGGCGTCCTCGCGGATCGCGTAGATGCCACCGATCGTGACCTGCAGGTCGACCGCGGGCGTCGGATCGCGGGCGAAGCGCTTCTCCACCAGGTGCTCCGCGCGGGTGAGGATCTCGCTCACCCGCACGGGCTGTCCGCTCGGCATCTGGCCCAGCAGGTACGCGGTGAACTCGTTGATGCTCTCCGCGCGCGCCAGCTGCGCGAGCGCCAGGTCCCGCTCGCGGGCCGCGACGCGCGCCTGCCACACGGTGCCCGCGAGCCCCGCCAGCAGCGCGACGAGCACGACCGCGGCCAGCGCCACCGGCAGCCGGTGGTGGCGCACGAACTTGGCGAGGCGGTAGGTGATCGAGTCGGGGCGCGCGCTCACGGGCTGGTGCGACAGGTAGCGCTGCAGGTCGGCGGCCATGGCGTCGGCGGAGGGGTAGCGCTCCTCGGGCCGCTTCTTGAGCGCCTTGGCCACGATGTTGTCGAGGTCGCCCTCCAGCAGGTCCTTGAGCCGGCGCGGCGTCGCCGCCCGCAGCGCGGACGCCTTCAGGGACTCGGCGTCGCCGACGACCGTGACCGCCGCGGCCGAGAGCGGCGGCGCCTCCGTCTCGACGATCGCACGCACCAGCTCGGCCGGGGTCTGCACGTGGTCGCCGGCGGGATGGCGGCCGCTCAAGAGCAGGTAGAGCAGCACTCCCAGCGCGTAGACGTCCGTCGCGGTCGTGACCGCTCCGCCGGTCAGCTGCTCGGGCGCGGCGTACTGCGGCGTGAGCACCGCGCCGCCGAACTGCGTGATGGCCGTGATGGTCTCGCCGCCCTCCTTCTCGACCAGCTTGGCGATGCCGAAGTCCAGCAGCTTGACGGTCCCGTCCTTCGTCACCAGCACGTTGGAGGGCTTGAGGTCACGGTGCACGATCAGGTTGGCGTGCGCGTGCGACACGGCCGCGAGCACGTCGATGAAGAGCTTCACGCGAGCGTCGACGCCGAGCTGCTTGCGGTCGCAGTAGGCGTCGAGATGCTCGCCGTCCACGTGCTCGAGGACGAGGTACGGCTGGCCGGTCGGCGAGACCCCGGCGTCGATCAGGTGGGCGATGTGCGGGTGGCGCAGCCGCGCCAGGATCGAGCCCTCACGGTGGAAGCGCGCCTCCGCCTCGTGGCCCATCAGGCTCGCGTTCAGCAGCTTCACGGCCGCGACGCCATGGAAGCGGCCGTCGGTCCGGTCCGCGAGCCACACGCCTCCCATGCCGCCCTGGCCGATCTTCTCGCGCAGCGTGTAGGCGCCCATCGGCTGCCCCGCCAGCGTGGGCTGCGCCTGGGGCGCGTGCGCGTTCGTCTCCAGGAAGCGCTCCTGCTGGAGCTGGCTCTGCTCGGCGAGGAAGTCCTCGAGCATCTCGGCCATCCCGGCGTCCTTCGCCCGCAGCGCCTCCAGCCAGACGCGGCGCAGGGCGCTGGGCAGGTCCAGCGCCTCGTCGAGATAGGGGCTGATGACCTTCCAGCGCTCGGGGTCGAGGCGCCTCATGGGCGTGCCCCCGGGAGCGGCCGGCGGGTTCGGGCGCGGCACTCCACGACCGGATATCGGAAACGGGAGCCCGAAGACGCCAAACGCGGGTGCCTCAGTCCCGGATCAGCCCGTGGAGCACGATGCGCGCCTTCTCCCACTGGCGCTGGACGGTGCGCTCCGAGACCCCCTGCATGGCCGAGATCTCGACGAAGCTGAAGCCGCAGAAGAACTTGAGATCGACGACCTGCGCCAGCCCGGCGTCCACGACGGCCAGCTCGTCCAGCGCCGCCCCGATGCGGGCCAGCTGGTCCCCGTCCTCGCCCGCCGCCGCGATGTCGCCCGCGAGCGGCTCCTTCTCGACCTGCCCGCCGCGTTTCTGCGCCTTGCGGTTGCGGACGTGGTCGATCACCAGCCCCCGCATCACGCGCGCGGCGTAGCCCATGAAGCGGGCCCGGTCGGGGAACGAGGCGCCCTCGCGCCGGGACATGTTGAGGTAGGCCTCGTGCAGGAGCGTGGTCGTGCCGAGCGTCAGGTCGCCCGAGCTGCGCGCCAGCTGACGGCTGGCCATGCGGTGCAGCTCCGCATACAGGGTCGCGAAGAGCGTGTCGGCGGCGGAGCGATCCCCTTCCTCCGCCGACGCGATGAGGGACGACAACGAGGGTTCCACGTGAGCCTGCCGCTTCGAATGGTGGGACGCGGCAGGGTATCACGAGGCGCGCCGCCGGTCAGACGGCCCCCTCGGGAGCGGCGGGTGCCCCTTCCGGCTGGAGCCATCGGCGCAGCAGCGCGTCCAGGCTGACGAGGCCGGGTCCGACGACGATCAGCCACAGCAGGAACAGCCCGAACACGACCGGGTCCACGTCCGTCAGCTCGCCGTTGCCGGCGAGCGCACCCAGGAAGTCCGGCTTGTCCGCGGTCATCAGCGCCACCGCCATGGTCGAGCCGAGGAACACGGCCGTCAGGCGTGTCAGCAGGCCGGCGACCAGCAGCAGGCCGCCGTAGAACTCGAGGCGCGATACGAACGCGGCGTTGGCCGCGGGGAAGGGGATGCCCAGGCCGGCGAAGAACTCGGCGGTCCGGCCGGGGTCGGCCAGCTTGCCCTGGCCCGCCTGGTAGAACGCGTAGCCGATCACCAGGCGCGTCAGCAGCGGCGGGAGGAACGAGAGCGCTCCGGCCAGCCTGATGCCCAGCGCCGCGGCGCGACGCACGAGAGCGGGTGCCTTCATTCGTCCTCCAGGACGGGGCCATCACCACGTCCGGCTTCCACATCGCTCTTCCAGGGTGTTCCATTCCCGTCCGAGAGCGGGTCCGGCACGAGAAGGTACGATAGGAATGTGAAATCGCGTGCCGTCCTCGCCCTGGCCCTGTGCGCGGCCGCCGCCTGCCGCAGCGCGGGGCCTTCGCGGCCGCCCGAACGCGAAGAAGGACAAGCGCAACGCGAGGAGGGTCCGCCGCCGCTGCCCGTCAAGAAGGCCAGCGAGGAGGTGGTGGTCGCCGCCTGGTCCGAGCCCAAGCAGCTTCCGCCCGGAGGCGGGCAGTCCCAGATCCTGGTGCGCGCCCAGAAACGCGGCGGCACGCCCTTCGCGGGCGTCGAGGTGCGCATCCAGGCCAGCGGCGGCGCGCTCTTCTCGAAGGGCAAGGTGCTCATCACCGACGCGGCCGGGCGCACGCGCGACCGCCTGACCGCGCGCCGTCCCGCGCTCATCACCGTCAACGCCGGCGGCACGGTCTACCGGTTCCGCGTGGGGGTGCGCGACCCCGATGCCGCCGACGCGCGGCCGCACTGACTTGCGCGAGCCCGATCCGGTCCTGCTGCGGGACCTCGGCCGCGTCGTCGGCCCCTCGCGCGTGCTGGCGCGGCCGCTCGACCGCCTGGCGCGCTCCGCGGACGCCTCGATCTATCGCCTGATCCCCGAGGCGGTGGTGCGGCCGCGCGACCTGGACGACGTGCGCGGGCTGCTGTCCTGCGCCCGCCGCCACCGGCGCGGCCTCACGTTCCGGACCGCGGGCACCTCGCTCTCGGGCCAGGCGGTGACGGACCAGATCCTGGTCGAGCTGGCGCACGACTGGGGCCGCTTCCGCATCCTGGACGGCGGCGCGCGCATCCGGTCCCAGCCGGGCGTGGTGGGCGGGCACCTGAACCGCCGGCTGGCTCCGTACGCGCGGCGGCTGGGCTCCGATCCGGCGTCGATCGACGCGTGCATGCTGGGCGGAATCGTCGCCAACAACGCATCGGGCATGTGCTGCGGCACCAGCCAGAACGCGTACCGCATGCTCGACGCCATGACGTTCATGCTGGCGGACGGCACCGTGGTGGACACGGCGCGGCCGGACGCCGACGAGCGCCTGGCCGCCGAGCGGCCCGAGCTGCACGCGGCGATCCTCCGCCTGCGGGACCAGGTGCGCGCCGATCCCGCGCTGCGCGAGAGGATCGGCCGTCGCTTCGCGCTCAAGAACACGACCGGCTACAGCCTGCAGGCGCTGATCGAGCACGACCGGCCGGCGGACATCCTCGCGCACCTGATGGTGGGCTCCGAGGGCACGCTGGGGTTCTGGGCCGAGGTGACCCTGCGGACCGTCCCCGACCCGCCGCAGCGCGCCACCGCGCTGCTGTACTTCGCCGAGCTGCGCGAGGCGGGGGCCGCGGTCGCGCCGCTGACGGCCGCGGGCGCGGTCGCGCAGGAGATCATGGACGCCGCGTCCCTGCGCTCCCAGGCCGAGGACCGCGCGCAGCCCTTCGCCATCGGCGATCGCACGGCCGCGCTGCTGGTCGAGATGCGCGGGCCGGACGAGGCGGCGCTCGAAGCCGCGGTGGCGCGGGCCCTGGACGCGCTTCGCGGGCGCCCGCTGCTGGTGGCGCCCGAGTTCACGCGCGACCCGTTGGAGCGCGAGGCGCACTGGAAGCTGCGCAAGGGCCTCTTCCCGGCGGTGGGCGGGATGCGGCCGCCCGGCACCGCGGTGGTGATCGAGGACGTCGCGGTGCCGCCCGAGCGGCTCGCGGAGGCCATCGACGACCTGCGCGCGCTCTTCGTGCGCCACGGCTTCGACGACGCGATCGTGTTCGGGCACGCCCGCGACGGGAACCTGCACTTCGTGTTCGCGCGCGACTTCGCGCGGCCGGACGTGGTCGCCGCCTACGACGCCTTCATGCGCGCGCTGGCGTCCATGATCACGCGGCGCTACGACGGCTCGCTCAAGGCCGAGCACGGCTCGGGCCGCAACATGGCCCCCTTCGTGCGCGACGAATGGGGCGACGCGGCCTACGCGCTCATGTGGCGCATCAAGCGGCTGCTGGACCCGGACGGCCTCCTGAACCCCGGCGTATTGCTGAGCGACGACCCCGAGGCCCACCTGCGCCACCTCAAGCCGCTGACGGTGGTGTCGGAGGTGGTGGACAAGTGCATCGAGTGCGGCTTCTGCGAGCCGCGCTGCCCGTCGCGCGACCTCACGCTGAGCCCGCGGCAGCGCATCGTGGCCGCGCGCGAGATGGCGCGCCTGCTGGCGTCGGACTCCGCGGCCGATCGCGCCGCGGCGCGCTCGGTGCGCGCGGACTTCGCCTATGAAGGCGAGACCACCTGCGCGGGCGACTCGATGTGCCGCACCTCGTGCCCGGTCCAGATCGACACCGGCGTGCTCGTGAAGCAGATGCGGGGGCTCGAGCACTCGGAGGCGGCCCTGGCGGTGGCGGGCTTCGTGGCGGACCACATGGGCCTCACCACGACCGCCGCGCGGCTCGGCCTGCGCGCCGCGCATGCGCTGCGGCGGCTGCCCGGCGGGGGGCGCGCGCTCGACGCGCTGTCCGCCTACGGCCATCGCCGCCTCCCGGACCTGGTTCCCCACCTGCCCGCGGGCGCCGAAGTCCCGGGCGCGGCGCGCCGTCGCGCGCGGTCACGCTCCCAGGGCCCGCCGGTCGTCGTGTTCCCCAGCTGCCTCACGCGCGTGCTGGCGCCACACGATCCGGGCGCGCCGCGCGTGGCGGACGTGCTCATGGCCGCGGGTTTCGGGGTCTCGGAGCCGTTCGCGATGGCCGGCCTCTGCTGCGGGATGCCGTTCGCGAGCAAGGGGTTCGCGCAGGCCTCGCTGCGAGCCGGCGAGCGGGCGCTGGCCGCACTGTGGCGCGCGTCGGACGAAGGCCGGGTCGCTGTCGTCACGGACGCGTCGCCCTGCGCCGGCACGCTGCAGGAGCACGCCCGGCGAGACGCGTCCCGGCCGATGCGCATCCTGGACTTCCCGGCGTTCTGGGCGACCGAGGGCCTCGCCCGCCGGCCGCCGGCGAGCCGCAAGCCTCTCGCGGTCGTTCATCCCACGTGCACCCTCGTCAAGAACGGCGGGCTGCCCGACCTGCTCGCGGTCGCGCGCGCCTGCGCGGACGAGGTGCTGGTGCCGGCGGCCGCCGAGTGCTGCGGGTTCGCGGGCGACAAGGGGTTCCTGGCGCCGGAGCTGACGCAGGCCGCGACGCGGCGCGAGGCGGCGGAGGTGCGCGAGCTGCTGGCGGAGCGCGACGGGTCGCTCTACTCGACCTGCCGCACGTGCGAGATCGGGATGACGCGGGCCGTGGGCCGGGCCTACCGGCCGCTGGCCCAGCTGGTGGCGGAGACGCTCGGCTGATGCTGGACCGCTTCCTCGACTGGCTGGTGGCGCTGCCCACGGTCCCGGCCGTGCTGGTGCTGATGGCGCTGTCGTCGCTCGAGAACGTGTTCCCCCCCGTGCCGGCCGACGTGGCGGTGGTGCTGGGCGCGTTCCTGGCGCGGCGCGCGGGGCACTCGGCCGCGCTCATCGGGGCGCTGTGCTGGGCCGCGAACATGGCCTCCTCGGCGGGCCTGTACTTCTACGCGCGGGCCCGCGGCCGCGCGTGGCTGGAGTCGGGCTGGGCCGCGCGCCTGCTGCCGCCGGAAGCGGTCCGCTCGCTCGAGTCCGCCTACGCGCGCCACGGCGTGCTGGGGATCTTCCTCAGCCGCTTCCTGCCGGGGGTCCGCGCCGCCGTCACTCCCTTCGCCGGCGTCGTGGGGATGAGCCCCTGGCGCGCGCTGGTGCCGGCCGGGATCGCGTCGGCCCTCTGGTACGCGGTGCTGATCCTGATCGGGACCGCCGTCGGAGCCAACTGGGAGAGCGCCCGCCGGTTCGTGGACGACCTGAACCGCGTGCTGGGGATCGTCGCGGTCGTCGTCACCCTCGCGGGGCTGTGGTGGCTGTGGAAGCGGCGCCGCGCGAAGGCGTCTACTTCTTCGTGAGCGCCGCGACCGTCTCCTTCATGCGCGCCCGCGTCGTGTCCGAGAACCAGCCGTCGAGCCACGCGTCCATCTCCGCGGCCTCGCGCGCGCGCATCTCGCCCAGCACCGACGCGCGCAGGTACGACTTGGTCACGGAGAGGGCGTGCGCGTCCTTCTCCACGAACTCCGTGAGCCGCGCGAGGCCGGTCTGCTCGAACGCGTCGTCGGCGACGACCTCGTCGGCCAATCCGGCCGCCACCGCCTCGTCGTCGGCGAAGTTGCGGCCCAGCAGCGCGACCCGGCTGACCGCGGCCGGCGCGGCCGTCGCGCGCAGGAGCAGCACGACCGACCAGGGCAGCGGCACGCCCACCTTGACCTCGTTCAACCCGATCGGCGCGCCGCGCTTGAGCACGCGATAGTCCGCGGTCAGCGCCAGGATGCAGCCGCCGGCCACGGCGGCGCCGTTGACCGCCGCCACCATGGGCCTCCGGAAGCCGTAGAGGGACCAGAGCATCTCCGCGAAGCGTCCCATGAAATGGCGCATGCCGGCCCGGTCGTACTCGATCAGGCTCACGAGGTCGAGGCCCGGCGAGAACAGCTTCGGGTGGGCCGAGGCGAGCAGCACGCCCGCGAGGCCGTCGTCGGCGGACGCCTCCGCCGTCACCTTGATCAGGTCCTCGACGAGGGCGGCGTCGATCGCGTTGCCGCGCGCCTTGTCGAGGCGCACGACGCCCAGCGGTCCCTGGCGTTCGTAGCGGAGCGTGTCCATGCGGTGATCTTAGCAGCCCGCCTCCGGCGTCAGCTCCAGAGGGCCATCTGCTCCGCGGGCGCCTTCGGCTCGTCGTACGAGTGGCCGTCCAGCCCGTGCTTGCGCCGCAGCCGTCCCACCATCTCGCGCACGTGGTCGCGATAGCGGCCCGAGAGGTAGACCCGTCCGGCGTAGGCGCGCTCGTAGGCGGGCAGGAAGCGCGGGTAGGCTTGCGCCAGCCAGCGCAGGTACTTCTCCTTGGTGGGGGAGCGGAGGAAGAGCACGTTGTGCATCACGCGGCGCACGCCCGTGGCGGCGACGCGGGCCAGCAGGTCGTCCAGGTCCGACTCCCGGTCCGTCAGGCCGGGCAGCACCGGCGCCAGGTTGTGCCAGACCTCGATGCCGGCCTCGGTGAGCCGACGCATCACGTCGAGCCGCACCTCGGGCGGCGGCGCCCACGGCTCCAGCTCACGCAGCAGGTCCGCGTGCGGGGAGATGAGCGAGACGTGGACCGACAGCTCGGAGCGACGCGCGATCCGCTGCAGCACATCCACGTCGCGGAGGACCAGGGCTCCCTTGGTCGTGATGCCGAGGCTCAGGCCGCGGTACTGCGCGGCCAGCTCCAGGAAGCGGCGTGTCACCTTCGCCTGCGCCTCGCCCGGCTGGTAGGGGTCGGTGGCGGTCCCCAGCGCGATCGTCTCGCCCTGCCGGACCACCGAGGCCATCTGCCTCGCGGTCTGCTCCCAGCCGCCCGTCTTGACGTAGACCAGCGAGTGGAACGCCTCGGGCGTGGTGATGCCCATGAACTCGTGCGTGTACGCGGCGTAGCAGTAGCGGCAGGCCATGGCGCAGCCGCGGAAGGGGTTGGAGGTGAAGCCGAACGGCATGCGTGGCGAGCTGCAGCGGTTCACGTGCGACCGCGTCTCCAGCTCCCGGTAGCGCACGCCGCCGCGCGCGCGCACGTCGTCCTTGCCCATCCGTCGCGCGAGCGACGGGGCCGGAACCCCTTCCTGTATCACTTTCGCTAAATATTCGCTTCCGGCCCCGTCTTGTCAAGTCCCTGTGATAATTGGGGCGGGGACCCCTCGATGCCGCGGCCCGCTTCCGCCCTCGGCGACCGGCTCGCGCGGCTCACGCGCGAGGGGGAGCTGTACGAGAAGCTCCCCAACGGCCGCATCCGCTGCTTCGCCTGCGGCCATCGGTGCGTGATCCCGCCCGGCTTCGACGGCGTCTGCCGCGTCCGCTTCAACGAGGGCGGCGAGCTGCGCGTGCCCTGGGGCTACGTGGGCGGGGTCCAGGTGGACCCGGTCGAGAAGAAGCCGTTCTTCCACGCGCTGCCGGGCGCGCGCGCGTTCTCCTTCGGCATGCTCGGATGCGATTTCCATTGCGGCTACTGCCAGAACTTCTTGACCTCGCAGGCGCTGCGCGACCCCGACGTGAAGGCGGCGCCGCAGGAGATCTCTCCCCGCGAGATCGCGACGCTCGCGAAGGAGTACGGCGCGCGCATCGTCACCTCGACCTACAACGAGCCTCTCATCACCAGCGAGTGGGGGATGGCGGTGTTCCGCGAGGCGAAGCGGGCCGGCCTCGTCTGCTCGTACGTCTCGAACGGGAACGCGACGCCGGAGGTGCTCGACTACATCCAGCCGTACGTGTCGCTCTACAAGGTGGACCTCAAGAGCTTCCGCGACAAGCACTATCGCGAGCTGGGCGGGACGCTCGAGCGCGTGCTGTGGACGATCCGCGAGCTGCACGCGCGCGGGTTCTGGGTGGAGATCGTGACGCTCGTGATCCCCGGCTTCAACGACTCGGACGAGGAGCTGCGCGAGATCGCGGAGTTCCTGGTCTCCGTCTCGCCGGACATCCCGTGGCACGTCACCGCGTTCCACAAGGACTACAAGATGACGGATCCCGAGAACACGAGCGTCGCGACGCTCCTGCGCGCCGCCGAGATCGGGACCGCGGCCGGCCTGCGTTTCGTCTACGCCGGCAACATCCCCGGACGCGTCGGCCGCTGGGAGAACACGTACTGCCCGGGCTGCTCGGCCCTCTTGATCGAGCGCGTGGGGTACCGGATCGTGCAGAATCGGCTCGCGAAGGGAGCGTGCCCGGACTGCGGCCGCGCCATCCCGGGCTTCTGGGACGTCCCCGCCTAACCCACGTCAAGGAGTCGCCCGATGCGTGTCCTCACGATGGCGTTGTGCGTCTCGGCCGCCGCCGGAGCGGCGCTGGCCGTGCGTGCCCAGCCCGCCAGCACTCCGATCGTCCACGTCGTGCTGTTCGACCTCGCCGCGCCCGACGCGACCGCGGACGCGCGCGCCCTCGCCGAGGACTCGCGCCGGCTGCTGGCCGGCATCCCGGGCGTCGAGTCCGTCTGGGTCGGGCCCAAGGCGCTCGACGACCGCGACGCGCACATCAAGGACTACGACGTGGCGCTGAGCGTTCGGCTCCGGAGCCTCGAGGACTTGAGGTCGTACGCGAGCCACCCGCAGCACCGCGAGCTCGTCGAGAGGTGGAAGGGCCGCGCGACCTGGCGCGTGATCGACTTCTACGACCGCTGACGGCGGGGCGTCAGCGCCCGCGCGTGTACCAGATGGAACCGGGCGTCTGGTAGTTGAGCCCCTCGCCCCAGACGGCGTGCGTGTCGCCGCGGTCGTCGACGTCCAGCTCGAAGTAGTCGCCGAAGGGATAGCCGAACCCGCCCGCCTGGATGTAGGAGAACCCGGGCACGAAGGTGGAGAGATCCGTCTCGGGCGACCAGCTGGCACCGCCGTTCGTGGACGAGCGGTAGTACGTGTTCCACAGCGTCCCGCCACGCGCGTCCATCCAGGCGATCCGCACGTCCCCGGCCGACGCGGCCGCGATCGCCGGGAACGCGTGCGCCGACCCGGCCGGCGCCGACGACACGTCCGCCTTGGCCGACCAGTTGACGCCGCCGTCGGTCGATCGCGCGAAATAGATCCGCTCGGGCCCGCCGTCCACCGTGCCCATGTTCCACAGGGCGTACAGCGCGCCCGCCTCGTCGCCCGCGAGCGTCAGCTGCGCGCCCAGGTAGGCCCAGCCGCACTGGTACGCGGAGCAGTCGGGCGGCGAGGCGGACACGTCCAGGAGGCGGTTGGTCCAGGTCGCGCCGCCGTCGGTCGAGCGGCTGACGTAGAGGTTCACGGGTCCCTTGGCCTGCCCGTTCTTCCTGTAGCCGGCCCAGGCGAAGTGGACGGTGCCCGACGGGTCCACCACGCCGCCGCCCGCGAGCGACCAGCCGAGGTTCGCGTTGGCGTTGACCACCGCGTTGGAGAACGTCTGGCCGCCGTCGTGCGACGAGGCGACCCAGACCTTCTGGCTGTGGTTGAAGCCCACGTACACGTGCGGCCCGCGCACGGCGAGGATCGGCTTGTCGGTCGCCGCGTTCGTGCTGTTCGCGACCACGACCGACCAGGTGTCGCCGAGGTCCGTGGAGCGTGCGACGGCGATGTCGCTCTTGTTGTCCTGCAGCCAGGCCGCGTACGCGGTGCGGCCGTCGACGGGATCGACCGCGACCTGCGCATCGAACTGACCGCTGCCCGGCGGCGCGATCAGTCGCGGCGCGCTCCAGGTGTCCCCGCGGTCGTGGCTCACCTGCAGGATCATCGTGGGGCTGGGGCACGAGGGGCAGCCCGGCACGCCGAAGTACTGCGGGTAGAGGACGTAGACCGTGCCGTGCGCGTCCGCGGCGATGGCCGGCTCCCACTGGTCGCCCGCGGTGAAGCCCCGGCGCGCCTGCGGCGCGAAGCCAGGGGCGCGCACGGGCGGAGCGTCCGTCCCGATCGCGCCCTGCGCGGCGACGACGTCGGCCCGCGGCTGGCCGTGCACCTTGCCCTTCCGCCTCTCCGTCGCGGGTGCGAGCAGGACGGCTGCGGCGGAAAGCACCGCCACGGACGAAAGCAGCGCGTTCGCGTGCGATGAGCGCATGGCTGGCCTCCTGGTTCCGGGATGACTACCGCCGATAGTAACTCCGGCGTGGCCGACCGGCGCGCAAGGAAAAAGGCCGGCTCGAACGTCGAGCCGGCCTTGCTCCCCGCCAGGCGGGTGCCTAGCAGCCGATCTTGGCCAGGGCCGCTCGCATCACCTTGCGCAGGTCCTCGTACGCGACGAACAGCCGCTGCTCCTCCGGCGTCATGATCGTCTTCTCGTACGGGTTGTTGGCCGCGAGGGTCTTGATGTTGGTGCAGACCGACTTGTCGCCGATCGCGCCCAGCGACTGGACGGCGGCACTACGCACGCCGAAGTCCTTGTCGTTGTACACGGCGTAGATGAGGTGCTCGACCGCAGCCTTGCCGCACTTTGCCATCTCGCGCGCGGCCCCGGCCTTGTCCGGTCCTCTCTGGAGGCGCCGGGCCAGGTCGCCGCAGCTGCCTTCCTCCTTGCCCTTCTCCTGTGCGGTGAACGCCTTCTCGGCTTCCGCCTTCGCCGCCGCCTCGCCCATCTTCTCGAAGTTGTCGATCGTCTTGAGCAGGCCGTCCACGTTGCGCCCGGCCTCCTTGGCCTGGGCGGCGACGGCCTTGGCCTGCGCCATGTCCTTCTTGAAGTAGTGGGCCCAGGCGGTGCCGTTGAGGGCCTCGGCCTTCATCTTGGGCTCGAGCTGCATGGCCTTGGCGAACGATGCGATGGCCTCGTCGTACTTCTTCGCGTAGGACGCGGCCCACCCCAGTCCCAGCGCGGCCTGCGCGTTCTTGGCGTCCAGCTCGAGCGCCTTCTGGTAGGCCGTCACCGCCTTGGTCGCGACCGCCGGCCTCTCGGCTTCCGGCAGCTCGCCGATGCGGTTGCGGTAGGCGTAGCCGAGGTTGGTGAAGCCGTTCGTGTTCTTGTAGCCGGCCGACGCCGTGACCTTCTCCAGCGCGGCGATCGCCTCGGCGTTCTTGTCCGACATGGCCAGCACGAGTCCGTAGGTGGTCTGGTAGTCCAGGTTGTTCGGCGCCAGCGCGACCGCCTTCTTGTACGCCTCCATGGCATCGTCCGCCTGCTTGGTCTGCACGAGCGCAGTGCCGTACATCGCCCACACCTCGGCGTTGCCGGGCATGGCCTCGGCCGCGGTCTTGAGCGGGCCGACCGCCTCGACGTAGTTCTGCATGCGCAGGAGCACCCGGCCGATGATCAGCTGCACCTCGGGCGCGGAGCCCAGCTTCCGGCAGGCCTCGAGGGCCTCGGGATACTTCCTCTGCTGCTCCAGGCTCGTGCACATCGGGATCTGGGCCGGCGCGTAGTCCTTGTCGATCGCCGCAGCCGCTGCGTACGCCGCGGTCGCCTGCTGCGGGTTGCCGCCCTTGGGGTCCTCGAAGATCTTGCCGACCGCGATCAGGACGACGACGTTGCGCTCGTTCTTGAACTTGCCCTCCTGCGCGGCGGAGATGGCCTCGTTCCAATTCCCCTGCGCGAGGAGCGCCAGGCCCAGCACCGCGAACGCCTCGCCGTCGTTGGGGCTCTCCGCGGTGGCCTTGCGCGCCTCGGCCCCCCCGT
>JAICEW010000040.1 GCA_025923995.1 Vicinamibacteria bacterium | reverse complement strand
CGTCTGGGTGCACGCGGGCTGCAACAACCCCGAGGAGCTGGTGCGGGCCATGGTCGGCCGCGCGCCCGAGCTGCGCGACGTCACCGTCTGCCACCTGATGACGTTCGGCTGCGCGGACTACACCGACCCGCGGTACGCGGCTTCCTTCCGCCATCGCGCGCTCTTCACCGGCGGCAACGTGCGCGAGGCGGTCAACGACGGACGCGCCGACTACGTGCCGGTGTTCCTCTCCGAGATCCCCCGTCTCATCGAGCGGCGCGAGCTCCCGGTCGACGTGGCGATGATCCACGTCTCGCCTCCGGACGAGCACGGCTTCTGCTCGTTCGGCGTCGGCGTCGAGTGCACGAAGGCGGCGGCGGAGGCGGCGCCGACCGTGATCGCCCTGGTCAACCGCCAGATGCCGCGCTCGCTGGGCGACTCGTTCATTCACGCCTCGCGCCTGCACCACGTGGTGGAGGCGGACCGCCCGTTGCTGGAGCTGCCGAACGCGGGGCGCATCTCCGACGTCTCGCGCGCGATCGGCGCGCACGTGGCGGAGCTGATCGACGACGGCTCCACGCTGCAGATGGGCATCGGCGAGATCCCGGACGCCGTGCTGCTGTTCCTGCGCGACAAGCGGCACCTGGGCATCCACACCGAGATGTTCTCGGACGGCGTCGTCGACCTGTTCGAGGCCGGCGTCATCACCGGCGAAGCCAAGACGCTGCACCGGGGCAAGATCGTGAGCTCGTTCGTGCTGGGGTCGCGCAAGACCTTCCGCTTCCTCGACAACAACCCCTTCGTGGAGTTCCATCCCAGCGACTACGTGAACGACCCGTTCGTGATCGCCCAGAACGCGAAGATGGTCGCCATCAACTCCGCCCTCTCGGTGGACCTCACCGGCCAGGTGAACGCGGACTCCATCGGCACCCGCGTCTACTCCGGGGTCGGGGGGCAGGTCGACTTCATCCGCGGCGCCGCGCGCTCCCCGGGCGGGCGGCCCATCATCGCGCTGCCCTCCACCGCCAAGGGCGGGCGGCTCTCCCGCATCGTCGACACGCTGGAGCCGGGGGCGGGGGTCGTGACCACGCGCGCGGACGTGCACTACGTGGTGACCGAGCACGGCATCGCTCGGCTGCACGGCCGCTCGCTGCGGGAGCGCGCCCAGGCGCTGATCGAGGTCGCGCACCCGGACTTCCGGTCCGAGCTGCGCGACGCCGCCCGACGGCGGCGCCTGCTGTAGACTAGCCGCCCTTGCGCAAGCACGTCGTCCTCATCACCGGCGCCGCGGGCGAGATGGGGCAGGCGCTCGTCGCGCGCCTCGCCGCCGAGGGCCAGTCCCTGCTCGCCCTGGACGTGAACCCCCTGCCGGAGGAGATGCGCGCGCGCGCCCAGGTGTCGATGAGCGGCGACATCCTGGACGAGCGGCTCCTCTCGCGCCTCGTCACCGAGTTCGAGATCCCGCTCGTGTACCACCTGGCGGCCGTGCTCTCCACCCGGGCCGAGTACAGCCCCGAGGCGGCCCACCACGTGAACGTGGACGGCACGCTGGCGCTGCTGCGGCTGGCGGCGGAGCAGGGGAGCTGGCTGGGCCATCCGGTCACGTTCGTGTTCCCCAGCTCGATCGCGGCCTACGGCCTGCCCGACCTGCAGACGAAGGCGCGGGCGGGCGCCGTCAAGGAGCACGAGTGGAACGTGCCCACGACGATGTACGGGTGCAACAAGCTCTACTGCGAGCACCTGGGGCACTACTACGCGCGCTACTACCGCCAGCTCGCGCAGGGACCCACCGAGACGCACGTGGACTTCCGCTCCATCCGCTTCCCGGGCCTGATCAGCGCGTTCACGCTGCCGACGGGCGGGACGAGCGACTACGCGCCGGAGATGCTGCACCAGGCGGCGCAGGGCAGGCCCTACGCCTGCTTCGTGCGCGAGGACACGCGCATCCCGTTCATGGCCATGCCCGACGCGGTCGACGCCCTGGTCCGGCTGCAGCAGGCGCCGCGCGAGTCGCTGACCGCGGACGTGTACAACATCACCAGCTTCAGCCCGACCGCGGGCGAGCTGCGCGACCGCTGCGTGCGCGCGTTTCCCGGCGCGCAGGTCACTTTCGAGCCCGACCTCAAGCGCCAGGCCATCGTCGACAGCTGGCCCGCCGACCTCGACGACTCGCGCGCGCGGCGCGACTGGGGGTTCCGCCCCGCATTCGACGAAGCCCGCGCGTTCGACGACTACCTGGTCCCGAACATACGGGCGCGGTACCAGGCCTAGGTCGGCGACGGAAGATCGACTCGGTCCAGACCGAGTGACCTCAAGCAACACTTGAATCAACCGGCCCCGGGGCCGGTTGAGTGGGTGTGACTCAATGTGAGCGAGAGGCGCTCCGCTCGCTGACTTTCGCGGCCGAAGGGGGCCTCGCGAGCGCTCGGCCGCCAGGGACGAGAAACCGGAACCGTCGGACCCGCCGAACGTATCCTCTATTGGAGGGAACGGATGATCGACACCAAGCGGCCGATCCGGCGGTCCCGCGACGAGCGGATGCTGGGCGGCGTCCTGGGCGGGCTGGCCGACTGGCTGGACTGGGACCCGAGCGTGGCGCGCGTCGCCTGGATCCTGCTCACCGTGTTCACGGGTTTCGCGCTCGGCGCGATCGCCTACGCCATCCTCTGGGTGTTCGTCCCGCTCGAGGAGCCGCGCGGCGTCCCTGACGTGAGCCACACGGCCCACCCGGTCTGACCCGGCTCAGGGCCGCAGCAGGACCTTGAGCGCGCCCGGACGGGCGGCGTGCGCCAGCGCGTCCGCCCCGTCCGCCAGGTCGAAGCGCGCCTCCACCATCCCCGCGACCTCGATCCCGCCGGCCAGGCGCTCGAGCGCCGGCGCGAAGGGCCCGCAGCGCGATCCGATCAGCGTCACCTCGTCCACCACGACGCGGACGAAGTCGATCGCGGTCTCCCCGCGATAGGTGCTCTTCATCACGATCGTGCCCGCGGGACGCACCAGCCGGCGCGCGGTGTCCAGTCCACCCGGGTCGCCGGTGCACTCGACGACCAGGTCCGCGGACGCGTCGGGCAGCGCGGATGCCGCCAGGCAGCGGATGCCCTGCGCCTGCAGCACGGGGCGCGCCCGCCCCGAGCGCGTGGCGACGGCCAGCGATCCCACCTCGGGGGCCCAGGCCAGGGCCACCAGGTGGCCGAGCTTGCCGTCGCCGACCACGACCATGCGGTCGTGGCGCGTCAGGCGCGTCTGCTCGCCGATACGCAGCGCCGCGGCCAGCGGCTCGGTGAACACGGCGGCCTCGTCGGGCACGGCGTCCGGCACCGCGTGCAGGTTGGCGACAGGCAGGGCCAGCCTCTCCGCGAACGTGCCGTTGCGTCCGATGAGCCCGAGCACCGTGCGCTGCTCGCAGTGCGAGCGACGTCCGGCCGCGCAGGCGGCGCAGGCGCCGCAGGTCGCGTTGATCTCGCCGGCCACGCGGCGGCCGACCCATTCCGGCGCGCCATCGGCGCGCTCCACCTCGCCCACGAACTCGTGGCCGGGCACGCCGGTGAAGGGGTAGTAGCCCTTCACCATCTCGAGGTCGGTGTTGCAGACGCCGGCGAGCCGCACGCGCACGATCGCCTCGCCGGGCGCCGGCTGCGGGTCCGGCACGTCGTCCCGGTACCGGACCCGCTCGTTCTCCAGCCAGAGGCCGCGCATCGCTCCCGCCGTATCCTACCGGCGGGAGCGCGCGGCTAGAAGGTCCCGCTGCGCGTCACGGTCTGGCCCCCGCTCGTGTAGGTCACGGTCCAGGTGTCGCCCGCCGTCGGGTGCGGGGTTCCGCTGCCGCTCGTCTGGGCCGCGAACGTGCGGTTGGTGCCCGTGCCCAGCGTCTGGCCGGGCGCGAGCGTGAACTGGTACGTCAGCTGCGTCGCGGTGGCGCTGGACGACTGCTGGATCTGGCCGCCCACGGTGTTGTACAGCCCGTTGATGCCCAGGCCGGCCGTGCGCTGGATGACGATCGTGACCGACAGCGCGGTGAGGGTGCCCGTGTTCGAGACCCGCACCTGCTGCTCGTTGAACCACGGGCTGGTGGTGGCGACCACGGGGGTGATCGTGACCGTGGTGGCCTGCGCCTGGGGGGTGGCGCTCGCCTGGTTCGAGACCGGGCTCTCGCCGCCCGCGTTCACGGCCGTGACCACGTAGTGGTACGGCGTGCCGTTCGTGAGGCCGGTGTTCGTGTACGACGTGGCGGTGACGGCGGTGGCCACGTTCGCGTACGGCCCGCCGTTCGTGGTCGAGCGCTTCACGTTGTAGCTGCTGGCGCCCGCCGACGCGTTCCAGGCGAGCTGCACCTGCGCGTTGCCCGGCGTGGCCGTGAGGTTGGTGGGCGCGGGCGGGACCGCGGCCGGCACCACCTGCAGGAACGCGCTCACGATGTTGGCGCTCGTCTGGGCGAAGATCCGGTTCGCGGTCGCGTTGGCCACGGGCGCGACCTGGTTCGTCTGCGCGTCGAGCACGCCGACGCGCACGGCGCCGTTCGCCGCGTTCACGGCCTGCCCCAGCGCCAGCGGCCACGCCGTCGCCGCCGTCGTCGAGGCCGTGATGACCAGCGGGCTCGTCGGCCAGAACTGGTCCTGGCCGGCCTGGTTGACCGTGCGGATGGAGACCCGGTCGCCGACCGTCATCGTCTGCGGCACCGAGGTCACGGCGCCCAGGTCGAGCCAGGGCGAGGCCTGCGACGGCCGGTGCAGGAACGTGCGCGTCGCGCTGTCCGAGCCGCTCGCGTTGCTGACGACGAGCGATACGGTGACGTTGCCCGCGGCCTGCGGCTCGTCGAGGTTCAGCGCCGCCACCGCCTGGTTCGCGTTGTCGATCGAGTACAGCTCGGGATGCTGCGAGTCGACGCTCCACTGGTAGCTCAGGTTGCTGCCGATCGAGCCCGTGCCGTCGAGGGTGATGGTGCCGGCGCCGACGAACTCGGTGACGTTCGGGACCAGGGCGATCCGCGCGTCGAGGTTGGAGGTGCTGCCCTGGAACACGACGTCGACGCAGCCGTGGAAGCGCTCGAACGTGAACAGGTTGCGGCCCCACTCGGCGTAGATGACGTGGCGGCCGGTGCGCTGGGGCACCGTGCAGCGGGTCTGGAACGTCGCCGCGCCCGGGTTGGCGATCACGTCCGGGTTGCCGGTCGGGTTCGCGTCGCTGTAGGTCTCGACGCAGAACGGCTGCGCGTCGAAGTCGCCGAAGGAGAGCGGCTGGCCGACCTGGTACTGGAAGCCCGGCCGCGTGATCCAGTAGCGGAACTCCTCGGTGTCCGAGAAGTGCGGGCCCCAGGAGATGTTCCAGGTGAAGTTCTGCACGCCCGCCGTCATGGGGTTGGTGGGCCAGTCGATGGGCTGGTCCCAGACGGTGGCGGCGCCGTTCCAGGTCTCGGAGTTGTAGCCGCAGACGTTGGTGCGCGGTCCGAGCACCGCGTAGCCCTGCGTGTGGGTGAGCACGCTCATGAAGCTGTAGCCGGCGGTGGGCTCGATGCCCGGCGCGAAGAACGCGTCGCCGCACACCGGGTACTGGGCCACGCCGTTCTGGACGTGGTCGGGCTTGGTGATGGCGCCGCAGAACCAGTTGCGGGCCGGCGGGCTCTGGATCAGGCCATGAGCCGAAGCGGTCGCAGCCAGGCCCAGCAGGGCGAGCCCGGACGCCGCGGCGCGAAGGAGCGTGTGTGCCATGTTCTTCCCTCCGTTAGAACGTCCCCGACTGCGTCACCGGCTGGCCTCCGGCCGCCGTGTAGGTGACCGTCCAGGTGTCGCCGCTCGTGGGGTGCACCGTGCCGGTGCCGCCCATCTGGGCCGCGAACGTGCGGTTGGTGCCCGTGCCCAGCGTCTGGCCCGGGGCCAGCGCGAACTGGTAGGTGATGGTCGACGCCGTGCTGGTGTTGCCCTGCTGGATCTGCCCGCCGACCGTGTTGTACTGGCCGCTGGCCGAGACGCCGGTCGTGCGCTGCACGACGATCGTCACCGACAGCGCCGTGAGGCTCACCGTGTTGGTGATGCGCACCTGCTCCTCGGTGAACCAGGGGCTGTTGGACGTGACCGCCCGCGTCACGGTGACGTTCCCGCCCGGCGGGGCCGTCACCGTGAGCGCGATCGGTGTCGTGCGCGTGAGGCCGCCGCCGGTGCCGGTCACCGTGACCGTCGCGGGGCCCAGCGTCGCCGTCGCGGACGCGGTCAGGGTCAGGACGCTGCTGTTGCCGGTCGTCGGCGACGGGTTGAACGCGGCGGTCACGCCGGCCGGCAGGCCGGAGGCCGAGAGCGTCACGCTGCTCGTGAAGCTGGTGCGGACGATGCCAATGGTGCTGGTCGCGCTGCCGCCGCGGCTGACGCTCACGCTCGCGGGATTCGCCTGCAGGGTGAACCCGGACGCCTGGGGCGTGGCGTTCACCTGGGTGGAGTTCATGCTCTCGCCGGCGCCGTTGACCGCGCTCACCACGAAGAAGTAGGTCGTGCCGTTCGTGAGGCCGGTGTTGGTGAACGAGGTCCCCGTGACGCTCGCGACCGTGGCGTACGGCCCGCCGCTCGTCGTCGAGCGCTTGACGTTGTAGCTGGCCGCACCGGATGGCGCGGCCCACGCCAGCGCCACCTGTCCGCTGCCGGCCGTCGCGGTGAGCCCGGTCGGAGGCAGCGGCGGCTGGGGCGAGCCCTCCTCCAGCACCGACTGGAGCGCCGTGTACGCCGGCTTCGGCTGGTAGCTCGCGTTGTAGATCAACGCATCGCCGAACCCACCGAAGACGCTGGGCACCCAGGAGTACTTGTCGGTGAACCCCCAGGTCGTGAGCGACGTGCAGTTGGGCTGCTCCAGGCAGAAGCGCACCGCGTCCCCGAAGGCGAGCGCCTGCTGCTGCAGCTCGGTGGCGTCGGTGGGCAGCGCGATCCGCACGTCCATCTCGGTGATCGAGATCTCGACGCCCAGCGACGCCAGCCGCTGCGCGTTGGTCACGTGCTGGCCCTGGATGCGAAAGGGGTTGATCTTGTGCATCTGCCAGCCCACGCCGTCGACGGGCACGCCCTGGCCGCGCAGGCTGCTGACCAGGTTGAAGACCGCGTCGGACTTCTGGCCCAGCCCCTCCGCCTCGTAGTCGTTGTAGTAGAGGACCGCGGTGGGATCGGCCTCGCGCGCGAACTGGAACGCCAGCGCGATGTACTCGGGCCCGATGCGCTGGTGCCAGAACGAGTTGGTCCGCAGCTGGCCGGTCCCGTCCGCCACCGCTTCGTTGACGACGTCCCAGTGGACGATGCGGCCGGCGTAGCGCCCCATCACGGTCCGGATGTGGTCGCGCATGATCGCGATCGTCTGGTCGCGCGTGAAGTTGCCCGCCGTCAGCCAGCCGGGAAGCTGGCTGTGCCACACCAGCGTGTGGCCCCGCACGGCCATGCCGTTCTGCTCGGCGAAGGCCATCAGCGCGTCGGCGTCGGTGAAGTTGTAGGTGGTGGCCGACGGCCGGAGCGCGTCCATCTTGAACGCGTTCTCGGCCACGACCATGTTGAACTCGCGGCGGAGCGTCTCCACGTAGATCGGCTCGTTGCGCAGCGGGCCCATGGTGGCGGCCGCTCCGATGAACAGGCCGCGGGCGCTGGCCGAGTCCCGGAGCGGCGCGGCGGTGGCGGCGGCCGATACGGCCGCCGCGGACAGGCAGGCCGCGAGCAGGCGGCGGATGTTGTGCGGCATGGCGACCTCCTAGAACGTCCCGTTCTGCGTGAACGACTGGCCGCCGGTCGTGTAGGTCAGGGTCCAGGTGTCGCCGGCCGTGGGATGGGGTGTGCCGGTGCCGCTGGTCTGCGCGGCAAAGATCCGGCCGTTGCCGGCGCCCAGGGTCTGTCCGGGCGCGAGCGTGAACTGGTACGTCGCGGCCGCCGCCGTGCTGGTGACGGACTGCGTGATGGTGCCGCCGACGGTGTTGTACTGGCCGCTGGCGCTGATGCCGGCCGTGCGCTGGATCACGACCGTGATCGACAGGGCCGTGAGCGGGGCCGTGTTCGCGAGGCGGACCTGCTCCTCGTTGAACCAGGGGCTGCTGCTGGACACGACCGGCGTGACGGTCACGCCGCCGGTGCCGCCTCCGGTGCCGGTCACGGTGAGCGCGAGCGTCGTGGTGCGCGTGAGGCCGCCGCCGGTGCCGGTCACCGTCACGGTCGCGGGCCCGGTCGCGGCGCCGGCCGAGGCGGTCAGCGTGAGCACGGCGCTGTTCCCGGTCGTCGACGCCGGGCTGAAGCCGGCCATGACGCCCGCGGGCAGGCCGCTGGCGGAGAACGCGACCGCGCTGGTGAAGCCGTTGAGGCGCGTGATCGCAATCCCGCTGGTGCCGCTCGCGCCCTGGGCGACCGACAGCGACGAAGGGCTCGCCGCCAGCGAGAAGTCCGGCGTCGGCGCGTTCGCGACGGTCAGCGCGATGGGAGTCGTCCGCGTGAGGCCGCCGCCCGTGCCGGTGACGGTCACGGTGGCCGGCCCGAGCGTCGCCGTGGCCGAAGCCGTGAGCGTGAGCGTCGAGGTGCCGCCCGTCGTCGAGGTCGGGGTGAACGCGGCGGTCACGCCCGTGGGCAGGCCGCTGGCGGAGAAGGCGACGCTGCCGGTGAAGCCGCCCGTGCGCGTCACCGTGACCGTGCTCGTCCCGCTGCTGCCGCGGACGACCGTGAGGCTCGACGGGCTCGCGGAGAGCGAGAAGTCGGGCGCACTGACCGTCAGGCCGATCGGCGTGGTGCGCGTGAGGCCACCGCCCGTTCCCGTGACGGTCACGGTCGCAGGTCCCGCCGTCGCGGTGGTGGAGGCCGCCAGCGTCAGCGTCGTGCTGCCGCCGGTCGTGGAGGTGGGGCTGAACGTCGCGGTCACGCCCGCGGGCAGGCCGGTCGCGGAGAAGGCGACGCTGCCGGCGAAGCCGCCGGTACGCGTGATCGTGATGGTGCTGGTGACGCTCGACCCGCGCGGGACCACCAGCGTCGACGGGCTCGCGGACAGCGAGAAGTCCGGCGTGGCCGCTCCGGGCTCGCCCACGATGATCCCGCGGCCGTTGGTCGAGAGGTACACGCGGCCGAACACGCGCGGGTCGCCGGTGATCGCGCCGCCGGTCGAGGCGAACTGGTGCGGGTTGTCGTTGATGCGCGTGAACGTCGCACCGGTATCGGTCGAGCGGTAGATGCCGCGCACGCCTCCGGCCTGCGCGCTCGTGTAGAGCGCGGGATGGGCCTGGCCCGGCGCGGCCATCCCGAAGCCGATGTTGTCGGCCTCCTGCAGCGCGGAGAGCCGCGCGAACGTGGCGCCGTTGTCGGTCGAGCGCCAGAGGCCGTACGTGTTGCCTTCGCTGCCGCCGGCCAGCCACACGTGGCCCTCGCGGCCCGGCGCCGCCTTGAACTGCACGGGCGGGGAGGGCAGGCCCGTGGCTCCGGTGGCGGCGAAGCTCGCGCCGCCGTTGGTGCTCAGGTAGAAGGCGCCGTTCGCGTAGCCGTAGAACTTCAGGGGGTTGACGCGGTCCGACTCGACGAGCGCCCCGGCCGGGATCCCGGTCGACGCGGTCCAGGAGCTGCCGTTCGTCGTGGAGACCTGGGGCACGACGCCGGTCGGCGCCCAGACCACGCGGCTCGCGTTCGCCGCGGCCGCGACCGTACCGGCGCCGGTGATGCCGCCCGGCTCGCTGCTGGCCTGGAACCAGCTGGTGCCGCCGTCGAACGAGAAGCCGGCACGGTTCACGTTGGGGTTGGCCGCCTTGTCGACGTTGCCGACGCGCACGATGAAGCCCGGCGACAGCTCCGCGAAGTCCATGCTCAGCGCGGCGAAGCTCGGGCTGTTGAACATGCGCGCCGGCGGCGCGGTCAGGCTGTCGTGCCGGAAGCCGTTGATGTCGCCGAGGCCGCTCAGCAGCGGCGCGCCGGAGGGCGGGCTCACGAGCTCGAGCACCGCGGTCTCCTCGAGGCCCTGCGCCTTCACCTCGACGTGGATCTGCCCGCCGGTGTCCCAGGCGAGCAGGTCGTCGGCGCCGTAGATCGTCGCGCCGGTGCCGTAGAGCAGCCTGTTCGAGTCGAACGGGTCGATCTCCAGGTCGCCCACCATCCAGCCCAGCTTCGGCGACGGCACGGGCAGGACCGGGTTCAGGTCGGTGAAGACGAGCCACGGCGCGGCCGAGATGTCCTGCACGTACCGCAGCGTCCGGACGGGAAAGCCGTTCCAGTCCCAGATGCGCGACCAGGTCGCGCCCTGGTCCGTGCTGCGGAAGAGGATGGTGTCGGGCCACCACGAGTTGAGCGCGGCCACCATCACCGTGTCCGGGTCCTGCGCGTCGACGGCGAGCCCGCCGTAGCCGAAGTAGTCGTCGGCGCTCGTCGAGGGCACGGGGCTGATGAGCGTCCAGCCCGACGTCGCGGTGTTGTACTTCCAGACGTCCCCCTTCTCGCCGTCGTAGGGGCCGCCCTTGTTGCTGTAGGTCACGTAGAGGATGCCGTTCGACCCCAGCACCGCGTGGTGGGGCATGAACCCGGTCGGCTGTCCGGCCAACGCGGCCCAGGTGGTGCCGCCGTTCGTGCTGCGGTAGATGCTCGTGCCCAGGTCCGCGACGCCGACGTAGAGGGTCTGCGTCGCGTTGCCGGCGCTGCCGGTGCGCGGGTCGAACACGACCCAGGTCACGCCGATCGGGTCGTTCAGGTACCCGTTCGGATCGTTCGGGTCCTGCACGTAGGTGCCCGTGGCGGGGAAGCTGGTGACGCGCGCCCAGGAGGCGGCGAAGTCCGTGCTGCGCCAGAGCCCATTGCCGCTGCGCGCGCCCAGGTAGAGCGTCGCGTTGCGGTTGGGGTCGATGGCCAGCCGTTCGCCCATGTTGCGGCCGGGCATGTTGCCGCCCGACTTGAAGGGCAGGTTCGTGCGCGCGAACGTGGCGCCGCGGTCGGTCGAGCGCAGGACGGCTCCATTCTGGTTCGTCCACGCGTTCGTGTAGGTGCCCGCGAGGACATAGAGGCGGCTGGGATCGACCGGATCCGTCGCCAGGCTGTCGACGCCGGTCAGGTTCCAGTCGTCGAAGCCGATCCAGTCGAGCAGCGGCACCCAGCGGTTGGTGGACGGGTTCCACCGGTAGGCGCCGCCGATGTCGGTGCGCGCGTAGACCAGGTCGGGCTCGCTCGCGTTGAACACGATCCCGGGCACGTAGCCGCCGCCGACGATCTCGACGTTGCGCCAGTTGTAGGTCTGCGCGCCGAGCGCAGCGGGACAAACGGCCAGGGCTGCCGCAGAGAAGGCCTGGAACGGCCGCATGATCGCCTCCTGACGAGCGACAGAACGCTCAGGGGAAGAGCCGACCGTACTCCGCGTTGGCCAGGGCGATGTCCACCTGCGCCCAGAAGCGGTGGTACGTGAACGTCGGCGCGGGGCCGCCGTCGAGATAGGCCTGGACCTGGGGCCAGGCCGGGTCGGAGCGGAGATCCGAGCGCAAGCCGATGAAGGTCGAGCTCGCGTTGACGGGATCGCCGTTGGGCATCGCGCCGCTGAAGCCGGCGGGCACGAAGACGGGGTCGTCGAAGCGGTTGTAGTCGCGCCGCGTCTCGGGCGCGGCCACGCCGATCTCGTCGCGGTAGAGCGTCCACATGCGGTCGAGCAGCTCCTTCGCGAGCGCCTGCGACGAGGGATGGGGCGCGCCCCAGCGCGTGCGGCCGGCGCTGTAGTAGGTCAGCGTCTTGGCGAAGGCGGCCGTCACGCCGACGTCCTGCGTGAAGTCCACCACGACGGCGCGCAGGCTCGCGTTGTAGGCGGGGTCGGCCGCGTTCCAGTTCTGCGTGGTCGCGCTCCAGTTGAGCGAGGGCTGGCCGTCCCAGTCGAGCGTCGAAGGGATCTCGTACGACCCGTTCGCCAGCAGCCGCGTGCTGGCCATCGCCCACGTGACCCACTTGTCGAGCAGCAGCCGCGCGCGGTCGTTGCCCGTCACGTAGTAGTACTCCGCCACGCGCTCCATCGACCAGGCCTGGAATCCGAACCAGGTGTTGCTGCCCGGGTCGAGGTAGACCGGGTTCTCCTGGTAGAACATCCCGTAGAACGTCGACACTCCCGCTGGCGGCGCTGCGTAGCGCCCGCCCCAGCTGTTGGTCGCGCCGCCCGCGATGCCGCCGTCGGCCGACTGCAGCCAGCGGTAGAACTCGATCTGCCGTGCCAGGCTTGTCTGCCAGTCGCGCACGCCGTTGGGCGAGCGCGGCGCGAGCGCGGGCATGGCCGTGAGCGCGTGCGCGGCCATCGGGTTCTGGTAGCCGAAGTGGTTGTGGCTCGACCCGATGCGCCAGGCCCAGCCGGCGCCCGAGTCGATGGCGCCGCCCCAGGCGTAGTACCAGGACAGCAGGTAGTGCGCGGCGTTGTAGCCGGTGCCCGCGGGGCAGTTGGGGCTGGTGCAGCCCATCTGCTTGAAGTACTTGTCGAACATCGCGTAGCGCAGGTAGTCGCCCATCTGCGCCGCCTTGGCCACGAGCGAGTCGACGGTCGTGCTGCCGCCGCGCGCGTCGGCGAACGTCTTGGCCCAGTACATCGCCTGGATGAGCCGGGCGTCGGCGTCGGGCGCGTTGGTGTAGCGCCACTGGCGCGCCGGGGACGGGCCCGTGATGAACAGCGGCAGGTAGCCTCCGGCGCTGCCCGCGCCCCACTGGAAGTCCTCCCACGACGGCTGGGGCACCGTCTCCCACACCGACTCCTGGGGCCCCCGCTGGAAGGTGTTGATGTACGACGGCTGCGACGTGCCGTCGCCCCGCCGGCCATAGCCGTAGAAGTTGTCGACGTCGAGGATCCAGTGCATGCCGTAGACGTTCGGCGTGTTGTAGGTCGTCCGCAGCTCGGCCGCGATGGGGTCGGTGCCGACGGGGGTGCTCGAGTTGATGACGGACGGATAGCCGCTGGGCAGGTCGGCCTCGGGCGCGTAGTCGGCGGGATCGCCCGCGTTGTAGAAGCTGTTGGTCGGCTGGTCGGCCTGGGTCGGGATGATGTGGCTCTCGATGCTGGCGAACGCCTGCTGCAGCGGCGTCCAGTCGCCCGTCAGGTGACCATGCATGGCCTCGAGCCAGACCCAGTAGCTGAACGCTTCCGACGTCGTCTCGTGCCCGTGGTCGGGGGCTTCGCAGATGAGCGTCTCCACCGAGTGGTAGGGGACGTTCGCGGGATGGAAGTACCCGTTGTTGGCGGTCGTGCCGTGCAGGTCGTCCCACAGGTCGCGGAAGCGCTGGAGGTACGCGTTGTTCGGCACCGGCTGGGTGACGGTCACGCCGACGGGAACGGTGTGGACGAGCGTCCCGCTGGTGCCGGAGACGGTGACGGACGCGCTGCCCGTGGGCGCGGTGGCCGACGCGGCGAACGTGACGGTGGCGGCGCTGCCCGTGGTGGACGGCGGCGTGAACGTCGGGGTCACGCCGGCGGGCAGGCCGGCCGCGCCGAACGTCACGCTGCCCGTGAACCCGTTGAGGCGCGTGATGGTGATCGTGCTGACCCCGGATGCCCCCTGCTGGACCGTCACGCTGGCGGGGCTCGCGGAGAGCGCGAAGTCCGGCGTCTGCGACGCCGTGACGGCCAGCGAGACGTTGACCGTGCGCACGAGCGTGCCGCTCGTGCCCGTGATCGTGACCGGCGACGTGCCGACCGGGGTGTTGGCCGCAGCCGCGAACGTGACGACGCTGCTGTTGGCCGCGGTCGAGGCGGGGTTGAAGGTCGCGGTCGCGCCCGCGGGCAGGCCGCTCGCGGTGAAGGCCACGGTGCCGGCGAAGCCGAGCAGGCGCGTGATCGCGATGGTGCTGGTCGCGGTGCCGCCCTGGCTGGCGCTGACCGACGCGGGGCTGGCCGAGAGCGAGAAGTCGGGACCGGCCGGGACGGGCTCCACGCCCCACACGAGCGCGCCGTTGCGGTAGAGCGTGACGCGGTTCCAGTCCGCGAACGCGGTCTTGGTCGGGTCGAAGGAGTAGTCGTCCGCCTCGTTGTAGGCGCTCCAGTTCTGGTTGTGCAGGCGGTTCTGGATCTCGCCCGTCTGGGCGCCCGCGTTCAGCGTGCCCGCCCCCGCTCCGAACGCGAGCTGGAGGTACACGTTGGCGCCCGGAACCGGCGATGCGAGCGTGACGAAGGTCGCGGTGAGGTTGGCGCAGCCGACCTGCGCGAAGTCGCAGTCGTAGACCTGCGTCTGCGTGCTCTCGCGCGTGTACCAGTAGCGGACGGTCAGCTCGCCGAGCGGCACGGCGGTCGTGCCGGTGTTGACGATGTTGAGGTGCGGCTTGATCTGCTGGTCGGTCGCGCTCGTGTCCGCTGCGCGGTACTGCACCTTGAGCGTGCCGGCGGTCGCGGGATCCGTGGTCACCGTGACCGCGTTGCTGGGCGCCGACACGTTGCCGGCGGCATCGAACGCGGTGACGGTATAGCTGTGGGTCGACGAGGGCAGCAGACCGGTGACCGTGAACGTGGTCGTCGCGCTCGTACCGACCTGGGTCGCGCCCTCCATCACGCGGTAGCCGGTGACCCCGACGTTGTCGGTCGAACCGGTCCACCCGAGCGATACGGTCGTGCTCGTCTTGGCCGTGACCGCCAGGTTCGTGGGCGCCGTGGGGGGCTGGGTGTCCGGCGTGGACGTGGTGGTGCCCGTGGCCGGGTTGCTGGCGGGGGAGACGTTGCCCGCCGCGTCGAACGCGACGGCCGTGTACGTGTGCGTGGTGCCGGGCGCCAGGCCGGTGAGAGTGAGGGTGAGCGCCGTGGTCGTGCCCACGATCGTGGTGCCCTCGCGGATGCGATAGCCGGCCACGCCGACGTTGTCGGTCGACGCGTTCCAGGCCAGGGCGATGGTCGTGGTGGTGACGCCGGTGACGCGGAAGTTCCCCGGTGCGGTCGGCGGCTGGGTGTCGGGCGCCGCGGTGGTGGTGCCGGTCGCGGGGTTGCTGGCGGGGGAGACGTTGCCGGCGGCGTCGAAGGCCACCACGGTGTAGGTGTGCGTGGTGGACGGCGCCAGCCCGGTCACCGTGAACGACGTGGCGGTGGTGGTGCCGACGACCGTCGTGCCCTCGCGGACGCGATAGCCGGCGACGCCGACGTTGTCGGTGGATGCGGTCCAGGAGAGCGCGATGGTCGTGCTGGTGACGGCGCCGACCGTGAGCGCGCCCGGAGCCGTCGGCGGCTGCGTGTCCGGCACGGTCGTCGTGGGCTCGACGCCCCACACCAGCGTGCCGTTGCGGTAGAGCGTGGCGCGGCTCCAGTCCGCGAACGCCGTCTTGGTCGGGTCGTACGAATAGTCGTTCGCCTCGTTGTACGCGCTCCAGTTCTGGTTGTGCAGCCGGTTCTGGATCTCGCCCGTCGACGCGCCGCCGTTGAGGGTGCCCGCGCCGGCGCCGAACGAGAGCTGCAGGTACACGTCCGCGGTGGCGACGGGCGACGAGAGCGTCACGAAGCTCGCGGTGATGTTCGCGCACCCGCGCACCGCGAAGTCGCAGTCGTACACCTGCGGCTGCGTCCCGTCCCGCGTGTACCAGTAGCGGACCGTCAGCTCGGAGAGGGGAACCGCGGTGGTGCCGGTGTTGACGATGTTGAGGTGCGGCTTGATCTGCTGGTCGGTCGCGCTGGCGTCGGCCGCGCGGTACTGGACCTTCAGGCTGGCCGTGCCGGTGGGGTCGGTCGTCACCGTGACGGTGTTGCTGGGGGCCGACACGTTGCCGGCTGCGTCCACCGCGACGACGTTGTACGCGTGCGTGGACGAGGGCTGGAGGCCGGTCACGGTGAAGGACGTGGTCGTGCTGGTGCCGACCTGGGTCGTGCCCTCGCGGATCCGATAGCCGGTCACGCCGACGTTGTCGGTGGACGCGCCCCAGGCCAGCGAGACGGTGGTGCTGGTCTGGGCGCTGACCACGAGGTTCGTGGGCGCGGTCGGCGGCTGCGTGTCGGGCACCGGAGGTCCGGTGGTGGCGTTCACGGAGTTGCTGGGCGACGACTGGTTGCCCGCCGCGTCCGTCGCGCGGACGGTGTAGGCGAACGTGGTGCTCGGCGTCAGGCCCGTGTCCGTGAACGTCAGCCCGGTCGCCGTGCCGACCTGTGTCGCGCCGCGGAACACCAGGTAGCCGGTCACGCCCACGTTGTCCGTCGACGCATCCCAGGCCAGCGAGACCGTCGTGCTCGTCGTGCCCGTGACGCGCAGGTTGGTGGGCGCCGTCGGGGGCTGGGTGTCGCCGCCGCCCGGCTCCTGGCCGAAGATGCGCACGCCGTTGTCGTAGATGGGGATGTTGGTGACCTTCACCGGCGTCGATCCCGGCGTGGTCGAGACCCCTGCGAACGACCAGTCGTTCGCGGGGTTCCAGGCACCGGCGCTGGCGATGCGGAACTGCACCTCCTTGCGGAAGTGCTGCTGGCCGCCGGGGTAGATCTTGACGCCGGTGCAGTCGATGCGGATCGAGTAGATGCTGCCGGAGAACTGCGCGGGCGCGGACGGCGCGCCGCACTGGTTGAAGTTCGCGGTGACGGTGATCTGGGACGGCGTGACGCCCGGCTCCAGCGTGAAGAAGTACCGGAACGAGAGGCGATCGCCCATGCGCGCGGGCCAGCCGGAGCGGTTGTTGAGGAGCAGCCGGATCTCGGTGAAGTTGGTGCCGGACGCGTTCACGGCCGCCTCGCCGAAGATCTCGTCGCCGTCCGGCGTCTCGGGCGTGGGGAAGCCGGCGATGGGCGCGCCGCCGAGCTCCGCCGTCAGCCGGGCCAGCGCCGCGGTGAAGCCGGCGTTGTAGTCGGTGGCGACCTCGTTCATCACGAAGTCGCTGCGGTCGTCGGTGTACTGGTCGTCCGGGGCCTTGGGCCCGCCCACGAGAGCGCCGTAGAGGATGTGGCGGCTGAGCGTCGGGTTGCCGATGCTGTCCGTCCACGAGCCGTGCGCCGTGCGGTGGTGCGGGTTGCGGGGCGGGTTGGCGCCGAAGCCGACCACGAAGCTGCGGGCCAGCGGGTTCTGGCCCAGCGCGTAGTTGATCTGGCGCAGCGCGAAGTCGTGGTAGCGGGCCTTGAGCGTCGCGTCGGTGATGGCGTCGGAGTAGACCAGGGCCAGGAAGGAGGTGTTGGCCGCGTAGCGCAGCGAGCCCCACTGGTCGAGCACGGCCTGTCCGCCCGGGCTGTAATTGACGCGCGTCCCGTCGGCGCCGTGCGCGGTGCCGCCCACCGTCCACCAGTTGAGGTACCGCTGCGCGTCCTGGTGGTACTGGGTCTGCCCGGTCAGCTTGGCCAGCAGCACGTACGACCCGTACGACTTGTCGTCCCAGGCGTGCGTCCACTTGTACGACTTGATGTTCGTCTGCGGCTGGTTCGAGAGGTTCGCGTAGTCGGCCTGCGCCTTCGTGAGGAACGCCGTCTCGCCGGTCGCGCGGTAGAGCCAGATCGCGCCCCAGACCAGCTCGTCGTTGAAGCCGCTCCAGGAGTTGTAGAACGCCTGCGCGTCGGTGATGCAGTCCGAGTACTTGCCGCGGAAGGTGTCCGCGAAGGTGTAGAGCTGGCGCGCGTGCGTGAGCAGCGTGTTGGCGTAGGCGGGATCGGTGGGGCGGAACGCCATCGAGGCCGCCGCGAGAGCCGCGGACGTCTCGCCGGCCAGGTCGGATCCGGGACACGTCGACGTGATGCGGAAGGACGGCCGCGCCATCTGCATGACCTCGGCCGGCCCCCACCACGCGTGGTCCGCGCCGCCCAGGCCGATCTGGCCGTAGAGCTCGTTCGGCGCCGTGTGCGCGCGCACGAAGTAGTCCGTGGCCCAGCGCAGGTTGTCGAGGGCCTCCTCGAGCTGGCCTGCGTCCTCGAAGCCGTCGCGGTACTCGACGAGCCCCCAGGCCAGCATGGTGGCCGACGCCGCCATGGGCAGACCGAACTTCACGTGGTCGCCCGCGTCGTACCAGCCGCCGGTCAGGTTCCTTCCGACGTCGGCGCCATCCGTGAGGCCGGAGGGGCCGCGCCAGTTCACGCGGTTGGTCGAGGGCAGCGCACCGGAACGCTGCGCCTCGTAGAAGAACAGCGATTTCTGCAGCGCTTCCGCGTAGTTGAACGGCTGCGCGCTCGCCGGGACGGCGGAGCCGACAACAGCCGATACCGCCGCCAGCAGGAACCAACGGGGAGGGACGCGTTGATCCATCGGATGCCTCCGATGCGTGTACGTTAACGGTGGTTTGTAAAAAGCGACCAGTTACGGTGACGCTATTTGCCTCAGAAGCTGTGCGGAGGGCTGGCGGGTGTCAAGAGACTAAATAAACGCGCTTAATGAAGATGATTAAAGATCTTTATGACACGAATGAGGCCGTATCCCGACGCGGGCACGGCGGGAACTTTCGCGGCGCGAAAAGGAATCGTGTCTACTTCAGCTCGGCGAGCGCCTTCGTGCGCGCGGCCTCGAACTCGTCGCCGGGGTTCCAGGTCGGCAGCTTCGGCGCGTTCGCGACCTTGGCGCCGAGGTAGAAGCAGAGCTGCACGTCCTCGACCGCGCCCGTGAGGTCCCAGTCGGGCTTGATCTCGTCGGACGGCTGGTGGTAGTCCGTAGCCTCGTACTTCTCCTTCTGCGCCTTGCCCCAGCCGGCGGGCTTGCCGATCACGTCGACGCCCTCGTCGAAGTACGCGGCGGGCACGCCGATGCGGGCCAGCGCGAACTGGTCCGACCGGTAGAAGAACCCGCGATCGGGGAACTGGTCCGGCTTCACGATGCGTCCCTGCGTGGCCGCGATGCCCGTGACCCACGTGTCCAGGCTCGACTTGCCCAGGCCGATCATCGTCAGGTCCTTCGTGCGGCCGATCGTGTTGATGCCGTCGATGTTGATGTTGGCGGCCATGCGCCCGGGCTCGATCGTCGGGTGCGCGGCGAAGTACTGGGCTCCGAGCAGGCCCTGCTCCTCGGCGGCGACCGCGAGGAACACGATCGAGCGCTTGGGGCGCGGCAGCGCCTTCGTCCCCTCCGCGATCGCGAGCAGCGCGGCCACGCCGGACGCGTTGTCGTGCGCGCCGTTGTAGATCGCGTCCTTGCCGGCCGTGGCCCCCTCGCGCACGCCCAGGTGGTCGTGGTGCGCGCTGAAGACGACCGCCTCCTTCGACAGCACGGGGTCGCTGCCCGGCAGGCGGCCGATCACGTTGCCGGTCTGCTTGCGCCCCACCGTGTTCGTGAGCGCCACGCTCCAGCGGACGCCCAGCGGGACCGGCTTGAAGTCCTTCGCCTGGGCGGAGCGGCGCAGCGCGTCCAGGTCCTGGCCGCCGAGCGTCGCGATCTTGCGCGCGGAGTCCTCGGTGACCCACGCCTTCACCTGCAGCTGGGGCTCGCTGCCCGCGGGCACCGAGAACTGCTCGCCGCTCCACGACGTCTGCACCACCTGCCAGCCGTACCCGGCCGACGGCGTGGTGTGGATGATGATCGCGCCCGAAGCACCCATGCGCGCGGCCTGCTCGTACTTGTAGGTCCAGCGGCCGTAGTAGAGGCGGGTCCTGCCCGCGAACAGCTTCGGGTCGTCCTCGGGGTCGTTGTTCATGACCACGATGACCTTGCCCTTGACGTCGGTTCCCTTGAAGTCGTCCCACCCGTGCTCGGGCGCCACGATGCCGTAGCCCACGAACACGAGCTCGGCGTCCTCGATGCGCGCGTCCGGCGCCTGCACCCCCGAGCCGGCGATGTAGTCCTCGTGGTAGCGCAGCTGCACCGAGTCCGATCCCTTGCGGAACAGCGTCGTCTCCGGCGCCTTGCTGTTCACCCCCACGATGTCGAAGGGCTGGAACCAGCTCCCGTCGGGCCCCGCGGGCTCGAAGCCCATGCCCTCGAGCTGGGTCGCGATGTACGCCTGCGCCAGGCGGTCGCCGCGGGTCGCCGGCCCGCGCCCCTCGAGCAGGTCGTCGGCCAGGAAGCGCGTGTGCGCGAGCAGCCGCGAGGACGTGATGGTCGCCGCCGCGGCCTTCTCGGCCGGCGTCAGCGTCACGGGCGCGGGGGAGGCGGCGATCAGCAGGGGCAGCACGGCGGCCACGGCGGCGGCTCGGATGGCTCTCATGGTCTCTCCCGAAGGCGCCCCGCTCGGGCGCGAAGCGAGAAGGATAACCTGGCTGCCTCTCAGCGCGGGGCGGCCGGCGCGCGCACGCGCGGCGCGAGCGCCTCCGCCACCAGCCGGTGCGCGAGCGCGTTGGGGTGCCAGTCGGCCGGGTGGGCCCAGAGCGACGGCGTGGGGCGGCCGCGGAGCACCGGGAGCAGGTCCGTGAACGGGATGGAGGAGCGCTCGCAGACGCGCGCGATCTTCTCGTGGACGTCCCCGAACGGGTAGTCCTTCTCCAGGTCCACCAGCAGCGGCCAGAGCGCGACGACCAGCGGCACGCCGCGCCGGTCCGCCGCCTGCCTCATGGCGCGCAGGTCCTCACGGGTGCGCTGCCACCCCTCCGCGTTCGCGGGACCGTACATGTCGCGGTACCAGCGGGTGGTGTCGCGCGCGATGCGGGACGTCTCGAGGCGGTCGTGCACGAAGGAAACGAGGCGCGGCCGCAGCAGCGAGGGGGTCTCGGGCGGGCGGCGCACCATGATCCAGTCGTTGAGGACCGGCCACTGCCGGTCGAACGCGGCGGACCGCTCGCCGTCGTTCAGGACCATCCCGAACAGGACGACGTCGGGCTCCAGGTCGAGCGCGTGGTCGAAGGTCTCGCGCAGCTTCGGGAAGTCCAGCGCGCGCCAGCCCAGGTTCAGGACCTCCCACGTCCCCGGCTCGTCCGCGTTCAACAGGCCTTCCAGGCGGCGCACGTACGTATCGGCCTCGCGCGCGCCCTGGCCCTCGGTGAACGAGTCGCCCACGACCACGAGACGCCGCACGCCCGGGCGTCGCGGCGGAAACTCCTTCTCCCGGAAGCCCCGGGAGTTGTAGCGGAACTCCAGCGCGTGCGGGAACTCCGCTGCGCGCTCCAGCCCGCGCACGCCTTCGGCCGCGTACCGCCGGCGCACCGACTCGTCGCCAAGCGCGACGTCGAACGAGCCCGAAGGATCGCTGGGGTAGCAGTCCAGCACGAGCGCATTCGCGCGGACGGTCAGGTCCGCCGCGTTCGTCAGCCGGATGCGGGTGAGGTGGCGCTCGGGGCGGAAGCCGACGGCGCGCAGCGTGCCCTCGGCCACCAGCAGGACCGCGAGCACGGCGCCACCGGCGAGGCCGACGTTGGCGGCCAGCGCACGCACGCGCGACATGACCGGCCATTATACGGACGCGCTATCCTGCGGATGAGGACGACCCCCGATGGACGCCGACGACATCCGCGAGCTGTCGACGTTCGACGCCTGGGCGAACCGCCGCCTGTTCGAGGCGTCCGCCGCGCTCACGAGCGAGCAGCGCGCGCGCCGCGTCGCCAGCAGCTTCCCGTCGCTCGCGGACACGCTGGCCCACATCCTGGCGGAGGAGTGGATCTGGCTGCGCCGCTGCCTGGGCGAGGATCCGCACGACACGCCGCCGTCGCTCGAGCTGGGGGAAGTGCTGGCGGAACGGCTCGCACTGATCCGCGGGCTGACCGGCGGCGACCTCGCGCGCGAGGTGCCCTTCCGCAGCCTGGAAGGCCATCCGCGACGGCAGACGGTGCGCGACATGCTGGTCCACGTCGTCAACCACTCGACCTACCACCGCGGCCAGGCGGCCACGATCCTGCGCCAGCTCGGAGCCGCGGCCCCGGAGACCGACTTCGTCGTGTTCCGCGAGGCGGTGCGGGAGAGCGCGCTCGAGCCGCCCGTGCTGGTCCTGCCCGGCCTGTTCGACTCGGGACCGAGGCACTGGCAGAGCCAGTGGGAGGCGGTCCACCTCGGGTTCGAGCGCGTCGTCCAGCGGGACTGGGTCGCGCCGCGCTGTGCGGACTGGGTGGAGACGCTCGACCGCGCGGTCGCGGCCACCGGGCGCCCGCCGGTGCTGGTCGCGCACAGCGCGGGCTGCGCGCTCGTCGCGCACTGGTCCGCGAGCACGACGCGCCGCGCGAAGGCCGCGCTGCTGGTCGCGCCCAGCGATCCGGAGGCGCCGTCGTTCCCGGCGGGCCCCTCGGGGTTCGCGCCGATGCCGATGGCGCGCCTCCCGCTCCCGGCCATCGTGGTCGCGAGCCGCGACGATCCCTACGTGCCGCCGTCGCGCGCGCGCGTGTACGCTCAGGCCTGGGGCAGCCGCTTCGTCGACGCGGGCGACGCGGGCCATTTGAACGGCGAGAGCGGCCTGGGCGAGTGGCCCCTGGGGCTCGCGCTGCTCGCCGAGCTGCGTGCGCTCTAGAAGGACCCGAGCGACCCTTCCACGCGGCACAGGCCGGCGGGGGAGGAGTGGATGACGCCGAAGTCGTTCGGGTCGAGGATGCAGTGCCCGCACGTGCCGGGAGAGTTGGTCCCGCCGCAGGCCACGTACTTCCCGGGCTCCGTGACGTCGAGCAGGTACTGGTTCGTGTCCTTCAGCTTGCAGTCCGGCGTCTCCGCGGACACGCCCATGCCGCCGCAGCGGAGCCGGCGGCCGTTCTCCTCCTTGAACCAGTTGGGACCCGGACGCGTCGACTCCGAGATGCCGGACATGTAGTGGTCGCACGGCACGCGCTGCGGGTTGTCCTCGAAGCGGGTGTTGCACGCGCGACCCCCGATGCCGACCGCCGCGCAGTAGGCGTCGTTGCGGACCTGCGGGCTCGCGTTCAGCACCTTGCGGTTCCGCGTCGGCTCGAGCTGGACCTTGATGCCGAACCCGTAGGAGTCGTTGAACGAGGGCAGCGGCGATCCGCACGCGGCGGCGAATGGATTGGTGGGCGCGGAAGGCGTCGGGGTGGGCGCCGGCGTGGCAGCCGTGGGAGGATCGGCCGCGGGGGTCGAGCCGCCGCAACCGGACAAGGGGATGAGAGCGATGCAGCCGAGGAATCGTCGCATCAGGTACCTCCTGAGCCTTCCTTACGTAAACACTTGTCGAATTTACGAAATCGGACAAAGGAATAGTACGACAGCGAGGGCCCCGATGCCAGGATTTTCTGCATGCCGCGCGGTGGGGCGGTGACCACCCCTCTGCGGGCCTTCGCCGGCCCCGCCGCCTTCGGCGCGTGGCTCCGGCGCCGGCACGACCGGGAGAAGGAGCTCCTGGTGCGCTGCTTCAAGGTCCACGCGGGCGACCGCGGCCTCACGTACACGCAGGCCGTCGACGAGGCGCTGTGCTGGGGCTGGATCGACGGAGTGCGGCGCTCGGTGGACGCGGACAGCTTCTCGGTCCGCTTCTCGCCGCGCAAGCCCGGCAGCGTGTGGAGCGCGGTCAACATCCGGCGCGCGGAGGCGCTGCTGGCCGCGGGCCGGATGGCGTCGCCGGGAAAGGCGGCGTTCGAGGCCCGCCGGTCCGCCAAGGGCGTCTATTCGTTCGAGTCGAAGCCCGCCGACCTGCCCGCGGCGATGAAGCGCCGGTTCCGCTCGCACGCGGACGCGTTCCGCTTCTGGTCCGCGCAGCCGCCCGGCTACCGGCGGACGGTCGCGTTCTGGGTGCTGTCCGCCAAGCAGGAGGCCACGCGCGAGCGGCGCCTCGGCATCGTGATCGCGTGCTCCGCGCGTGGCCAGCGCATTCCGCTGCTGGCCCGCGACCGGCCGCGCTAGGCCCCGACGGGCGCGCCGGGTGCGGGCGTCGCCAGCTCGTCGCCCGCGGCCATGCGCGCGAGCGAGAGGCTCAGGTTGCTCCGCATGACGACGTGCGGGGCCAGGCGCACGAAGGGCGGCGGCCGCACGCCCTCGATGAGGTGGCTGTACATCGTGCGGTACGCGATCTGCCCCTGGATCCACGGCCGCTGGTCGATCGTGGCCGCGATGTGCCCCGTCTGGATGAGCGGCACTAGCGCGGGGAAGAGGTCCGACGTGATCGTGGTCGTGAGGTTCGCCCGCTTGCGCGCGGCCAGTGCGCGCATGACCGGCGGCGAGTTGGCGGTCGTCACGTAGACGCCGGCCAGGTCCGCCACGCTCGCGAACGTGTCCACGCACTTGAGGTAGGCCTCGGTCTCGTCGTCGTGCGCCTCCACGACCGCGGCCAGCTCGATCGAGGGGAAGCCGTCGCGCAGCGCCCGGATGAACCCCTGCTGCTTCTCGGCGTGGTCGACCGTGCTGCTGAAGCCGGTCACCACCACCACCTTCCCCTGGCCGCCGAGGAAACGGCCCATCAGCTCGTCGGCCAGCCCGCCGCAGGCGGCCGCGTCCACGCTCACGGTGCACATCCGGTCGCTGCCGGGGGCGTCCGTGTTCACGCAGATGACCGCGATGCCGCGGCGCCCGGCCTCGCGGATGAGCGGCTCGACCCGCCGCGGCTGTCCCGGGGCCAGCAGGATGCCCTGGAAGTCCTCGCGCAGCGCCTCCTCCAGCGCCTCCACCTCGCCCTCGACCAGCGACGGGTGCGGGCGGTAGACCACCTCGACGCCGTTGGGCTGCAGCGAGCGCGCGATGTCGAACACGCCGTCGCGCACGAGGTCCCAGAAGGACGCGATCTCGCGCGGGAACAGCACGGCCACGCGCCGGCGGCGGCGCGACGAGAGCAGGCGCGCCGCCACGTTGGGCCGGTAGCCCAGCTTCTCGGCCAGGCCCAGCACCATGCGCCGCGTGGCGGGGCTGATCCCGGGCCGGTCGTGCAGCGCGCGGTCGACGGTGCCGATGGAGACGCCGAGCGTCTCCGCCATCTCGCGGATGCCGGCGGGACGGTCGGTCCTCCGCTTCTCCCGGCCCTTCTTGCTCGCCACGGTCCATGAAGCCTAGCGCACCGCCGTTCGAATCGACAAGGAGCCGGGTCTTCCCCCGCGGGCCCCGCGCGGTTTATCGTCGCGGGATGAGCGCGAGACCACGCGAGGGGTTGCGGCTGGCGGCGGGAGCCCTGGTCGTGCTGGTGGCGGCGTGCGGGCCGTCCGACGACGCGCCGCCCGCCGCCGGTGGCGGGCCGGACGCGATCCGCCTCGACCAGCTCGGCTACCTGCCGGACGAGACGAAGCTGGCGATGGTCGTGGGCGCCGGCGCGGCGTCCGAGTTCACCGTGCGCGCCGCGGGCGGTGCCTCGGTGCTGCGAGGGACGCTGGACGCGGCGCGAACCGACCCCGACAGCGGCGACTCGGTGCGCACCGCCGACTTCTCGCGCCTGACGCAGGAGGGCGCCTTCCGCATCGAGGTCCCCGGCGTCGGCACGAGCCACGAGTTCGAGGTCTCCCCGCGCGTCTACGTGCCTGCGTTCCGGCTGGCCATGCGGTCGTTCTACGGGCAGCGCTGCGGCACCGCGGTGGACCTGTCGCCGACGCACGCGGGCTACGCGCACGCCGCGTGCCACGTGGCGGGCACGCCCAACCCCGACGCGCGGTTCCACTCCTCGGCGGGTCGCAGCGGCAGCCGCGAGTCTTCGCGCGGCTGGCACGACGCGGGCGACTACGGCAAGTACGTCGTCAACTCCGGCATCAGCACGGGCGAGATGCTCTGGACGTACGAGCTCCACCGCGGCCGCGTCGGCGGGGTGCGCCTCGACATCCCCGAGTCGGGGGACGGCGTGCCGGACGTCCTCGACGAGGCCCGCTGGAACCTGGACTGGATGCTCACCATGCAGGACGCGGACGGCGGCGTCTGGCACAAGCTGACGAGCGAGCGCTTCGGCTCCTTCGTGATGCCGCAGTCGGACGACGGGGGGCCGCGCTTCATCGTGGGCACCGGCTCCGCTCCCTTCAAGGGATCGTGCGCGACGGGCGACTTCGCCGCGGTCATGGCGGTCGCGGCGCGGCTGTACGCCCCGCACGACGCCGCCTTCGCGGCGGCGGCGGGCGCGGCCGCCGAGCAGGCGTGGCGGTGGCTCGAGGAGAACCCAGGCGTCGTCTTCCGCAACTGCTGCGGCGTCTCCACGGGCGAGTACGGGGACGACGACTGCGCCGACGAGCGGCTGTGGGCGGCGGCGGAGCTGTTCCGCACGACGGGGCGCACCGAGTACGCCGAGGCGTTCGCGTCCGCGCAGGCGCGCTACGCGCCCGCCGTCGGCAGCGGCTACCCGCAGGACTGGGCGAACGTGCGCAACCTGGCGATGGTCTCGTACCTGCTCGCGGCCCCCGGCGCCGATCCCGTGCGGTCCCGCATCCGCGCGGACCTGGTGGCCGCGGCCGACGCCATCGTGTCGCGCACGCGTGCCCACGCGTACCGCGTGAGCCTCCGTCCGGAGGACTACGTCTGGGGCAGCAACGGCGGCGTCGCGAACTACGGCGTGCTTCTGATGCTGGCCGACCGCATCGCGCCCAACCCGGCGTACGTGCAGGCGGCACGCGACAACCTGCACTACCTGCTCGGCCGCAACACCTTCGGCCTGTCGTGGGTGACGCAGCTCGGCGACCGTCCCTTCCAGAACCCGCACCATCGGCCCAGCGGCGCCGACGCCAACGCGGCTCCCTGGCCGGGCCTGCTCTCGGGTGGGCCGAACCGGTACGGAGGCGATCCCGTGATCGACGCGATGCCGGCCGCTCCGCCCGCGCGTCGCTACCGGGACGACCAGGGCTCGTGGGCGTCGAACGAGAACGCGATCAACTGGAACGCCGCGCTCGTCCTCCTGCTCGCGGGCCAGGTGCCCGAAGAAGGGCGATGAGGGACGGGCTTCCGGTCGATTGACGGGCGGCGGCCCCTCGCGGATCATGCGACCGTTCTCCGGCCTACCGAATGTGAGGGAGCGAATGAGGCTGCGTGTACGTTCACGGTGCATCCGCGTCCTGGCGGTCGTCCTGCTCCCCTGCGGCGTGGGCGCGGTCTCGGCCCAGCCGTTCGAGAAGCTCGCCGACGGCATCGCGGTGCCGGTCGGGGAACGCCGCCTCGAGGTGCGCGTCTGCCGCGACGACATCGTGCGCGTGGTCGACGCTCCGGCCGGCACCTTCTTCGCGCGCAAGACGCTCGTGGTCGTGCCGGACGCCTGCCGGCCGACCGAGTTCAAGGTCGATGCGGGCACCGGGTCGGTCGCCGTCGCCACCGCGCGGCTCACCGCGCGCGTCGCGCTGCCGGGCGGCGCCGTCACGTTCCAGGACCCGCAGGGCCGCACGCTGCTCGCCGAGAAGACGGGCGGCGGCCGCTCGATGACGCCCGCCCAGGTGATGGGCGAGTCCACCTTCCACGTGCGGGCCGAGTTCGAGCCGCAGGCGGGCGAGGCGCTCTACGGTCTGGGCGCCCACCAGCACGGCTGGATGGACATCTCGGGCCGCGACGTGGACCTGTACCAGCTCAACACCGTCGACGTCGTGCCCTTCCTGGCCTCGAGCCGCGGCTGGGGCGTGCTGTGGGACAACACGTCGCACACGAAGTTCGGCGACATCCGCGAGCCGGTGCACGTGCCGGCCGAGAGCCTCTTCGACGCGAAGGGGAGCCCCGGCGGGCTCACGGGCACGTACCGGCAGGGCGACTGCGCGACCGGCACCGTGGTCGACGTGCGCAAGGACGCGCCGATCGCGTTCGGCGCGCCCGAGGACCGCCCGGCCATCACCGCCATCCACAACGCGGTGCAGGCCACGAGCCAGGCCATCCATCCCAAGTTCGGCGAGGGCCCCGTGTGCGTCGTGTGGGAGGGCGCGATCCAGAGCGGCGCGGCCGGACCGTACGACCTCTCGACGTTCGCCAACAACGGCGTGCGGCTCACCGTCGACGGGATGCTCCTGCTCGACACGTGGCGCCAGGGCTGGCTGCCGTGGTGGGACAGCTTCCGGCTCACCTGGCGCGAGAAGACGCGGCATCCCATCCGCCTCGAGTGGCGCAAGGAGGACGGCGACACCACGCTGCGGCTCAAGTGGAAGACGCCGCCGCGCAGCACGCACACGTCGCTGTGGTCCGAGGTGGGTGACGGGATCGACTACTACTTCGTCTACGGTCCCCGGCTCGACGACGTGGTCGCCGGCTACCGCGAGCTGACGGGCCCGGCGCCGCTCATGCCGCGCTGGGCGCTCGGCCTGTGGCAGAGCCGCGAGCGCTACAAGACGCAGCAGGAGAGCCTCGACACGCTGGCGGAGTTCCGGCGGCGCGGCATCCCCATCGACACCATCGTGCAGGACTGGCTCTACTGGAAGGACGACCAGTGGGGCTCGCAGGCGTTCGACGAGACGCGCTTCCCGGACCCCGCGGCCTGGATCAAGGAGATCCACGACCGCCATCACGCGCGGCTCATGATCTCGGTCTGGCCCAAGTTCTACGCGAGCACCGAGAACTTCCGGGTCATGAAGGAGAAGGGCTTCCTGTATCCCGAGACGCTCAAGCGGCCGACCACCGACTGGCTGAACCACGTCCACACGTTCTACGACGCGTTCAACCCCGAGGCCCGCGCGCTGTTCTGGGACATGATGAACAAGGGCCTGTTCAGCAAGGGCGTCGACGCCTGGTGGATGGACGCGACCGAGCCCGAGCTGGTGGGCGAGGGCACGCCCGGCGCGCTCAAGGCGGCGATGCACCCGACCGCGCTGGGCTCGGGCGCGCGCATGGCCAACGCGTACGTGGTGCCGAGCAGCCAGGCGGTCTACGAGGGCCAGCGCCAGGCCGACCCCGACAAGCGCGTCTTCCTGCTCACGCGCTCCGCGTTCGCGGGATCACAGCGCTACGCGGCCGCCGCCTGGTCGGGGGACATCTCGGCCGACTGGAACAGCCTGGCCAAGCAGATCCCCGCGGGGCTCAACATGTCGCTGTCGGGCGTGCCCTGGTGGACGACCGACATCGGGGGCTTCACGGTGCCGCGGAAGTGGTCCGGCCCCGACCCCAAGCCGCAGGACGTCGAGGAATGGCGCGAGCTGGTGACGCGCTGGTTCCAGTTCGGCACGTTCTGCCCGCTGACGCGCGTCCACGGCCAGTTCCCGAACCGCGAGATGTGGTTCTTCGGCGACGAGGGGCACCGGGCGTACAAGACCCAGCTCGCCTTCGACCAGCTGCGCTACCGCATGCTGCCGTACACGTACACGCTGGCCGCCGACGTCACGCGGAAGAACGCGACCAT
>JAICEW010000039.1 GCA_025923995.1 Vicinamibacteria bacterium | reverse complement strand
GCCCGCGCGATCGCTCACGACCTCCGGCTGGTTCTCGAACGTCGTGGTGAAGCTCGGCTGAGCCGACGGCGTGATCGTGATCCTCGCGCCGCCCACGAAGCCGCCGCCGCCGTCCACGACGGTCCCGCGGATCGATGCGCCCGGGCCGAGCTTCACGGTCCCCACGTCGGCCGGCATCCCGACCGCGACCTTCGCGGAGACGCTCGCGGACGCGCGCTCCGGCGCGCGGATCGAGACCGCGTAGTCACCAGGCGAGACGTTCTCCAGCGCAAAGCGCCCGTCCTCGCTCTGGAACTGCTCGAACGCGCCCGGCTTGCCTTCCGAAACGGCACGCGCGATCACGTCGAACGAGTCGATCGGCTGCCCGCGCTCGTCCTGGACGCGCCCCACGATCCGGCCGGCGGCTTCGAGCACCACGTCCACGGGATCGCCGCCCGCCTCGGCGTCGAGCCGCGTGGTCCCGAACCCCGGCGCGCTGGCGGAGAGCCGATAGGTCATCGCCTCGAGGCCGCCCATCGCGAACGCGCCCTCGTCGTTGGTGTGCGTCCGGGCCGAGGTGCCGGTGCGCGACTGGCTCGCGTCACCCTGCACGTGCGCGTTCGCGATCGGGTCGCCCGCGGCGGTCCGCACGCGGCCGCGGATGACGAGGCCCGCCTCCATCCGCACGTCCCCGAGGTCGACCGCGCGCTGCGTCGCGCTCACCTCGAGCTCGACCCGCTTGGCGCCCAGGCCAGCGGCGGTCGCGCCCATCGCGTGCGCGCCGACCGGCACCGCGTCGATCGCGAACCGCCCGTCCTCGCCCGCCTCCGCCCGCAGCAGGTCGGCCAGCCCGTGCGGCGCCGGGTGGCCGTCGAGCTCTCCGATCGAGACCTCGCCCGCGAGCGGCTTGTCGTTCGCGCCGACCAGCCGCCCGGTCACGCGCGCGCCCGGCCGCAGCGTCACGTCGACCCGCACGTCGTCGCGGCCGTCGAGGACCACGTCGGAAATGGCCGCCGGCGCGAGGCCCGGCGCGCGAACAGCGACGTCGTAGAGGCCTGCCGCGAGCCCGTTCAGCTCGTAGCGGCCCGACTCGTCCGAGCGCTCGGGGCGCGGCGCCCGCGTGCTGCGCATCGCCATCGTCGAGACGATCGCACCCGCCACCGGCTTGCCGTCCGGGCCGCTCACCACGCCGAACAGCGTCGCGGCCGGCTCCAGCATCATCTCGACGCGCGCGCCCAGGGCCACGCCGCTGCGCGAGGCGTACCCGCGCCCACGCGCCCGAGCGGTGATCGCGTGCCGGCCGGGACCGAGCCCGGTCAGCGCGAAGCGGCCCTCGCCGTCCGTCGTCGCCTCGATGCGTCCGGCGTCCGGATCCTCCGCCAGGCCGATGGCATCGCCGTCGCGGGTCTCGACGCGGATGCCCGCCGCGGGCTGGCCGGTGGCGCCGTCGCGCACGACGCCGTCGATGCGCCCGCCGCGCGCGAGGTCGATCGCGAGCGGCGTGCCGGGTACGACGTCCTTGAGGGTCCGGCCCGCGAGCCCGGGTGCCTCGGCGCGCACGCGGTGCTTCGCGCGGCTCTTCAGGTCGAGGCGGAAGCGTCCCTGCGCGTCGGTGCGGGTGGAGGCGGTATCGCCTGGCCGCGGCTCCGTCCACAGCGCCACCACGAGCGCCTTCTCGATCGGCTTGCCGGCCGGGCCGCGCACGATGCCTTCGAGCACCGGCGGGGGAGCCGGCGTCCCACGCGGGGCGGCTGGCGACGATCGTGGCTGCGGGGAAGGCGGCGTTTCCGTCGCGAAAGCGGCGAAGCCGAGACCGGCCAGGGCAACGGCAGGGAGGAAGACGTACCGAGCACGCATCCAGGGTCCCTCCGCTTCCAGCGAACCTACCAGAATCCGACGCCGGAGTGTCCGGAAAGGACGGCCGAAAAAGGAAAGGGGGCGTCACGAGGACGCCCCCTGGCCGGGCGGGTTCGCGGCCGAGCGCTACGCCTTCTTCTTCTCCGGCATGGGCACGACGTCGGCCTTGTCGTGCCTGGGAGCCGCCTCCTTCTCGACGACCGGCAGGCCCATGCCCTTGCGGAGACGCGAGTCGACCTCGGTCCGCACGTCCGCGTTGTCCTTCAGGAACTGGCGCGCGTTCTCGCGGCCCTGGCCCATGCGCTCGCCGTCGAACGCGTACCAGGCCCCCGACTTCTCGATGACCTTGAGCTCGACGCCCAGGTCCAGCAGGTCGCCTTCCTTGCTGATGCCCTCGCCGTAGAGGATGTCGAACTCGGCCTCGCGGAACGGCGCCGCGACCTTGTTCTTCACGACCTTCACCTTGGCCCGGCTGCCGATGACCTCGTCGCCTTCCTTCAGGGACGCGATGCGGCGGATGTCCAGGCGGATCGAGGAGTAGAACTTGAGCGCGCGGCCGCCCGTGGTCGTCTCCGGGTTCCCGAACATCACGCCGATCTTCTCGCGCAGCTGGTTGATGAAGACCAGGCAGGTCTTGCTCTTGGCCACGACGGAGGTGAGCTTGCGCAGGGCCTGGCTCATGAGGCGCGCCTGCATGCCCATCTGCGCGTCGCCCATCTCGCCTTCCAGCTCCGCGCGCGGCACGAGGGCCGCGACGGAGTCGACCACCAGCACGTCCACGGCCCCGGAGCGGATCAGCACCTCGGTGATCTCGAGCGCCTGCTCTCCGCTGTCCGGCTGCGAGACGAGCAGGTTGTCGGTGTCGACGCCCAGCTTGCCCGCGTAGACGGCGTCGAGCGCGTGCTCGGCGTCGACGAAGGCGGCCATGCCGCCGCGCCGCTGCGCCTCGGAGATGACGTGGAGGGCGAGGGTGGTCTTGCCCGACGACTCCGGTCCGTAGATCTCGATCACGCGGCCGCGCGGGAACCCGCCGACGCCGAGCGCGGCGTCGAGCGAGAGCGACCCGGTGGGGATGGCGGGGACGTCGATCTTCTCGCGGCTGCCCAGCCGCATGATCGAGCCCTTGCCGAACTGCTTGTCGATCTGGGCCAGCGCCGCCTCGATCGCCTTCGCCCGCTCGTTCTTGTCGTCAGCCATTCGCCTCTCTCCTTGCCTTTGGTCGCGTGCGCTCGGCGGGACCGCCCCCGCACGGGTGGAATCCTAGGGGCGGGTCCGGCCGGGGCAGGTCCGATCGCTGGCGAAAAAGCTCAAGGGGGCGGGAGGCTGCAGGTCCCGCCGCGCCTGCACTGTCCGGCGACGCAGCGGGTGCCCTGGACGGCGCACTCGGAGTCCGTCTCGCAGGTCCGGGGCAGGCAGCACCCGCCCGACCCGCAGACCTCGTCGGCCGCGCAGCTCGTGGCCGTGCAGGCGGTGACGCACTGGCAGCCGCAGAGCGTCATGCCTTCGCAGACGGGCTGGGCCCCGCAGACGGGGTACCGCGGATCGACACACATCTGCTGGCCCGAGCAGTCGCTCTGCGAGAAGCAGGCCGCTTCCTGGACGACGGCCACCGTCGTGGGCGGGGGCGACGCCGGGCCGACCTGCGAGGAAGGGCACTCGGACGCGGCCGCCAGGAGCACGGCGAAGAGGAGGCGAGACATCCTTCAACCCTCCAGGCGACGGCGAGCGACGGGGCGTCGCGCGACGTGCTTCCCGCATGTTCGCGCGTTCGAAGCCCGCGGCACAAGGCCGGGAGGGGAAAGCCGCGCTCGCCCGCGAGGGTCCCTCATCCCTCCTTCTCCACCTTCAAGACGGGCGCGGTCGTGACGTCCGCCACCTGGCCCAGGCTGGCGATGGCGTCGCGCGTCCGGTTCAGGTCCTGCATGGTGGGCGTCTCGACCTCGACCACGAGGTCGAGGTCGCCCGTCACGGAATAGAAGCGCCTCACCGCCTGCATGGCCGCGATCCGCCGCAGCGCCTCGGTCGCGGGCGTCTGGCGCAGCCGAAGCAGCAGGAATGCCCGGATGCCGTCGCCCCCCGACGCCTCACGCGACAGCTCGGCCCGGTAGCCCAGGATGGCGCCTTCGCGCTCGAGCCGGTCGATGCGCTGCCGCACGGAGCTGCGGGCGAGGCCGACCTCGGCCGCGATCGTCTTGAGCGGCGCGCGGGCGTCCTCGCGCAGCAGCCCGAGGATCCGGCGGTCGATCTCGTCCATCCACCGTCCTTTCGACGCCCGCGCCGCCCGAAGGACGGCTCCGCGCGCGAGATGCCGATTGGCAGCACGCGGACCGTGCGGCATCCTCTTGCATGTTCGCGCCGCCGCGCGCGGCGCACAACCGAAAGCGAGGTGCCAAACGTGACACGACGCTCCGCCGTCGCCGCCCTGGCCGCCGCCGCCGGTCCGCTCGACGCCGGCTCCCGCGCCCCCGCGGCGCACCGGGCCCACAACCTGGAGAAGGGTTCCGCCTACTGCCAGGCGCACGAGGTGACCGGCGCGCGGCGGCTGCTCTTCGTGAGCGGGCAGGTCCCGGCCGACGGGGACGGCACGGTGCCGTCGGACTTCCCGTCCCAGGCCCGCCTGGCCTGGTCGAACGTGGTCGCCCAGCTGGCCGCGGCCGGGATGACGCTCGACGACCTCGTGAAGGTGACCATCTTCCTGTCCGACCGCCGCTACCGCGCGGACAATGCCGCCGTGCGCAAGGAGCTCCTGGGCGATCGGGCCCCGGCGCTCACGATCGTCGTCTGCGGCATCTACGACGAGGCGTGGCTGCTCGAGATCGAGGCGGTGGCGGCCGCGTGAGGCGCCTCGTCCTTGCCGTCGCGCTCTCGCTCGGAGCCGCCGGCGCCGGCACGGCCGTTCGCTGGACGCCGCCCGAGCTGTCGAGCGACCAGGACGAGTCGTCGCCCACGTTCTCGCCGGACGGGCGCGAGGTCGTCTTCATGCGCGCCCACGTCTTCCAGGTGGGACCGCTGCTCCCCCCGCGGGCCGACCGCCTGCTGTTCGCGCAGGCGGTCGAGAGGGACTCGGGCGAGCTGTTCGTCGCCGACCTCGTGCCCGGCGCCGACCGCAGCTGGCCGCCGACTTGCGGAGGCGCATCGATCGGCCGCTGACGTCGGCGCTATGCTTCGGCCGATGTCCCTCTTGTCCGCCGCCCTGCTGGCGGCCGCGCTCGACGTGCCGTTCGTGCCGCAAACGGGCGACACCTGCGGTCCGGCCGCGCTGGCCATGGTCCTGCGCTACTGGGGCCGCGCGGCGTCCCACGAGGAGCTGGCGGACGAGCTCGACGCGCGCGAGCTCAAGGGCGTCGCGGGGTCGCGCCTGGCGGAGGCAGCGCGGTCGCGCGGGCTCACCGCGGTCGCCTACCGGGGCGACGCGGAGCAGCTGCGCGAATACGTCGGCAAGGGACGTCCGCTGATCGTGGCCTGGGACATGGGCCGCGGGCGCTTCCACAACGTCGTCGTCGTCGGGTTCGACGGCGAGGACGTGGTGGTCCACGATCCCGCACACGGAGCCTCGCGCACGGTCGCGCGCGAGACGTTCGAGGAGCGCTGGGCGGGCGCGGGCCACTGGACGCTGCTGGTGATGCCGGCCGATCCATGATCGGGCACCTGGTCCTGATCCTCCTCCAGGCGCCCGCGGCCGGACCGACGTCGTACGAGGCGCTGGTGGCGCTCGGGATGGAGCAGGCCCGGCAGGGGCGGCCCGCCGAGGCGCGCACCACCTTCGACCGGGCCATCCTGATGGACGGACGGCGGCCGGAGGCGCTGGTCGAGCGGTCCGGGCTCGACTTCCTCGAGGCACGGTACGACGCGGCCGCGGACGGCCTCGCGCGCGCGCTGGCCCTGCGCGACGACCCCTACGCGCGCGAGCTGCGCGCCTCGGCGCTGCAGCTGCTGGGGCGGTTCGAGGACGCGCTCGACGAGTGGAACCGGCTCGAACAGCCGCGGCTGGGCGAGGTGCGCGTCACCGGGCTGGCCAAGACACGCGACAGCGTCGCGCGGCGCGAGCTGCGGTTCGTCGAGGGCGACCTGCTGCGCGCCGACTCGTTCCGCGAGGCGCGCCTGCGGCTCCAGGAGGTCGGCGTGTTCCCACGCGTGCGCGTGCGCACCGTCCCGCGCGAGGACCGGCGTGCCGACGTCGAGGTCGCGCTGGCCGAACGGCACGGCTTCGGGTCCTGGAAGGAGCTGGCCGTCTCGGCTGGCGCGAACGCGCTGAGGCACCAGGCGCGCCTGGCCTACTGGAACGCGGGGGGAGAGGGCGTCGTGCTGCGGGCCGAGTACAAGTGGGAGAGCACGCAGCCGCACGTGCTGGGCTCGGTCTCGTGGCCGCGCCCCTTCGGGCTTCCGGCGAGGCTGCTGGTCGTGGGCCAGCGCGCGCGGCCGCAGTACGCGCTGGCGGACGGTCCGTTGACGATGCGCACGCGCGGGCCCGACGTCGCGCTGCGCCGGGTCGTGGGGCCGCGGACGGTGGTCGAGCTGGGCTGGCAGTTCCGCGACCGGACGTTCTCGCGCCCGCGTCCGGACGCCCCCGAGGGCATCGTGTCCGCGCTGGGCCTCCGCGTCGAGAGGTCCCTCGTGGACTCGGCGCGCCTGCGCCTCCACGCGACGCTGAGCGGAGGCAGCGCGCTGGCGGCGCTGGGCTCGGACGTCCCGTTCTCCCAGGCCGCGCTCTCGCTGCGCGTCGAGCGGGAGCTCGCCACCCCGGACGATCACGCCCTGGGGCGCTCGACGATCGCCGCGCGCCTGTCGCTGGGCGCCGGCACCAGCGGCATGCCGCTCGACATGATGTACGCCCCGGGCGCGGGCTCCGAGGCGGAGTACCCGCTGCGCGGACACGAGCAGAAGACGGACGGCATCCTGGGCGCGACGCCGATCGGACGGTCGATGGGCCTGCTCAACCTCGAGTGGCGCCAGCGCCTGTGGGCACGACCCGTCGCGCAGCTCGGCTTCGCGGTATTCGCCGACGTGATCCAGATCACACGGCGCGCCGCCGGCGACGACGGCTCTCTCGCGGACGTCGGAGTCGGGCTCCGGCTGGGGTGGTCGGGGGCGGGAGTGGTCCGGGTGGACTACGGCTGGAGCCTGTCCGGGGACGGCCGAACCGCCTTTTCGGCGGGCTTCGGCCACGCGTTCTAAATCGCTACCGCCAAATGGTTTAGTAGAAAATGTGTCGTTTGTGACACAGGTCCCACCCCCCCAGCCATAAAAAAGTGGCCGGCCAGGTAGTCGCTTTGATAGAATGCTTTCGGTGGTCGGGCCAAAGTCCTCGTAGTTCCTTTCTTCCCGACCGTAGGGGGACTCCAGTGAAGTCAGGGCGTACGAAGAAGAAGGCCACGCGACCGAGCCGGGCGTCGTCGTCCCGCTCGCGCAAGCCTTCCGCGCGGACCAAGACCCATGCCAGCAAGCGCCGGTCGTCGGGCGCGCCGTCGCGGAGCAAGGCCTCGGCCCGCAACAAGAAGAGCTCCCGGAAGACGTCGGTGAGTCGCGCGCGCGCGACGACGCCAGCCCGCAACACTCACGCGCGGGGCGTCCGGCCGGAGCCCATCCCCTCGCCCCTGCCGACCAGGCACGTCGCGCCGCCGCGTCCGGTCCTCGTGACTCCGGCCCGTTCCATGCCGCCCGCGCGCGACCAGCGCAAGCCGGCCGTGACGCCGGCCCGTGGTCCCCTCGTGGTGCCGGACTTCGCCGAAGCCGGCGTGATGCTCGCGATCACCTACTCGATCCGCGACGGGCGCCGCGGCGAGTTCTTCGACCTGATGCGCGAGCTCAAGCCGCTGCTCTCGGGCATCGGCGGCAACGACTGCACCGTGTACGAGGACCGCAGCCGCGGGAACTACTTCATGGAGGTCTTCCGCTTCAAGGACGAGGCGGAGTTCACGGCCTTCGACGACAAGTTCCACAAGGACCGCAAGATCGCGGCCATCTACGCGCTCCTCGACGACATCGTCGAGGCGGAGAAGAGCGACTTCAAGATCTTCGAGCGCCGGCTCTAGGCCGCGCGACGGTCCCTTCGCCAGAGGCCCGGGTGGTTGCCCCGGGCCTTCTGCTTTTCCGGTCGCCGTTAGAATCACCAGCGGTGCCCTCGCCCGCCGGTCACACGATCGTCGCACTGACCCTCCACGTCCTGACCGCCCGCGACCGCGAGGAGGCGACGAGCCTCGCGCGCGCGGCCGTCTTCGTGACGGCGGCCGTCGTGCCGGACCTCGATCTGCTGCTCCGCTTCGTGGACGGCCGGAACCACCACCAGGCGGAGAGCCACAGCATCGGCTGCGCGGCCATCGCGGGCCTGCTGGCCTGGGGGCTCGCGATCGCGTGGCGCCTGCCGCGTCCGCCCCGCTGGGCCGCCGCCGCGGCGCTGGGCTGGGCCAGCCACGTCGCGCTCGACTACTTCGGTCGCGACACGCACCCGCCGATCGGGCTCATGGCCCTGTGGCCGCTCTCGTCCGCGCACTTCAAGTTCCCGTGGCCGATCTTCATGGACATCGGGCGTACACTGGACGTGAAGACGCTGCGCCACAACATCGTGGCGGTGACCTGGGAAGTCCTGGCGCTGGCGCCCTGGCTCGTGCTGTCCTGGCGGCTGCGCAAGCGGCGCTCCGCCTGAGAGGAACCCATGGCTCGCGGCTTCGAGAGCAAGTCGGTCGCGGACCAGCAGGCGGAAGCGGAGGACCGCCGCTCGACGCGGCGCGACGCGCCGGCCGACCCCGCAGCGGCCCTCCGCCGCCGGGGGCTGGAGCTCGCCCGCGCGGACGCACAGCACCGCCTGGAGCAGACGACCGACGACCGCTACCGCGCGATGCTCCAGAAGGCGGTCGCCCACCTCGACAAGCAGATCGGCGAGCTGGGCTGAGGGCGCGGCTGGGGGCGCGCGAGTGGTGTGCCCGAAGCGGCGCGTGAACCGCCCGCTGTCAGCGCCGCCGCGAAGCGGCACCGGAGCGCGGCCCTAGGTCCGTGGCAGCGCGGCCAGGCTCCTCTCGATCGCTTCCTTGAAGGCCGGCGTGCACGCGGGGTGGCGCAGCGCGCGGTCGAGAGCGTGGCGCGCCTCGCGCGGCTGGCCCTGGCGGCGCAGCAGGTCCCCGCGCCGCATCAGCGCACGCAGCGCGGCCGGGCCGTCGGGCGCGTCGTCCACGAGCTCCTGGTACATCGCGAGCGCGCCCTCCGCGTCGTGCCGCTCCAGCAGCGCCGCCGCCGCCAGCCACAGGCGGGCCGGACGGACGAAGGCGGCGCGCTCGCGCACCTCCTCGACGAAGGCGACCGCCTCCGGCTCGCCCGCCTGGCGCAGCTGCTCGAGCAGCCGCGCGCCCGTCTCGCCGATGCGCGCGGCGTCGCCCTGCTCGAGCGCGTCCTCGAACGCGTCGCGGTCGGCCGCCGGCGAGCGTCGCGACCCGGCGCGGGGCGAGGCTCCCGGGTCCGGCCGGGCCAGCCGCGCGACGCCGCCCGCCGCGATGCCGAACAGGAATCCGCCCACGTGCGCGCCGAAGGCGACTCCCGAGTCGGCCCCGCCGTAGCGCGACAGGAACATCTGCTCGACCAGCCACAGCGGGAACACGACGAGCGCGGGCAGCGTGATCACGACGGGCGTGGGCAGCACCAGGAACCGGATGCGGGTGGCGGCGAAGTAGACGACGAAGGCGCCCATGAGCCCCGCGATGGCGCCCGACGCGCCGACCAGCGGGACCGCGCTGTCGGGGAAGCGCATGGCGTGCGCGGCGCTGGCGACGACGCCCGACGCGAGGTAGAGGCCGGCGAACCCCCCGCGCCCCAGTCGCTCCTCCAGGAAGGGCGCGGTGATCCACAGGAACACCAGGTTGCCGATCAGGTGCATCCAGTCGCCGTGCAGGAAGAGGCTCGTCAGCAACGTGACCGACCACGGCTGGGCCGGCACGAAGCCCCACCGCTGGCTGGGCAGCGCGCGCAGCTGGTCGATGACGCCCTGCTCGCGGTCGGCCAGCTCGTGCCGCTCGCGCTCGAACACCTCCATGCTGGGCAGCGCGCGCGATCCGAGGAACGCGCTGCGGCGCTCGCCCAGCTCCTCGACCATGTCGTCGTCGAGCATCCGCGTCATCGCCGGGCTGAGCTCGAGGTAGGGGTGCTGCTTCAGGAACCCGATGAGCCGGCCGACCGCGTCCGTGAGAGGTCCTTCGTCGGTGACGACGTCCACCGCTACCAGCGCCAGCACGTTGAGGGCGACGATGACGAGGGTCAGCCAGGGGACGGTGCGCGGCCCGCCTTCCTCGCGGCTCAGGGGTAGGAGCAGCACTTCGCGGGCAGGATTCTAGCGTATATACTCGCCGCCCGATTCCGGAGGACAACATGCCCGCTGTCGCCCATCGCGTGCCTCCCCGGCCGATGGGAGCCCGGCCCCAGCCGCGGGCCGGCGCCCAGGAGCTGGGCGTCCGCGCGGCGGGCATCCTGTTCATCGTGTCGGCGGTGATCGCGATCCTGCGCGTGACCGCCCTCAAGACGCTGCTGCCGACCGAGGCCACCGCGGGCCAGATGTACGGGACCGCCTTCATCCAGGTGATGCTCGGGATCGCGCTGCTGCAGGGGAGCGTCATCGCCCGCCGCTTCGTGCTGGTGGTGGCGACGCTGGGCCTGCTCGCGCTGCTGGCGGCCATGGCGTTCGTGAGCGAGCAGCAGGACGCGGGCCCCATCGTGTGGCTGGTCGCGGCGACGCTGATCGTCATCCCGTACGTGGCCCTGGTGGGCCTGCTGGTGGGCGAGGACCACTCGCGCCTGCGGGTCGGCATCTGCATCGGCATCCTGGCCGTCTACAGCCTCGGCGCCTACGCCATCGAGATCGGCGCGCGGCGGGCGCTGGAGCGCGACGCGCGCCAGAAGATCGCGGACTGGGCCTCGGACGACGGCGACTTCGCGGACGAGGCGCTGGGGCTGTCGCTGAGCGCGCCCGGGGGCTGGACGCGGCTGCGGTCCGACAGCCCGCCCGTGAAGGACGAGCAGGGGCGCACGGGCTTCGCGCACCGCGACTCCACCGCGCTGGCCGTCCTGGGCATCGAGGAGCTGCGCGACGGGCCGGGCACGCCCGGCGCCCACCTGGACCGCGTGCGGGACCAGCACGTCAAGGGCGAGGAGGGGGTGCAGGAGCTCGGCGTCACGCCCATCTCGGTCGGCGGCGTGGACGCGCAGAAGCTGTCCGTGAAGTGGCGCGCCAACGAGCAGAACGTGCGCGCGTGGTTCGTGTTCTGGCGCGACGGCTGGCGCTACTTCACGCTCTACGCCTGGGCGCCGGAGGCGCGGGGAGACGCGGCCGCCGAGGCCTTCCAGGCCCTGGAGCGCAGCCTGCGCTTCACGCCCGTGCTCTCGAAGGACATCGGCAACCTGACGCGCCAGGTGGCCGAGATCGCGCCGCACCTGTCGCCGGCGGCGGTGCGCGCCCTGCTGGACCGCTACCCGAACCGCAAGCTGACCGCCACCGACGTCTTCCGGCTGGGCCACCGGTGGTCCCTCGCGGGCGTGGCGGGCCTGACGCCGGCCGAGGTGCAGGACCTCTCACGCATCACGGCCGCGCTGTACGCGGGCATGGGCGCGCGCGAGCGGGCCCGCCTGGGCACCTACCAGGAGCGCGTGCGCCAGGAGCAGCCCACGACGCCCGCGGAGGACGCGGAGATGGCCCAGGCCATGAAGGGCGGGACCGCGAAGCTGCCCCCCGACTCGCTCTCGAGGCTGCAGGAGCTGGTCGAGAAGGCGATCGCGATGGGGACGCTGATGGACCGCGGCTGACGCCTGGGTCAGGCTTCCGTGTAGGTGTAGAACCCGCGCCCCGTCTTCCGGCCCAGCCAGCCCGCGTCCACCATCCGCTTGAGCAGAGGACAGGCCCGGTACTTGGGGTCGCCCAGCCCCTCGTGCAGCACGTTCATGATGGCCAGGCACACGTCGAGGCCGATGAAGTCCGCGAGCGTGAGCGGGCCCATCGGGTGGTTCATGCCCAGCTTCATGACCTGGTCGATGGCCTCGGGCGCCGCCACCCCTTCGAACACCGCGAAGATGGCCTCGTTGATCATGGGCATCAGCACGCGGTTCGAGACGAACCCGGGGTAGTCGTTCACCTCGACCGCCGTCTTGCCGATCCCCTTGGTCAGGTCCATGACCGTGCGCGTGGTCTGGTCGGACGTGGCCTGCCCGCGGATGACCTCGACGAGCGTCATGAGCGGCACCGGGTTCATGAAGTGCATGCCGATCACGTGGTCGGGCCGCTGGGTGGCGGTGGCCAGCCGCGTGATGGAGATGGCGGACGTGTTGGAGGCGAGGATCGCCTCCGTCGCCATGATGCGATCGAGGGTGCGGAACAGCTCCGCCTTCACGTCGAAGTCCTCGACCACCGCCTCGATCACCAGGCGCGAGCCCGGGACCGTGTCCAGGTCCGTCGTGGCCCGCACGCGCGAGAGGGTGGCGTCGCGGTCCACCGTCGTCAGCCGGCCCTTGTCGACGAGCTTGTTGAGGCTGCGCTCCATGGTGCTGCGCGCCCGATCCAGTATCGGCTTCTCCAGGTCGCGCAGGACCACGTCGTGGCCGTGCTGAGCGAACACCTGCGCGATCCCGTTGCCCATGGTCCCGGCACCCAGTACTGCGATCTTCACTGCATGGCCTCCTCGCCGTCGTTCTTGCGATTCTAGACGCTCCCAGCCGTGCGGGGGCCCGGGCACGAGAACTTGCGCGCGTCGGGGCGCGAGCCTCGATCAGGCGTCCGCCGCGGCGCCCCGCTCGCGCAGCGGCAGGGAGACCTGGAACGTCGCGCCTCGCCCGGCACGGGAGTCCAGCCAGATGGCGCCGCCGTGCGCTTCCACCGCCAGTCGGCAGAAGGCGAGTCCCAGACCGGACCCGCGGCCAGGCCGGCGGCCTGTCACGAACTTCTGGAAGAGCCGAGAGGCCAGCTCCGGCTCGATGCCCGGGCCGTCGTCGCTCACGCTCACGCGGACCATGCCTTCGCCCGGCTCCACGCGGACGCGCACGACGCCCCCGGAAGGGGTGAACTTGAGCGCGTTGCCGACCAGGTTCTCGATCACCCTCCGCATCAGCATCTCGTCGAAGCGCAGCAAGGGCACCTCCGCCACCTGCAGGTCCAGGGTGATGCCGCCCGACGCCGCGAGGGCCTGGAACGAGCAGCCCACGTCCGTGACGACCCGGGCCAGATCGCCGAGGGCCAGCTCGAGGGGGAACCGTCCCGACTCGAGGCGGCTCACGTCGAGGATCGCGTCGATGAGGAACAGCAGCTTCCGCACGGACCGCAGCGCGACCTCCAGTGCCTCCCTGCGCACCGAGGGGCCGATGTCGGCCTGCATCGCCACGTCGATCCCGGCCAGCAGGCCCGTGAGCGGGGTGCGCAGGTCGTGCACCATCGTGTTGGTCAGGTCCTGCCGTAGCTGCTCCAGGCGGCGGGGCTCGGTCACGTCCTCCGACAATCCGGCGATGCGGATGACCGTCCCGTGCGCGTCGTGCACCGGGAAGCCGATGGAGCGGATCCACTTCACCTCTCCGGACGGGCAGACGATCCGGTACTCCTGGGCATAGGGCCCCTGCGGCTGGAGGGCGATCGCCGCCAGCGCGCGCCCGCGGTCGTCGGGATGGATGGACTGGGTGAAGGCCATCGCGTCCTGCTCCAGCTCGACGCGGGGGCGCTCCCAGATGGCCTCGTACGCCGGGCTGATGTAGAGCATGCGCGGCGGCTCGAGGTTGCGGACCCAGAAGACCACGTCGATGTTGTCCGCGAGCTGCCGGAAGCGTTCCTCGCTCTCGCGCAGCGTCTCGGTGCGCTCCCGGACCTGCTCTTCGAGGCCCGCCAGCACGGCCCGCAGGTCGTGGTGGGCCACCCGCAGGCGCGCCGCCAGCGCGGCGAAGCCGTCGAACAGCTCGAGGACCTCGGCGGGCGCCCGTTCGGGCCGCGACGGATCCACGTCCCGGCCCGCCTCGAACGAGTGGAGCGAGCCCGCCAGCTCGGAAAGCGGCCCCGTGATCTCGCCCGCCTGGCGCCGTGCCACCAGGAAGCCGACCACCAGAGCCAGCAGCGCCGCGGCCGCGGTGGCGGCCAGGAACCGGTTCCGCTGCTCGTGTATCGCGCCCGCGCTCACGCGCGCCGTGACCAGCCATCCCAGCTCGGCCATCGGTGCGCGCACGATCAGCACGCCCGGCTCGTCGACCGGCCTGCGGCCCAGCGGCTTCACCCCCGGCATCGAGGAGAACACCACGGTGCCCTCGGCGTCCTCGACGACCGCTTCGGTGCCGGGCGGTCCTCCCATCGGGAGGATCACGTCGCGCAGCCGGAGGAGGTCGAGCGAGCCCTCCACCACGCCGGCCCCCGCGCCCACCGGCGCGCTGACGGCGACGATGGGGTCCGTGCCGAAGCCGCGGCCCTGGAATGCCGAGGAGACGAAGGGCCGGCCGGTCCGGATGGCCTTCTGGAAGTACGCGCGGTCGGCGACGCTGCGGCCCCGCGCGACGTGGGCCACACCCTGCGCGTCCGTGGCCGGAGAGGCCGCCGCGATCGCGCCGTCGCGGGTCGCGAGCAGCATCGTGAGGAACCCGGGATAGCGCTCGCGGAAGCTCTGCAGCGCGACCTCGGCCTCGGCGGCGTCCATGGAGTGGACCGCCAGCAGGTGCGCCAGCGACTCCACGGCACGGCGGTGCTCGAACACGTAGGCCGCGGTGTCGCGCGCGATCCGCGCCGCGACGGTCGACAGGCGGTCCCGGGCGGCGGCGCTGTCATAGCGCGTGAAGAGGGTGATCTCGACCAGGAACAGCAGCCCGAGCGGGAGCGCGCACGCGATCGACAGGGCTCGGAAGAGCCGGGCCCGGAGCGATGAGGCTCGCCGCGGCCCCGTATCCGCGCTCATCGGCGCGGAGTATATATAGCCCCGCGGCTGGATCGCTAGGGCGTCAGCTCCACGGCCAGGGCGACTCCGTTGCCTCCGCCCAGGCAGAGCGTGGCGATGCCGCGCGCCTTCCCGCGGTCGCGCAGCGCGTAGAGGAGCGTGGTCAGGATGCGCGCGCCGCTGGCGCCGATGGGGTGCCCCAGCGCGACAGCGCCGCCGTTCACGTTGACCTTCGCCGGGTCCACCTCCAGCTCGCGCGTCACCGCGACCGCCTGCACCGCGAAGGCTTCGTTGATCTCGAACAGGTCCACGTCGCCCGCGGTCCACCCCGTCTTCCGCCACAGCTTCCGGACGGCCTCGACGGGCGTCATCATCACGAGCGAGGGATCGAGCCCCGAGACGGCCTGTCCGACGATGCGGGCCAGGGGCTTCCGCCCCAGCGCCTGCGCGTGATCGGCCGAGGTCACCACCAGCGCGGCGGCGCCGTCGTTGACCCCGGGCGCGTTGCCGGCCGTCACCGTCCCGCCCTCCTTGAAGGCCGGCTTGAGCTTCGCCAGCGCCTCGAGCGACGTGTCCTCGCGCGGCGACTCGTCGGCCGCGAACACGATCGGCTCCCCTTTCTTCTGCGGGATGGCGACCGGCAGGATCTCGTCCTTGAACTTCCCGGCCTTGATGGCGGCGACGGCCTTGCGATGGCTCTCGAGCGCGTACGTGTCCTGCTGCTCGCGCGTCACGCCGTACTTCTCGGCCACGATCTCGCCCGTGCAGCCCATGTGGTAGTCGGAGTACGCGTCCCACAGGCCGTCCCCGATCATCGAGTCGCGCAGCTCGCCGTGGCCCAGGCGCAGCCCCTCGCGCGCGCCGGTGAGCAGGTACGGGCAGTTGGACATCGACTCCATGCCGCCCGCGACCACGACGTCCGTGTCGCCGGTCGCGATGCCCTGCGCGGCCAGCATGACCGCCTTGAGGCCCGACCCGCAGACCTTGTTGATCGTGAGCGCGCCGACCTTCGGCGGCAGGCCCGCGTGGATCGCGGCCTGGCGCGCCGGGGCCTGGCCCAGGCCGGCCGAGACCACGTTGCCCATGATGACCTCGTCCACCTGGTCGCCCGTGAGGCCGGCGCGGCGGACGGCTTCCTTCACGACGAGCGCGCCGAGCTGCGGCGCGGTGAACGACTTCAGCGTCCCCAGGAAGCGGCCCGTGGGCACGCGCACGGCGGACAGGATGACGGCTTCACGCATCGGGATTCTCCTGGGCGGGGACGACGGGAGTCCTCTCGCCGAACCGGTCGAGGTACCGCGCCGCGGTCTCCAGGAACCGCTCGCGCAGCGCGGGGTCCGGGATCGAGTCCGAGGCGGCGACGAGGGAAGCGGGCACCGGCCGCGCGGAACGCGGGACGGTCCCGGACGGCACGTCCCGAAGCGTGACCGGCCCCTCGACGAAGCCGAGCCGCTGGGGCGCCGCGGGTCCCGCCGTCTCGCGCAGCCGGGCCAGGATGTCGTGCCGCATGCGGTGCAGGACGGTGCGCCAGCGGGCGTCGGGCACGCGCACGCGCAGCGTACCGGCCTCGAGGCCGACGACCTCCGTGCGTCCACCGAGCGTCGAGCCCACCGCGCGCGGCCAGGCCGCGGCCACGAGCGCGGCGGCGGCGGCCGACCCCGGGGCGAAGAGCCGTGAGGCCAGCTCCCGGCTGGCCGCGGGCCTCAGTGCCATCACACCACTCTACGCTATACTCGCCGCTTGGCGCCGCTTCCTCGAGCGGAGAGCCGCGAGGGCGTTGCTGATCCCATGAAGTGTCCCCGTTGCCAGTCCCCGATCGCGTCGTCGCCTGACCCCTCCGGAGCGCTCGTGTGCCCCTCGTGCGGCGCGCGCCTGCGCAGCAAGGCGGCCGGCGCCGCGCCTCGAGCCAAGGTGGCCGCGGAAGCCTCCGCCAGGGCGCCTGAGGCCGAGCGCGTCCGCAAGCCGTCCGCCGCCGCCGTCCTCGACGAGAACCCCAACGCGACGCTGCCTCCGGGCACGCCGCTGATTCCGATCCCCAAGCCGGGCGCGACGTCGCTCGCGGAGCTGGAGCCCCCGCCGGCTCCCGCGCCGGAGCCGCCGGTCTCTTCCGCGCCGAGCGTAGCGCTCGACGCGCTGATGGAGGAGATCCGCGGGATCCGCCGTACCCAGGAGGAGATCTTGGCGCTCCTGCGCGAGCGTCCCGAGCGGGGCGGCGGCGACCGTGACACGGACGATCCGTTCGGCGGGTTCGGGCAGGAGACGCCCGTCTCGGTGTCCGCGGTCGCGCCCGTCCGGACGCGGAAGCGCAAGAGCGTGCTGCTCTTCGACGACGACCCTGCGACACGCCAGGCGACCGTGGCGGCGCTGGAGCGGGCCGAGGTCCCCGTGCGCGCCTACGGCGACGGCAACGCCGGAGTGCAGGCCCTGGCGGAGGAGCGCGCCGACGTGCTGGTGATCGAGCTGGCGATGGGCGGGGCCATGGGCGGCAAGGACGTCGTGAACCTGGTCAAGGCCACGATGGAGTGGGTCGACATCCCGATCGTGCTCCACACGCGCCTGCCCGTGCAGGGCCAGAAGGAGGCGCGCACCATCCACGGGGCCGACGAGCTGGTCCCGAAGGCGAAGGGCAGCGAGGACACGCTGGTCACCCGGGTCATCCAGGTCTTCCGGCGTCCCTGACCCGCGCTGGCGTGCCTTCCGGCCTCATCCTCGCGTCCGCCTCGCCGCGCCGGGCGCGCATCCTGACCGACCTCGGCCTCGCGTTCGAGGTGGTCGTCTCTGGCGCCGACGAGTCGATGACGCCGGGTGAGGAGCCGGCCGCGGCCGCCGAGCGCATCGCGCGCGAGAAGGCTCGCGCCGTCGCCGCGCTGGGGCGCGGCGTCCCCGTACTGGCCGCCGACACGATGGTCGTGTGCGACGGACGCGTGCTGGGCAAGCCGGGCACGGCCGAGGCGTCGGCTGCGATGCTGCGCCTGCTCTCGGGCCGGACCCACGACGTGGTGACCGGCGTCTGCGTGATCGCAGGCGCCGTCGAGCGGGCGGGCGTCGAGCGCACGTCCGTCACGTTCGACCCGCTCGACGAAGCGGAGATCGCCTGGTACGTGGCGACGGACGAGACGCTCGACAAGGCGGGCGGCTACCACGTGGACGGCCGCGGCTCGCTGTTCATCCGCTCGATCGACGGCTCCCCCTCGAACGTGGCGGGGCTGCCGGTGACGCTCGTGCGGCGGCTGCTGCGGGAAGCCGGAACGCGGCTGCTTCCCTGAGCGGCCTCGCCGCTCCGGCGCTAGGGGACGACCGTCCCGTTCAGGCAGCCCCGGTGCGACTGCACCGTGGCGCAGAGGCGGAAGCCGCCCGGATCGCGCCCGCGGACGAACTTGTTGAACGCGACGTTGGGGAAGTCGTCGACGGAGACGGCCTCGATGCCGTCGTGCTCCAGCTCCCAGACGATCTCCGGCCCGTGGATGCGCTTGTCGACGTCGGCGTCGTCCTTGTCCTTGGGCGTCGCGGTCACGAGCCCGCTGCAGTCCACCGGCAGGACGTCCTCGCCGTTGCGGGGCGGCGTGCGTCCGTCCTCGCACTGGATGGAGTAGAAGGCCACGCGCACGCGGCGGATGACCTGCGACGGGTCCAGCGGGAAGCGGGCCGGCGTGCACGTGGAGCGGAAGCTGCCCGCCCCGCGCCGGATGTGGTCGTTCGAGAGGAGCAGGTCGTAGCGCTCGCTGCGGTCCTGGCTGTCCTTGACCTGCAGGGCCTCGAAGTCCCACTCCGCGCAGAGCCCCTTGGCTTGCAGGACGGCGGCGACGCCCTGGTAGAAGCCGGCCGGATCGAGGACCAGGTAGCCGTTCGAGCCCACCACGCGGTTGCGGTCGAACATCTCCGGCTTCTGCAGGACGAGCGCGTCGATGGCGGCGTCCACCTCCGCCAGCAGCTCCGGCGCGCCGCGGTCGATGCAGGCGGCGTCGGGGTCGCCCTTGCCGATCGTGCAGATCGCGGGCGAGGGCGACGGCGAGGGTGAGGGAAGTCCCAGGTCCTTCGCGCGGAAGGTCGTGGGCCCGGCGATGCCGGTGTCCAGCGGCCGGGACGCTCCCGGAGAGTCGGGGCGTCCGCTGCAGGACAGGCCGCCCAGCAGGGCGAGGAACACGACGGCGCGAGGGGTTCTCATGTCGGGAGGGTCTCCATGAGCCCGCAGACGCAGCCCTGCCGGCTTACGAAAATCGCTTGGGTCCCGGCCAGCTCCAGAAAGGCCGGATCCCAGCCGCGTGGGAGCCGGATTATAGCGCAGTTCCGGGGTTTGTCAGCGCCCGAGCGCCAGGCGGTCGGCCAGGGGCCGGGGCAGCCCGGCGTCCATGATCTTCTTCTGCGCCTGCTTCAGCTTGTAGGGCAGGCGGTGGATCGTCACCACGCGGGTGTCGCTGTCGAAGATCGCGAACGAGCACAGCGGGTTGCCGTCGCGCGGCTGCCCGACCGAGCCGGGGTTGATCAGGTAGCGCACGCCCTCCTTGAGCTTGAAGCGGAAGGACGGCGCGACCGTGAGGACGGTCGTGATCGCGTCGGGCGAGAGCGCGAAGATCACCGGGAAGTGCGAGTGCCCGAAGAAGCAGATGGGGAAGTCGGTGTGGCGGAAGACGTTGAGCGCCTCGAGCTCGCCGAAGATGTACGCGTCCTCGTCGACGGGCGTGCCGTGGCTGATCGCGAACTGGCCGTCGACCACCGCGGGCCCCTTGGGCAACGCCTTCAGCCACTGGAGGTTGGAGCGCGTCAGCTTCTGGCGCGTCCACAGCGCCGCTTCGAGCGCCATGCGGTTGAAGAGCTCGCCCTCTTCCAGGCCGGAGCAGACCTTGTCGTGGTTGCCCCGGATGGCCACGAGCGGCCGGAGGCTGCGCAGCAGGTCGACCGTCTGGTTGGGGTTCGCGCCGTAGCCGACCAGGTCGCCCAGGAAGACGGCTTTGTCCCACTTCTTGCGCTTGACGAAGCTGACGATGGCGCCGAAGGCCTCGCGGTTGCTGTGGATGTCCGAGAGGATCAGGTACCGCATCGCTCGCTTCGTCCTCCACGCGGCCAGCGCGCGACGCCTTCGGAGGCCCGACAGGGCTCCTGCAGGACCGTCACCGGCGCTCCGCCGTCCGTTCCCGGTACGCTTCGACGACGTCCTGCGCCACCGCGGCCGGTGTCTGCTCGGCGTCGACCCTGCAATCGGCCTGGCGGTAGGAGGACTCCCGCTGGGCGAACAGTTTGGCGATTGTCTCACGATCCGCGGCCAGGGGTCGACTGCCGTCGGCCGGGACGCGCGCCAGCACGGCCGGCAGACCGCAGTGCAGCCAGACCGTGAACGCGCCGCGGCGCAGCGCGTCGCGCGTGGCCTCCTGCGCGAACGCGCCGCCGCCCGCGGCCAGGACGTGCCGCTCGAGCGACGCCGTCTCCTCGGCCAGGCGGCGCTCCTCCAGTCGGAACGCGGCCTGGCCGCGCGTCCGGAAGACGTCCGCGATGCTCGCGCCGAGGCGCCGCGCCAGCTCGACGTCGAGGTCCAGGAACGACCAGCCCAGCGCTCGTGCCACCAGCGGGCCGACCGTCGTCTTGCCCGCCCCCATGAACCCCACGAGCACGATCCGGCCCGGCGCCGCTACGCCGTCCGGCACCCGCGCTCCAGCAGGCCGAAGAACTCGGGGAACGACACGTCCACGCAGGCGGCGTCCTCGATGCGGGTCTCCCCGTCCGCGGCCAGCGCGGTCACCGCGAGCGCCATCGCGATGCGATGGTCCCCGTGCGAGTCGACCGTCGCCCCGTGCAGCGGCCGGCCGCCGTGCATCGCGAAGCCGTCGGGTCGCTCCTCGACCGCCGCGCCCATCCGGCCCAGGCCCTCGACGAGCGCGGCGATGCGGTCGCTCTCCTTCACGCGCAGCTCCGCGGCGCCCGACACCGTGGTCGTGCCCTCGGCCTGGGTCGCGGCGGCGGCGAGGGCGGGCACCTCGTCGATGAGCGCGGGCACCACGGACGCCGGGATGGCGACGCCGTGGAGGCGGGACGACCGCGCCTCGATCCAGCCGGTGGGCTCCGGAGTCGCGATCTCGACGCCGGTCGCCACGTCGGCGCCCATCGCGCGCAGCACGTCGAGGAACGCCGTGCGCCGCGGGTTCAGGAGGACGCCGTCGATGCGCACGTGCGCGTCCGGAACCAGGAGCGCCGCCACCACCAGGAACGCCGCGCTGGAGACGTCGCCGGGAGCGGTCATGGAGAAGGCGCGCAGGTCGGCGCGCGTCACCGTCAGCGCGGTGCCCGAGACCGTGAGGGCCGCGCCGAAGGCGGGCAGCAGGCGCTCGGTGTGGTCGCGGCTCGGCTCCGGCTCGACCACCGTCGTGGCGCCGTCGGCCTGCAGGCCGGCCAGCAGGACCGCCGTCTTGACCTGCGCGCTCGCGACGGGGAGGCTCCAGGAGATCCCCTTGAGCCCCCCGCCCTCGATCGTCATCGGCGGCCGGCCGTCGGTGGTCCGCACCTGCGCGCCCATCGCGCGCAGCGGCTGGGCCACGCGCTCCATCGGCCGCCGGCAGAGCGAGGCGTCGCCCGTCAGCGTCGAGGGGAAGGGCCGCCCCGCCAGCGCGCCCGCGAGCATGCGCAGCGTGGAGCCCGAGTTGCCCGCGGGCAGGGGGCCGGGGGCCGGCCGCCACGCCTCGGGGCCCTCGCCGCGGATGACCACGTCGGACTCGTCCCGCGAGACGTCCACGCCCAGCAGGGACAGGCAGCGCAGCGTCGAGGCGCAGTCGGCGGCGGACGAGAAGTTGCCGATGCGCGTCTCGCCGCGCGCGAGCGCCCCCATGAGGGCCAGCCGGTGGCAGACGGACTTGTCGCCGGCGAGTGTGAAGCGGCCGCGGAAGCGGGGGACACGCTGGAGGCGCAACGGGCGGCGCGATGGTACCATTCCGGCAAGCCTCCGGGCCTCCATCCAGCGATGACGAGCAACGACGCGCGCACCGTGAGGCTGGACATCGCCAGCCGGCTGGACATGCTGGACATGGTCCAGACCGTCCTCTCCCATCTCGCAGGCGTCGTGGGCTTCGACGAGGAGTCCGTCCACTACATGACGGTGGCGCTGCGCGAGTCCGTGGTGAACGCCATCCGCCACGGCAACCGGGCCGACGAGCGGCGCCGGGTGAACATCGAGTTCGTGGTGGGGGAGCGCTCGCTGGAGGTCCGCGTCCAGGACGAGGGCGCCGGGTTCGATCCGAACACCGTGCCCGACCCGCTGGCCGAGGCGAACCTCCTCAAGCCCGACGGGCGGGGCATCTTCTTCATGCGCTCGTTCATGGACGCCGTCGAGTACTCGTTCCCGCCCGGCGGCGGGACGATGGTACGGATGGTGAAGCGGGTCCCCGAGGACGGGGCGCTCCGCACCAGCTAGCGGCTCGGCCTCACCAGCAGCAGCGCGTTCCGGCGCGGGCCCTCGGCCAGCGTCGCCACCCTCAGCGACGGCTCCTGCTCGAGCGTCCGACGCTCGCCGGGCCCCGCGAGCACCAGGGCGGACCCGCTCGCGGCGGCCGACACGATCGCGTCCAGGCCGTCGACGGGCCGCACGCGGCCGTCGTTGTAGAAGTACCCGGCCATCCAGGCGGTGCGCCATGCGTTCCAGACGAGCACCTCCCGCCCGTTCGCGGGCAGGAACAGCACGCGCCCCGACTCGCGCGCGGCCAGCAGGGGCGGCGCCGCCAGGGCGATCAGCAGCAGGGTCCCGGCCGCGCCGGTGCGGAGCAGGCGCAGCGCGCGCTCCGCGTCCCGCGCGATCGCGCGCGAGAAGAGGAACGCGACGATCACGCTCCATGCGCCCAGCGGGAGCAGCGCGCGCCAGTACGGGTCGCCCTGCGCGCGCAGCACGAAGGGAGCCGCGGCGAGCAGCGCCGCCACCGCGAGGCCCACCAGCGCGGCCGCGCGGCCGCCGGCTCTGGCGCCCTCGCGGACCCAGAGATCGGCCTGTCGTCCCGCGAGCAGGGCGACCGGCGGGAGGCAGGGGAGGATGTAGCCGGGCAGCTTCGAGCCCGCCAGCGAGAAGAAGACGAAGGGCACCACCAGCCAGAGCAGGACGAGCATCTCCGGCCGGGACGCACGCGGCCGCACGCGCGCGAGCGCGGTGCCCACGAGCCCCGACCAGGGCGCGAGCCCGAGCAGGACCACGGGCACGTAGTAGTAGAACGGCCCCGGGTGGCGATGGATGGTGGACGTGAAGCGCTGGAGGTTGTGGTTGAGCAGGAACACCTCGACGAACACCTGCCCGTTCTCGCGCCACGCCAGGAGGTACCAGGGCAGCGCGACGGCCGCCGCCAGGATCGCGGCGGCCGGGGACAGGAGGAGCCGCCAGGTCCGGCGGTCCCTCGCGAGCAGCAGGTACGCGCCCGTGGCCAGCGCCGGCAGCAGCAGGCCCAGCGGTCCCTTGGCCAGCAGCGCGAGGCCCACGAACGCTCCCGCGACGGGCACGGCCAGCCGTCCCGCGATGCCGAGCAGGCGCAGCGCGATCAGCCCCTGCGCGACCGTCACGCACGCGGCCAGCAGCATGTCCATGCTGGCCGCGCGGCCGTAGGCGAACGGGAGGATCGACAGGCCCAGCACGAATCCGGCGTGCAGCCCCGCCGCGGCGCCGAACAGCCGCGCGCCCACCAGCGCGGTCACGCCCACCGTGAGCACCGCGGCCAGGACGGAGGGCAGGCGGGCGGCCGTCTCGTTCTCGCCCAGCCACCGGTAGGCGACGCCGGCCATCCAGTAGTACAGCGGCGGCTTCTCGAGCCAGGGCTCGCCCTGCAGCGTCGGGGTGACCCATTCGCCGGCCCGCTCCATCTCGACCGCCACGCGCGCGTAGCGCGGCTCGTCGGGACCGAGCAGCGGCACCGTGCCCAGGCGCAGGAGGAGCACCGCGCCCACCAGCGCGAGCAGCAGCGCCGCCCCGCGCGGAGGCAGCGCGCGGGACGCCGGCTCCAGGGGCGCGGCCGGAGCGGGCTCGTTCGCGAACAGGACGCTTTGGCTCACGTGCGAGCGCATCCTACAATCGTCGGCCGCCGGGAAGGAGACCAGGACGTGAGCTGGAGGTACGTGGCGTGCGCGACGGAGGCCGTCCTGCGCTCGGGCGCGCTGCAGCGCGAGCGCTACGGCAAGGAGTTCGCGGTCCACCACAAGGGCGAGATCGACCTGGTGACCGAGGTGGACCGCTCGTGCGAGGCGGCCATCCTGGAGGTCCTGCGGTCGCACTTCCCGGACCACGACGTGGTGACCGAGGAGAGCGTGCTGGAGCGGACCGGCTCGCGCTTCCTGTGGTTCGTGGACCCGCTCGACGGCACCACCAACTTCGCCCACGGCTACCCGTTCTTCTGCACCTCGGTGGCCCTCGCGGTCGACGGCAAGGTGGTCGCGGGCGCGGTCTACGATCCGCTGAAGGACGAGCTGTTCACGGCCGAGCGCGGAGCGGGCGCGCACCTCAACGGACGGCGGCTCGGCGTCACGCGGACGACGGACCTGCTGCGTGCCCTGCTGGTCACCGGCTTCCCCTACGACCTGCGCGACGACCTGGCCGCCAAGCTGCGCCTCTTCAACCGCTTCATGGGCGAGGCGCGCGCCATCCGCCGTGACGGGGCCGCCGCGCTCGACCTCGCCTACGTGGCGGCGGGCCGGGTCGACGGGTTCTGGGAGGAGAGGCTGCAGCCCTGGGACATGATGGCGGGCATACTGTTCGTCGAGGAGGCGGGCGGCAAGGCGACGCGCTTCGACGGGACCGCGGTCGGGCTGCGCGCCGACGAGCTGGTCGCCGCCGGGCCGGGGCTGCACCCGCTCATGCTGGAGGTGCTCGGCCGCGAATGACGGGCCGGAGTGGCGAAACCAGGCAGACGCGCGGGACTTAAAATCCTGTGCCGCGAGAGCGGCGTGTGGGTTCGACTCCCACCTCCGGCACCACCGCGAACGCCGGCGGACACGAAAGCGCGACGCTTCCGTGCCCGCCGGGAAGGGTCAGGCGGGTTGCGTCAGTTGCCGAGCGGCCTGTAGATCCGGTTGAACACGTAGTCCGCGACCTGGCGGCCCTGTTTGATCCCCTCGGTCTTGTCGAACGACCAGTGGATGCCGAGGTAGATCCGGCTCTGGCCGTTCTCCTCCTCGGCCTGCGACAGCGACGTGAAGCTGCGCGGGAGCAGCGGCCGCACCTCGCCGTCGTTGCCGAGCGTCACGCCGTTGAACTCGTCCGACGTGAACGTGAACGCCACGTTGTCCGTGCCCAGGATGCGGCGCATGGTCTGGAAGAGCGCGCCGCCGAAGCCCGCGTGGCCCGATGGGTAGGCGGGGAACGGCGGCGTGAAGTTCGGGCCCTGCAGGTTGCTGGCGGGCGCGCCGAGCGGTGAGTAGGTGGGATCGCCGACGGTCGCGGCGTTTCCGTCGCCCAGGCCGGTGGGTCCCGTCCCCGGGTCCGACTCGCGGATGCCGGTGACCGGACGCCAGATGTTGTAGAAGAACTTCGACTCCCAGATGGCGATGCCCGCGTCCGCCATCGCCACGTTGACGAGCGCGAACATGCGGGCCAGCCTCACGACGTCACTGCTGCCTTCGGTCAGCTTGGTCGCGATCTGGTTGTAGAGGCGCGGCGGCGCGCAGAGGCTGGGCGTGCCGTCGTAGGCCCAGTAGATCCCGATGTGCGTCTGGTCGTCGTTGCGCTCCGTGGGAGTGACCACGCCGTCGCCTCCGAGCCGCTTCACCTCGTTGTACGAGGTCGCGTACTGCGTGCTGGTCATGGCCGGAAAGGCCGGCACGCGGAACTGGCTGGGCGAGGCGAGCACGAACGGCTTCACCTCGCTCCAGTGGTGGCCCATCGCGATCGGCGCCTGGCTGATGGGGTCCTGCCTCCAGTCACCGGGATCCAGGCCGGGCACGTAGCCGGTGCCCATCTGCGACTCGGGATGGTTCGATCCGTCGTTCGCGCGCAGCGCGAGGATGGCGGCGGAGGCCAGTGTCCCCACCAGGACGCCCTTCGCCTTCTCCTGCAGGGTGCCCGGCGCGTCGGCCAGGTCCTCGGCGAAGAGCTGGTGGAACTTGGGGGCCTGCGACGGGAACATCCTCACCAGCGTGTGGTGCGCCGCGGTGGCGATCGCGGTGTCCACCGACGTGCCCGGGGGCGCGTCGGGGATCGGGGTGTAGCGGCGGAAGCCCCCCTTGACGGCGAGCACCGCATCGGCCATCGCGATGTGGACGATGGCCATGGCGCGGGCGGAGCGGCCCGGCCCCAGCTGCTCGCCGAAGACGCGGTTCTCGCCCGGCTGCACCGGCGTGTGGTCGAGGCCGCTGGCGTCGATCGCGACCCGGTTCCAGTAGCGAAGCCTCTCCGCCGCGTTCGCGGCGTGGAACCCGTCGGGTGAGGGCGGGGCGAGGCCCTCGGGCGGTATCAGCGATTCGTATTGGGACCCCGGGTAGCTCTGGAGCTTCGTGGCGTCGTCCGCGGCCCTCGCGGGCACGTGGGTCATCACGGCGCACAGGACCGCCATCGGTCCCGCGCTCAGTCGTCGCACGGTTCGCATGTGCTGGGTTCTCCCTGGCATTTGGTTACGGTCTTCCGGCTTCAAGCATTCGATCCGGTAACCGCACACGCGCACAGGGCGTGCGCGTGCCGGTGGCCTCCTGGAAGGCCAACCGCAAGGCTGCTCCGCCTCGGATGCGTGCGGACGAAGTTGGCCGGGAGGGGAGGGATGCGAGACGCTGAGGCGCTCACAGTCCAGGGACGACTCCGGGCCGCCTCAGGTGGTGGCAAGGTAGGCCCGGGCCGCGCCAGCGTCAATGGGAAATGATTCAAAGCCGCGAGATTCGTGCGTCGAACGGGCGCGAGCGTCGGCCGACCGACCGGTCGGCAGAGACGAATCGCGTGTATACTTCGACCGGGACTTGACCGCGATCGCGGGGGCCGCGCATTCCTCCACCACGTCCCGCCGGGGTCGAGCGAATGGACACGCCGCTTCACCTGCTGATCGCCACCGACTCCGAGTCCAGCGCCGACGCGCTCCTGGCCGAGCTGCGGCGTGCCGGCTACGCGCCCGACGGCACGCGCGTCGAGGACGAGGACGGGCTGCGCAACGCGCTGGCCAGCGGCTCCATCGAGCTGGTCCTCGCGGACGCGGCGCTCACCGACCCCTCACCCCTGCGCCTGCTCTCGGTCCTGGAGGAGCACGCGTGGGACGGGCCCGTCATCGTGCTGGCCCAGGAGTCCGACGAGGCGCTGGTGGTGGCGGCGCTGCACGCGGGGGCCGGCGACTACCTGACCTGGGGACGCCTGGCGCGCCTGGGCTCCGCCGTGGGCCGCGAGCTGCGTGCCGCGCACGGCCGCAGGCGGCGCGAGGAGGCGGAGCGCGCACGCAAGGAGGCGGAAGAGCGGTACCAGGCCCTGGTCGACGAGATCCCGGCGCTCACCTACATCTCGTGGGCCGACCCCTTCGGCAGCCCCGTGTACGTCAGCCCCCAGATCAAGACCTTGACGGGCTACACGCCGGCCGAGTGGCTGGCCGACCGCGAGAGCTGGGTGCGCAGCATCCACCCCGAGGACCGCGAGCGCGTGGTCGCCGAGCTGACGCGCTGCCGCGAGCAGGGCCAGCCCTTCTCGTGTGAGTACCGCACCGTCACGCGCGAGGGCCGCGTCACCTGGTGGCGCGACGACGGCCGCTTCCTGACCGACGGGGACGGCCGCCCGCAGTTCCTGCGCGGCCTCATCGTGGACGTCACCGAGCGCAAGCAGGCGGACGAGACGATCCGGCGCCTGATGTACTACGACGCCCTCACGGGCCTGCCCAACCGCTCGCTGCTGCTGGAGCGGCTGCAGAAGGAGCTGGCCGAGTCGCGCACGCTGGGCCGGGCGCTGGCCCTGCTCCTGCTCGACCTCGATCACTTCCGGCAGGTCAACAACACGCTGGGCAGCGAGAACGGCGACCGCGTCATCCAGGAGGTCGCCCGCCGGCTCTCCGACGCCGTGGGCGGCGCCGACCAGGTCGCGCGCCTGCGCGGCGACGAGTTCGCGCTGCTGCTGCCGGGGGGCGACGCCACGCTGGGCCGCCAGGTCGCGGCGCGGCTGCTGAAGGCGCTGGCGCAGCCGGTGATGATCCACCGCCTGCCCGTCGAGGTGGGCGCCTCCATCGGCATCGCGGTCGCGCCCGACCACGGCGAGGAGGGGGAGACGCTGCTGCGGCGGGTGGACCTCGCCATGCAGGCCGCGAAGCGGGCGGGGGAGAGCCCCGTCGTCTACTCGAGCGCGTGCGACCCCTACGACCCGCACCGCCTGGTGGTGCTGGGCGAGCTGCGTCGCGCCATCGAGAGCGACCAGCTCGTGCTGCACTACCAGCCGAAGGTGGACCTCAAGGACGGCAAGGTGCTGGGCGCGGAGGCCCTCGTGCGCTGGCGCCACCCCAAGCAGGGGATCGTGCCGCCCGATCGCTTCATCGGCCTGGCCGAGCAGGGCGGGCTCATCAAGGCCCTCACCGGGTGGGTCCTGGACCGCGCGGTGGCGGACTGCCGCAGCTGGGAGCTCGAGGGGCGCACGCTCTCCGTCGCGGTCAACCTCTCGGCGCGCAACCTCCAGGACCCGCAGCTCGCCGACCACATCGCCGCGCTGCTCGAGTCCCGCGGCCTTCCTCCCGGCCGGCTGGAGCTGGAGCTGACGGAGAGCGCCGTGCTCGCGGACCCCAGGCGGGCGGCGGAGACGCTCGAGCGCCTGGACGACAGCGGCGTCGCGCTGGCCATCGACGACTTCGGGACCGGCTACTCCTCGCTCGCCTACCTGCGCAAGCTGCCGGTGTCGCAGCTCAAGATCGACAAGTCGTTCGTCATGGCGATGTCGAACAACCACGAAGACAGCATGATCGTGCGGTCGACCGCCGACCTGGGCCACAACCTCGGCCTCACGGTCGTCGCCGAAGGCGTCGAGGACAAGCCCACGTGGGACATGCTGGGCCAGTTCGGCTGCGACGCCGCGCAGGGCTACTACATGGCCCGCCCGATGCCGGGCGCCGAGCTGTCGGCCTGGCTACGCGACCACTGACCGCACTCGCGGCAGCGGCTTGAGGAGGGGCTCGCACCGAGCGCACCACGGACTGCGAGCGCAGCCGACTTGCCGCACGCCTCCGTGCGGCTCGACCTCGCTCGCGCTCGGGCGTCACGTCGGCGAGCGAGCGGGGGTCTGGGGGGCGCGACGCAGCGCCCCCCAGCTCATTAATGGAAGAGTCCCGCGGCCTCGTGGATCGGGATGATGTAGGCGATGCCCATCCCGGGCTTCGTGAGGTCGGCCGCCGCCACCACGACGTCGAACAGCTTGCGCGTGGCGTCCGCGGTGCAGACGATCTGGATGACTTCCTTCTGC
>JAICEW010000038.1 GCA_025923995.1 Vicinamibacteria bacterium | reverse complement strand
GCGAACACGTCGGTGACCAGCCGCAGGGAGGGGCCGGGCGGGAAGATGTAGGTCCCGCGCGCGACGTACTCCTTCAGGATGTCGTTCTGCACGGTGCCCGACAGCTCCGACTCGGGGACGCCGCGCCGGCGCGCGACCGCGACGTACAGCGCGAGCAGGATGGCCGCGGTCGCATTGATCGTCATCGACGTGGACACGCGGTCGAGCGGGATCCCGTCCAGCAGGACCTCCATGTCCTCCAGGCTGTCGATGGCGACGCCGACCCGGCCCACCTCGCCCGTCGCGTGCGGGTCGTCCGAGTCGTAGCCGATCTGCGTGGGCAGGTCGAAGGCGACCGAGAGCCCCGTGGTGCCGCGCTCGAGCAGGTAGCGGTAGCGCCGGTTGGACTCGGCCGCGGTGCCGAAGCCCGCGTACTGGCGCATGGTCCACAGCCGGCCGCGGTAGCCGCCCGCGTGCAGGCCGCGGGTGAACGGGAACTGGCCCGCCTCGCCCACCGCGGCGACGTCGACGCTCTCCGGCCCGTAGCAGGGTTCGCGCGTGAGGCCCGAGGCGGAGCGGACCGGGCGCCTGGGTGCGTCGATGCGCGAATCGCGGCTCATCCGAGCCGCTCACGTTACCACGAGCGGCGCCGGTCGGTCACAATCCGGGCACCCATGCGGGTCCTGTCGCGCCTGCTCGGCGCCGCTCTCGGCATCCTCGCCGCCACCGGGGCGGGCGCGCAGGAGGCGTGGCCGGGCCTCGCGGGCAGCGGGCTCATCACGCTGCCCGACGCGAGCACGCTTCCTCCCGGCTCCGTGGCCGCCGGGCTCGGGCTCGACAACCGGGACCGCGACCCGCTCGGCCTGGACCTGCTCGACGCGTCGCTCGCGGTGACGGCCGGGCTCGGCGCGCGCGTCGAGGCGTACGCGCAGGGGGTGGTGAGCCGCGTGGTCAGCGTGCCGGAGCTGCCGCCCATGCCCCCGCCGCCGCTGGACCTGATCGTGGCTCCCGGCGCCTCGGCGCCGCCGCGGCCGCGTTATGCCCTCTACCCGCAGGCGCCGTACGTCAACAAGCGCGGCACCGCGCGCTTCGACGACTTCGTGCCCGGCGACCTGGCGCTGGGCGCGAAGGCGCGGCTGGTGGAGGCCGCCCGCGCGCGGCCGGCGATGGCCGTCGCGGCCGAGCTGAAGCTGCCGCTCACGAAGGGCGAGGCCGACCTCATGTCGGGCTCGGGCACCGGGGGCGTCGACGCGTCGCTGCGCGCGATCGCGCAGTGGGGGCGCGACCCGCAGCTGACCACCAGCGTGCGTTACACGCGCGTGGGGGCACCCGCGCGAGGGGACCGGGACGTGACGGTCGACGCGCAGGGCCGCGCCTCCGCCGTGGATCTCGACCTCGACCTGCCCGACCGGCTGGAGGTGGGCCTCGGCGCGCGGCGGTCGATCGGGACGCGGATGGCGGCCGTCCTGGAGACGTCGGCCGCGTTCGCGGTCGGCTCGCGGACCCCGACGGTGGACGAATCCTGGCCCCTCGACCTGCTGGGCGGGGTGCAGGCGCGGCTGGGCCGGGCCCGGCTCACGTTCGGGGTGAGGTACCACGGCCACGCCCTGCCCTCGGGCGACCGGCGCGTTTCACCCGTTGGTGGGTTGATCGATCTCACAGCCGTCCCCGAGGCGGATCTCGTCTCCTACCTCGACTCGGTGGGGGCGGGTGCCGCCGCGCCGCTGCTCCGGTCGCGCAGCCAGCGGATACTGGCGGTACGCGACGCGGGACGGTTGCCGCCGGACGCGCGCGTGCTGCCGGCGGAGTACGCGATCCGGTCCGAGCACCAGGTCGGTGTCGTGATGCTGCTGGCGTGGGTCTTTGAGTAACAAGATTGTCGTTCGTCGGCGCGTGGGCGACGCTCGCCCTTGACACGACAGAGGGCGACTCCCCATAATTTTCGTGGGCCGCGATGGAACGCACGGACTCGGGCAGCAGCGAAGACGTGAAACGCATGGTGCAGGATCTCGGCAGCACCATCCAGCGGACGCTCGCCGAGTCGCCGCAGATCGCGCACTGCCTCAACCGCATCAAGTCGGAAGGCTACGAGGTCTCGCTGGTGCTGGAAGCCACCATCGGCTTCAGCCGCAGCGGCAGCCGCGAGGCGGAGGTCTCCACCTTCGACTTCAAGGTCGACAAGAACGACCCGCCCACGCTGAAGATGACGCCGCTGGACAAGAAGTTCCTGCGGTCCCTCAAGATCAGCGTCGAAGAAGAAGAGTAGCCGCGCTCAGCCCTTTCGCGGGTTGATCGCCGCCTTCCCCACGAACCGCGCCATCGGCCCCAGCTCCTCCTCGATGCGCAGGAGCTGGTTGTACTTCGCGATGCGGTCGCTGCGCGACGCGGAGCCCGTCTTGATCTGCCCGCAGTTGGTGGCGACGGCCAGGTCGGCGATGGTCGCGTCCTCCGTCTCGCCGCTGCGGTGGCTCATCATGCAGGTGTAGCCGGCGCGGTCCGCCATCGAGACGCAGTCGAGCGTCTCCGTGAGCGTGCCGATCTGGTTGACCTTGACCAGCACCGAGTTGGCGATGCCGGCCCGGATGCCCTCGGCCAGGATCGCGGGGTTGGTGACGAAAAGGTCGTCCCCGACCAGCTGGACGCGGTCCCCCAGCGCGTCCGTGAGCAGCTTCCAGCCCTTCCAGTCCTTCTCGCCCACGCCGTCCTCGATCGAGACCAGCGGGTAGCTCTTCGCCCACTGCTCGTACATCTTCACCATCTGCTCGGAAGTGCGCGTGGCGCCGCCCGACTTCTTGAAGACGTACTTCTTCCCGTCCCACAGCTCACTGGCGGCCACGTCGAGGGCCAGCGAGATCTGCGCGCCGGCCTTGTAGCCGGCCGCCTTGATCGCATCCAGGATGGTGTCGAGCACCTGCTCGTTCGACTTGAGGTCGGGAGCGAACCCGCCCTCGTCCCCCACGGAGGTGGCGAGGCCCTTCTTCTTCAAGATCGCCTTCAGGTGGTGGAACACCTCGACGCCCATGCGCAGCGCCTCGGCGAAGCTCTCCGCCCCGTGGGGCACGATCATGAACTCCTGCGGGTCGAGCGTGTTGTCCGCGTGCGCGCCGCCGTTCACGATGTTCATGAACGGCACCGGCAGCGTCCGCGCGTTGGGCCCGCCCACGTAGCGGTAGAGCGGCAGGCCGTACGCCTCGGCCGCGGCCTTGGCCACCGCCATCGAGACGGCCAGGATCGCGTTCGCGCCCAGCCGCTTCTTGTTGTCGCTGCCGTCCAGCTCGATCATGAGCTGGTCGATCAGCGCCTGGTCGGTCGCGTCCTCGCCGATGATCTCGCCGGAGATGGCGTCGTTGACGGCGGCCACCGCCTTCTGCACGCCCTTGCCCAGGTAGCGCTTCTTGTCCCCGTCGCGCAGCTCGACGGCCTCGCGCTCGCCCGTCGACGCCCCGGACGGCACCGCGGCGCGTCCCAGGGCGCCCCCTTCCAGGACCACCTCGGCTTCCACGGTCGGGTTGCCGCGGCTGTCCAGGACCTCGCGCGCGAAGACGGAATCGATGTTCGTCATCTCACTCCTCCGAACCACGGACCAAGCGAGCGCGCGATTCACTCGCGCGCGAGCGCGGGGTTCAAGGGGGCGCGGCGCAGCGCCCCCTTGCTCACTAACGATACTGGGGGTCCACGAGGCACTCTTCCCCGGGCGTGACGACGACGACGCCCGCCTCCGAGACGGTGTGGCGGCGCCGGTCCTCCGCGGGATCGTAGCCGATGAGCCCGCCACGAGGGATCTCGACGTCGCGGTCGATGATGGCGCGGCGGATGCGCGAGTGGCGGTGCACCGTGACGTCCTGCATCAGGATCGAGTCCTGCACGTCGCAGAACGAGTGCACGCGCGTGCCGGGCGAGAGCAGCGAGCGGACCACATGGCTGCCCGACACGATGCAGCCCATGGAGACCAGGGACTGCAACGCGGTGCCCCGCCGGCCCTCCTCGTCGAACACGAACTTGGCGGGCGGGAACTGGGGCTGGTACGTCCGCAGCGGCCACTCGGGGTCGTAGAGGTTGAACACGGGGTCGACCTGGATCAGGTCCATGGAGGCGTCGTAGTAGGCGTCGATGGTCCCCACGTCGCGCCAGTACTGGGACTCCTTCTTGTTCTCGTCCCAGAACAGGTACGCGTAGACGCGCTCGCCCGACGCCACCAGCTTGGGGATGATGTCCTTCCCGAAGTCGTGGCTGCTGGGCGCCTCCGCGTCGCGCAGCAGCGCGCCCACCAGCGTGTCGAAGTCGAAGACGTACACGCCCATCGAGCCCAGGCAGGCCGACGGGTTCCAGGGCGCGGGCCGGCCGGCGGCGGGCTTCTCCTGGAAGCCGGTGATGCGGTTGTCGTCGTCCACGTCCAGGATGCCGAACCGCCGCGAGTCCGCGACGGGCACCTCGATGGCGGCGACGGTGAGCGTCGCGCCGCGCGTCACGTGCGCGTCGAGCATGCGTCCGTAGTCCATCTTGTAGATGTGGTCGCCGCTGAGCACGATCACGAACCGCGGCTTCTCGCGCTCGATGGAGTAGAGGTTCTGGTAGACGGCGTCCGCCGTGCCCAGGTACCAGTGCTCGCCCACGCGCTTCTGCGGCGGCAGCACCTCCATGAACTCGCCGAGCTCCGGGTTCACGACGCTCCAGCCCATGCGCACGTGCCGGTTGAGGCTCTGCGCCTTGTACTGGGTGGCGATGAAGATCTTGCGCAGGCCCGAGTTGATGCAGTTGGAGAGCGTGAAGTCGACGATGCGGTAGGGCCCGCCGAAGGTGACGGCGGGCTTGGCGCGGTTGCGGGTCAGCGGGAACAGGCGCTCCCCGGCGCCACCGGCCAGCAGCACCGCCACGACGTCACGCAGCAGCAGCACGTTCACCGCGGCAGGCGCGGGCGGCCGGCCACTACCTGGGCCTCAGGACCACCCGTGCCGGCGAGCCGTCGGCGCCGGCGATGCGCAGGGGCAGGCAGACCATGTCGTACTCGCCCGGCTCGATCTCCGACAGGTCGAGCCCCTCGACGATCACCACGCCCGCCTCCAGCAGCGCCACGTGGGCGGCGTAGTCGCGGCTGCCCAGCTTCTCGATCGACAGGTAGTCGAACCCCACCAGCTTGATCCCGACCTGCGCCAGGTAGGTAGCGGCGTCGGGGGCCAGCCAGACGTAGTCCTCCTGGAAGGCCTTCTGGCGCAGGAGCCCGGAGTTCCGCGTCTTGATCAGGACGCGCAGGTCCTCGCGCAGGTCGAGCGCCTCCAGGTCGGCGCGCTCGACCGAGTCCCTCCCGGGCAGGTCCACCACGCGCACCTTGCCGATCAGGATCTCGAGCGCCAGCTGGTCGACGGTGGCGCCGCCCTCGAGGAAGTGGAAGGGCGCGTCGACGTGGGTGCCCGCGTGCGTCCCCAGGGTCACCCGCGCGACGTTGTAGGCGTCGCCGCCCCCCTTGCGATGGGTGACGTCGATCTGGAACGGCGGGTCGCCCGGGAACACCGGCAGGTCGGGGGACAGGGGCACGGTCACGTCGATGAACTTGGTCATGAGGGGTTTCGCGGGGGACCGCCGGTGCTTCCACGCTCCTGCTGAGGTTTGACTGACGTCGGGATGGCACGCTTATAGCACACCCGTCCCGACGGCGTCACCTCCGCGCGAACCACCCTGACACAAATGGTTGACAGCGCTGGAGGCCCCTGATAGCGTCGAAGCTTGAGCACTCCCCCAGGAGGTCGGCTCGTGACGCTCGGAAACCGTTCACGCAGCGCGGTCGTCGTCGCGTTCTCGCTGCTCGCGCCGTCCGCGTGGGCCGCCCAGAACGACGGCGGCGTCATGGGCTGGGTGGAGGATCCGGGCGGCGCTCCCGTGGCCGGCGCGCTCATCTCGCTCTTCGGCCGGGGGACCGGGGGTGGGGGGCTGGTGACGCTCTCCGACAGCAGCGGCCGGTTCTTCCTGCCGTCGCTCCCCGCCGGGTCGTACACGGTCCGCGCCGTCGGCCGCAACAAGCTGGCGGCGCCGGCGCGCCAGATCACGGTCCTGCCCGACCGCGACTACAGCTTCACGGTGGCGCTGGAGCCCCAGACCGAGATCGCCGTCGAAGAGAAGAAGAGCGACGAGGCCTCGACTGCCGCGGACGAGCAGTCCGCACGGCGCGAGCGCAACTGGCTGATGCGTCACAAGCGCCGCTCGGTGCTCGAGGCGCGCGGCCAGGAGACCGGCTTCGAGCAGACCTGGACGGTGCCGGCGCCGAGCCGGCTGCTGGCGTCGTGGATCCCGGACCTGGGCGGCACGGTCGAGGTGATGGCGACGCCTCCCGGTCCCTGGGCCGACACCGTCAGCGGCGACGTCCCCAGCACCAGCGTCGTGCGCCTCAAGGGGCGCATCGCGGGCTCGGGCCGCTGGGCGCTGGGGGGGCTGGTCAGCGAGAGCGAGAGCACGGCTTGGCGCATGGCGGCCGAGTTCGTGACCGAGCCCGTCGAAGGGCACGAGCTGCAGGTCGGCACCGGCTACGGCACGCGCTTCGTGCGCCCCTTGCTGGCGACCGAAGGCGACCGGCTGCACGACCGCAGCGTGGGAGCCGTGTTCGCCCAGGACCGCTGGCAGATGGGCGACACGGTGACGGCCCACGTCGGCACGCGCTTCTCGTACATCGGCTTCCTGGACGACGCGCACCACGTGGACCCGTCGGCCTCGCTCGAGATCAAGCGCGACGACCACACGCGGCTGCTGGCGTCGGTCGCCACGCGCACACTGGCTCCCGGGGGCGACCTGCTGACCCTGTCGACGCTGGCCAACGGCCCGGCGTTCACGTACGCCGAGATGGACCGCGGCTTGCGCGCCGAGCGGTCGGTGCGCGTGGAGCTGGCGGTCGCGCAGGAGTTCGGCGGGCACACCACCGTGCGGGCGCACACCTTCTACGAGAACGTGCGCGACCAGCTGGCCAACTCGTTCGAGGCGGCCGACGCCGGCGCGGTGTCCACGCTGCACATCCTGAACGCGGGCAGCATGGAAGTGCGCGGCATGGGCCTCTCGCTCGGCCACCGCTTCGGCCGCTTCGTGAACGGCGAGGTGACCTACACCTACGGCCGCGCCTGGCGGGCGGTGCCGCTCGAGAGCGTGGAGGCGTTCGAGGCGGTGCCGATCCTGGCCTTCCGCGACGGGGACTTCCACGATGTCGTGGCGCGGCTGGAGACGGTGATCACCGACACCGACACGCGCGTGGTCGCGCTGTACCGTCTCAACCAGCTGGCCGGCGGCGAGCAGACCGCGATCGCGCGCCGCTTCGACGTGCAGCTCAGCCAGGGGCTCCCGTTCCTGGGCGCGCTGACGCGCGCCGACTGGGACGTGCTCGTGGCGGTCCGCAACCTGTACTACGAGCCCGGTGAGGGCGCGATGCTCGACGAGCAGGCCGTCTCCAACCCGCCGAAGCGGGTGCTGGGAGGGATCGCCGTCCGGTTCTGAAGAGATGAGGCAGCCGTAGAGGGATTTGTTCCTGTCGGCAGGCGGGATGTGGGCGAGGCGGGCCGCTTCGCTCTTTTTTTGGCCCTCGGAGTCGATCCAACCCGCCGGAGTGGCGATACGAACCCATGGATACGCCGTGGCGGAACCATTCCCAAGGCCCTCCAGATCAGCAAGTTAGCCTGTGGTGTTTCGCCGGATATACGGCACACCGTTTGCACATTTCAGGGTTCCTTGTGACCCGATGAAGCGGATCTTCCTGAAGAACGCCGTGGTGCTGCTGGTGGCGCTGGTCCTGGCGTCGCTGGGCATCTACAACATCGTCCTCAAGGCCACGTGGACGATCATGGACGATGGGGTGTTCTGGAAGGACACGGCCTCCGGCGTCGTCGCCGCCCGCGTCGCGGCGGGCGGACCGGGATTCATCGCCGGCGTGAAGACGGGCGACGTCCTGCTGGCCGTGGGCGGTCAGGAGGTCCTGCACGGCGAGCAGGTGGAGGCCCACCTGCGCGCCACGCGCAAGAGCGGCCCGCTCACGTACACCCTGCTGCGGGCGGACGAGCAGCGGCAGCTCGACGTGAGCGTACGCCCGCTGTCGCAGGGCCGCGTGAGCCTCTTCTACTACCTCTCGCTGGTCGGCTTCTTCAGCCTGCTGGTCGGCACCATCGTGATGCTGCGGCGCCCGCCGGACCGCGTCGCGCTGCACTTCTACGCGATCTGCCTGCTGTTCTTCCTGATGTACTCGCTGTCCTACACGGGCAAGCTGAACCTCGCCGACTGGACGCTGTTCTGGGCGGACCACCTGGCCATCCTCCTGCTGCCGGTGGTGTTCCTGCACTTCTGCCTCTCGTTCCCCGAGCGGCGCCTGCCGACGTCCCGCGGCTGGCTGATCCCGGCGGCGTACCTGCCGGCGCTGGCCCTGGCCGGCGCGGCGGTGGCCAGCCAGATCCTCTTCCTGACCACGCCCCGCGGCGACGTGCTGTGGAGGATCACCGCGGCCATCGACCGCTGGAAGCCGCTCTACTTCGGCGCGCTGTTCGCGGTCTCGTTCGCGATCCTGCTCGACTCCTACGGCAAGACGCGGACCCTCACCGCGCGCAAGCAGATGAAGTGGCTGGTGTGGGGCACCGGTGCCGGCGTCCTGCCCTTCTTCCTGTTCTACGCGGTGCCGTTCGCGCTGGGCACCGAGCCGCGGCTGGCGACCGAGCTGGCCGGGTTCATCCCGCTCGCGCTCATCCCGCTGTCGCTGGCGTACGCGGTCGTCAAGCACCGGCTGATGGACGTCGAGCTGCTGTTCCGCCGCACGCTCGCGTACACGCTGGCCATCGCGGTGATCATCGGCATCTGCCTGGCCGCGGTGAACGTCGTGCAGCTCACCGGCGACGACGAGCCGCACGTGACGGCCATCGCGGTCCTGTGCGGCCTGCTGGTCGCGGTGCTCTACCCGCCGGTGAAGAACCGCGTGCAGGAGGGGATCGACCGGCTCTTCTTCAAGGAGCGCTACTCCTTCCGCAAGGCGCTGCTGCGGCTCTCGCAGGACCTCAACGCCGACCTGGACCTCTCTCGCATGGCCGAGCGGCTGCTGGAGGGCGTGGGCACCGGGCTGGGCGTGAAGCCGCTGGCCGTGTTCCTCCCGGACGAGCGCGGCTCGTTCGGGGTGTTCAAGTCGCTCGGCTTCGAGGCGGGCGCCGAGACGCTGCGGCTGCCGGCGGCCGGGGCGCTGCTGGCGCGGCTGTCCGCGGGCGAGCCCGTGAACGCGGAGAGGTCGCTCGACCTGCCCGAGACCGGGCCGCTGAACCTCAGCCACTACTTCCCCTGCCGCGCCAAGGGCGAGGTGATCGCGATCCTGGCCGTCGGGCGCAAGGAGGGGCTGGACCCGCTCAACAGCGAGGAGATCGACCTGCTGCAGGCGCTGGCCGGCCAGACCGCCACCGCGTTCATGAACGGGCGCCTCTACGGCAGCCTGCAGGAGAAGGCGAACCAGCTGCAGGAGCTCAAGGAGTACAACGAGAACATCCTGGAGTCGATCGACTCCGGCATCCTGGTGCTGGACCTCAACGGGTGCGTCGCGCGCTGGAGCCGGGCCATGGAGACGCTCTACGGCCGGCCGCGCGCGGAGACCATCGGGCGCACGCTCGACGAGATCTTCCCCGAGTCGTTCATGGAGGCGCTGCGCGGCAGCCTGGTGATGGGCCGGCACGAGGAGATCGCGAACATCTACAAGCTGCACCTGCCCACGCCGGACGGGCGCGCGCTCATGGTCAACGTCTCGGTGGCGCCCTTCCAGCTCGACGGCGAGCGCCGCGGCACCATCCTGATCGTGGACGACGTGACCGCCCGCATGCGCCTGGAGGAGCAGCTCCAGCACTCGGAGAAGATGGCGTCCATCGGCCTGCTGGCGGCCGGCGTCGCGCACGAGGTGAACACGCCGCTGGCCGGCATCTCCTCCTACACGCAGCTGCTGCTGGGCGACGTGTCCGACGGCGACCCCAAGGCGGACCTGCTGAAGAAGATCGAGAAGCAGAGCTTCCGCGCCGCCAAGATCATCAACAACCTGCTGAACTTCGCGCGCTCGGGCACCTCCGAGTTCGAGACGCTCGACGTCAACAAGATCCTCCTCGACGTGCTCTCCCTGGTCGACCACCAGCTGGAGGGCGCGCGCATCAAGGTGCGGCGCGAGCTGACGGAGCACCTGCCCTCCGTGCGCGGCAACGAGAACCGCCTGCAGCAGGTGTTCTTCAACCTGGTGCTGAACGCGCGCGACGCCATGCCGCGCGGGGGCTGGCTGACGCTGCGCACCCGGGCCGACGACGACGCGGTGATCGCGGAGGTGAGCGACACCGGGGACGGCATCCGCAAGGAGGACATCAAGCGGATCTACGACCCGTTCTTCACGACCAAGGGCATCGGCCGCGGCACCGGCCTGGGCCTCTCGGTCTCCTACGGCATCCTGCAGGAGCACGGCGGCGCCATCTTCGTGGACAGCGCGCCGGGACAGGGCACGACGTTCCAGGTCGCGCTGCCGCCCCTGCGCGTGGCCGAGGCGGCACAAAGGTGAGCGCTTCGATACTGGTCATCGACGACGAAGAGGTGATGCGGGACGTCCTGGGGACGCTCCTGGCCCAGGCCGGCTACCGCGTGACCGTGGCCGAGGGCGGCGCGCAGGGCATCGCCATCGCGCGCAAGCAGAGCTTCGACGCCGCGGTGGTGGACGTGATGATGCCGGACATGGGCGGCATCGAGGTCCTGGAGGAGCTCAGGAAGCACGACCCGGAACTGGTGGTCCTCATGATCACGGCCTTCGCGTCGGTCGAGACCGCGCTCATGGCCATGAAGAAGGGCGCGTTCGACTACGTCACCAAGCCCTTCAAGAACGAGGAGGTCCTGCACATCCTCGGCAACGGCCTCCACCAGCGCCGGCTCACGGACGAGAACCGCGAGCTGCGCACGGCGCTGCGCGACCAGGCCCGCTTCACCGAGATCGTGGGCAAGAGCCCACGCATGCAGCAGGTGTTCGGCCTGATCGCCCAGGCGGCCCCCTCGCGCTCGACCATCCTCGTGGTCGGCGAGAGCGGGACCGGCAAGGAGCTGGTGGCGAAGGCCATCCACGCCAACAGCCCGCGTAACGACAAGCCGTTCATCGTCGTGAACTCCGGGAGTCTTCCGCACGACCTGCTGGAGAGCAACCTCTTCGGCCACGTGAAGGGCGCGTTCACGGGCGCGGTCTACGCCAAGAAGGGGCTGTTCGAGCTGGCCGACAAGGGCACGCTGTTCTTCGACGAGATCGGCAACATCCCGCTGGAGACGCAGGCCAAGCTCCTGCGCGTGCTGCAGGACCGCGAGTTCATGCGGCTGGGCGGCGTCGAGGTCATCAAGGTGGACGTGCGCATCGTGGCCGCCACCAACATCGACCTGCGCCGCGCGGTCGAGGAGGGCCGCTTCCGCGAGGACCTCTTCTACCGCCTCAACGTGATCGCCATCCAGCTGCCGCCGCTGCGCCAGCGCAAGGAGGACGTGCCGGCGCTCGTCAACCACTTCGTCGAGAAGTACGCGCGCGAGAACGACAAGCCGGTCGCGGGCCCGACACCGGAGGCGCTGCAGGCGCTGATGGACTACGACTGGCCCGGCAATGTGCGCGAGCTGGAGAACGTGATCGAGCGCGGCGTAGTCCTGACCACGGCGACGCGCATCGGCCGCGACCTCATCCCCGACCACGTCCGCACCGCTCCCAGCTTCCACGTGCCGCACCTGGCGGTGCCGCCCGAGGGCATCAGCCTGCGTGACGTGATCGCCAACTTCGAGCGGCGGCTGATCGAGTCGACGCTGGAGTCGACGGGCGGCGTGCAGAAGGAGGCGGCCCGGCTGCTCGGCCTCAAGCCCACGACGCTCAACGAGATGATCAAGCGCCACAGCATCGTGCTCCCGCGCGAGCGCGACCGCGAGCGGCGCCACGCGCGTGAGCTCGAGGAGTCCGAGAAGCCCACTCCGGCGTGACCGCGCGCCTTCCCGCGTTCTTGACACGGCGGGACGAACCCTGATAGCCTCCGGGGGCGCGCTAATTGGAAGCATTCACGGGGTTTAGCGCCCGTGGACGATTCCCCCGGGTGCCTGGGCCGCTGAACCCCGAAGCTTGATGGACCACAAGAGCGACTCCACTCGCCGCGGAGCCGGATAACGATGGCCTTCCAGGGCTCACTGGCGGAGCTTCACCTTCCCGACATCATCCAGCTCATCAGCGTCAGCGGAAAGACCGGCGTGTTCCACCTGACCGACGGCGCGCTCAAGGGCCGGATCTACCTGAACGACGGGAAGATCGTGCACGCCGAGCTGGAGGACACGTCCGGCGAGGAAGCGGTCTACGCGCTGGCCATCTGGAGCCAGGGCGACTTCCGCTTCGAGCCGGGCATCGCGACCGACCAGCGCACGATCACCAAGAGCAACACCAACCTGCTGATGGAGGCCGCGCGCCGGCTGGACGAGTGGCGCGTGCTGTCGAAGAAGGTCCCGTCGGTGGACATGATCCCCGAGTTCGTGGTCCAGGACGCCCGCGAGGGGCAGATCAACCTGAACACCAGCGAGTGGCTCATCCTGTCCAAGATCGACGGGACGCGCAGCGTGAAGACCATCGCGCAGTCCGCGGGCCTGTCGGTGTTCGACGTGGCCAAGATCCTCTACGGCCTCGTCGCGACCAGCCTGATCCGGCTCAAGACGGCGCCGGAGGGCGCGGCACGGCCGGCCGGCAAGGGGGGCGGCGGCGGGCCGTCCGTGGGGTCCCCAGGGGCTCCGCCCACGCCGGTCTCGCCGCGCGCCGCGAACACGGCCGCCGTGCGCGAGTCGGAGCTGCTGCTGCGGCTCAACCGCGTGCGCGAGGTGTGCAACGCGCTGCTCGGCGCCGTGGGCGAGAGCGTCGTGAACAAGCACTACCAGAAGGCGCGCACGGAGCTGGAGCGCGGCGCGGGCATGGAGGCGATCGAGGAGGCGATCAACCAGATCGCGCGGGCCGCGTCCATCCTGAAGGGCCCCTCGACGACCGAGAGCCTCCTGGAGCAGCTCCGCGCCCTCAAGTAGCGCGGACGCCCCTGCGCGCGGGCCGGCCCTCCTCCACAGCGACATCACCGCCGCCTTGGGCGTCGTCCTCTTCGCGCTGCTGCTCGTCTCCTGGTTCGCGCGGCCCGCGTTCCTCCCCGGCCCCGGGCTGATCGCGCTCGCGCTGCTCCTGCTGGTGGCGGGCGTTTGGAGCAGGACGCGCTGGCGCCCGGCCGCACCGGCTGCCGAGACGTGGCTGTGCGTCGCGCTGGCGCTGCTGTATCGCCTGCCCGCGCTCATCCATCCCTGGGCCTGGGTCAACAAGGACGGCGCCTACGGCGCGTTCGTCACGCTCCACCTGCTGGAAGGGGTCTCGCCCGCGCCGGTCTTCACCGAAGGCGCGAACTACCAGGGCACGCTGAAGCCCCACCTGGCGGCGCTGCTCGCGCTCGTGACCCGCGCCCGGGATCTCTCGTGGCTGATGACCGCCGCGAGCGTGGTGCTCTCCCTCGTCTTCCTGGTCGCGACCATGGCGCTGGCCCGGCGCATCGGCGGGCGCATGGCGGCGCTGGCCGCGGGGCTCTACCTCGCGCTGGGGCCGAAGTTCCTCACCACGTTCTCGCTCAACTGCGTCGGGCAGTACGTGGACGTGCTCGCGCTGGGCGGCGTGGCCCTCGCCTGCCTCGCGCGCCTGCTGGACGAGGACCGCTCGGGGTTCTCCGCGCGCGGCGCGTACCTCGCGATCGGGACTCTCCTGGGCGCCGCGTTCTGGCAGCAGCCGGTCGCGCTGTCCTACGCGGGCGTCGTGGTGCTGGCCCTCGCGCTGCGTCGCGCCACCTGGAAGGACCCCTGGGCGCTGGTGGTGCCGGTCGGGTTCGCGCTGGGCGCGCTGCCTGTGCTGCTGTGGAACCTCCAGAACGGCTGGGGCTCGGGCGAGATCATGGGGCGCGGCGCCGACGACCTCGGCGCGCAGGCGGACGCGCTGGGGCGCGTCGTGCGCAAGACGCTCGGCGTCGCCTTCCCCATCCTGGCCGGCCTGAGCCCGGGGCACCCCTGGCAGGACGTCCCGCTCGTGCCCCTCCTGGCGTCGGCGTTCCTGCCGGCGCTGCTGGCCGCCTTCGTGGCGATCCGCTTGCGCCCGCTGCGCGAGTCCCTCCAGCGGCTGCGACCGCGCGCGGACCTGCTGCCGATCGCGCTGTTCGTCGGATGCATCGCCCTGGCCTGGGCGGTCGCCGCCGGGAAGGTGTACGCGCGTCCGCGCTACCTCCTCCCGGTGACGGCCGCGGCGGCGGTCTTCTTCGGGACGGTCGTGGCCTGGCTGTGGGCGCGCGCGCGACTGGCGGCCGCGCTGCTGGCGGCGGTGGCGCTCGGCTTCCACACGGTCGGCATGCTTCCGCGCCTGCTGGAGAGCGCGGCCATCGAGCGCTGGTACCGGGGCCTGGTGCGGGCGGTGGAGGCGACGGGCATCCGCACGGGCTACGCCGACTTCTCGGTCGCCGCGCCCGTGACCATGTTCACGCGCGAGCGCGTCCTGCTCTCGTCCGCGCTGGGACCCACGCCCGCCTACGAGTCGGAGGCGCACGCGGCGCGCGTGGCCCGCGAGGGTCCGGACGGCTTCGTGCTCCGGCCCCAGGACGACCCGGCCCCGCTGGCCGCGTGGCTCACGTCGAACGGCGTAGGCTTCCAGCTGGTGCGCGAGCCGGTCCCCATCTTCCACGGCCTGACGCGTCGCGTCGCGGTCGAGGAGGTGCGCGGGCTGGTCGGGGGGGCCAGCGTGCCTGCGGAGGAGTGATGCGACGACACGTCACGACGCTCGTCCTGGCTCTCGCGGCGGCTCCGCTGGCGGCCGCCGAGCCCAAGGCCAAGGAGGTCCGGATCACCGTGCTCTCGACCATGCTGGCCGACGCGGGTCTCGGCGAGTGGGGCTTCGCCGCGCTGGTGGAGGTCGACGGCTACCGGCTGCTCTTCGACACCGGCGCTCGCGAGGAGACGGTGCTGCGCAACGCCGAGGAGCTGAAGGTCGACCTCTCGGGCGTCACCGACGTCCTGCTCAGCCACAACCATCCGGACCACACGGGCGGGCTGCTGAAGCTGCGCGGGACACTGCGCGCGAAGAACCCGGCCGCGCTGTCGCGCGTCCACGTGGCCCCCGGCATCTTCCTGCCGCGGCGCGTGGCCTCTCGCGGCGACGCGGAGGCCAACCGGATGATCGCGGCTCGCCCAGCGTACGAGGCCACGGGGGGCCGGATCGTCGAGCACGCGAAGGCCGAGGCCATCGCTCCAGGCGTCTGGCTCACCGGCCCGATCGCGCGACGCCATCCCGAGCGCAACTACCCGAAGGGCGTGACGGTCGTGTCCTCGGCCGGAGCCGTGGAGGACACGATCCCCGAGGACATGTCGCTCGTGATCGACGGCAAGGACGGCCTGGTCGTGCTCACGGGCTGCGGCCACGCGGGCATCGGCAACATCCTCTCGCAGGCCCGCGAGATGGTGCCGGGAGCGCCGGTCACGGCCGTGCTCGGCGGCCTGCACGTCTACGACGCCGAAGAGAAGACGCTGGCCTGGACGGCCGAGCAGATGAAGCAGGCCGGAGTGCGCCACCTGATGGGCGCCCACTGCACCGGCATCGAGTCTCTGTACCGGCTCCGAGCGCTGCTCGGGCTCGAGCGCGCCACGGCGGTCGTGGGCGCGGTGGGATCGAGCTATACGTCTTCGGGCGGCATCGACGCGGGACGGATCGCGAAGTAGCCGCACGACTCGAAGGCTATCCGCCCCGGGACGGATTGAGCGGCCGACACTCAACTCGGTCCGGACCGAGTCGGGGCCCCTAACCCGAGGCGGCGACCGCGTCGATCAGCGAACGATAGCGCTCCATCACGACATCCCAGCGATAGCTGCGGGCGACGTGCCGCCGCCCGCCTTCGCCGAGCGCGCGGCGGAGCCCCTCGTCGCCCATCAGCGTCTCGAGCCCCTCCACGAACTCGAGCCCGTCCTCGTACCAGAGCCCGCCCTGCGAGAGCAGGCAGTGCTCCTTGAGCACCGCCGACCGCGCGTTCACGAGCCCGGGCACGCCGCGCGCGAAGCCCTCGAGCAGCGCGATCGACAGGCTCTCGTACGCGCTCGGGCAGACCACGACGGAGGCGCCCGCGAACGCGGCCTGCTTGTCCTCCTCGCTCACGAAGCCCAGGCAGCGCACGCCCGCGCCCGCCGGCTCGTCCATGGCCAGGCGCCCGATCAGGACCAGGTCGGGGGGCGCGGCGACGCGGCCGCGGTAGCGCTCGTAGAACCGCAGCATGTCCGCGCAGCCCTTGCCCGCGTCGATGCGCCCGGCGTACAGCAGGTACGGCGAGGCGAGAGCGTTGACGGCGCGGAAGGCCGCGACGTCGGAGGCCGCCGGGTCGTCGACGCCCATGCCCGCGACCAGGGCGGGCCGCGCCCCGACGTCGAAGCGCGAGCGCACCAGCGCCTCCTCGGCCGGCGTGAGGAACGCGAACGCGCGGGCCCGGTCGAAGAGCTCGCGGAAGAGACGGAAGCGCAGGGGCGGCTCGTCGTGCGTCGTGGGCACGAGGATCGCGCGGCCGGGAGCCGCGCGCAGGCCCTCGACGGTCGGGTAGTACAGGTAGGTGAAGAACAGGATCGCCCGGAAGCGGTCCTGCTCGGCGCGCAGCGCATCGACCAGCCGTGGGACGTACGGCCCCTGCTGGCGCAGCCACTCGCGCTCGTCCTCGTCGGTGTGCGGCCGGTCGTACAGCGACTCGCCGAAGCGGTTGAAGGCGGCGAGGTCGCGCTCCTCCTCGACCGCGAAGCGCCGGACGGTCACGCCCCCGAGGGTCTGCTCGCCCGCGGGCAGCTCGTTGCGCCAGGTCACGTAGTCGCGCGCGCAGGTGCTGAAGACCGTGACCGCGAACGAGGCGGCCAGCCGCTCCGCCAGCGCGCGGGCGAGCGACTCGGATCCGCCCGTGACGTCCGGGCCATAGCGCTGGACGACGAGGGCGACCGCGTCCTTCACAGCGACTCGAGGTGCCGCCGCAGCGTGGCCTCCACCGCCGCCGGCTCGAAGTCCGCGAGTCGCCGGCGCTGGCCCGCCAGCACGCCGGCCCGCAGCGACTCGTCGGTCGACAGGCGGTGCGCGACCTCGGCCATCTCGTCGAGCCGCTTCTCCGCGAACTGCACTCCCGCGGGTCCCAGCGTGTCCCCCACCGCGGTCACCCGGTGCGCCACGATCGGCACGTCCATCAGCATGGACTCGACGAGCGGCACGCCGAACCCCTCGTGCTCGCTCAGCGAGACGAAGACGTGCGCGGCCGCGTAGTACGCGAGCAGGTCGTCGTGGCTCACGTGCCCGGGCAGCAGCACCTCCCAGGGCGTGAAGCCCTCCTCGTACGCCAGCGCCTGCAGCGCGTCGAAGTAGTGGCGGCGGCGCGGCAGCTTGCCGACCAGCAGCAGCCGGATGTCGGGCCCGATGAACTTCTTCCAGTACGACGCCAGGCGGACCAGGTCCTCCTGGCGCTTGTTGGGCGCGATGCGGCCCACGAAGAGCACGTTCGTCCGTCCGTCTCCCAGGAGCCGGCGCAGCGCGGCGTTGGGCGTCTCGCGGTAGCGCGTGAAGTCCAGGTAGATGGGCAGCACGCCGGTGCGCGCGAAACCGGCCGCCTCCAGGTCGAGGCGGTTGAACTCGCTGTCGCCCAGCGCCAGCTCCACGTGCCCCGCCAGCGACCGCAGCTCCGCCTGGCCCACGGTGCAGATGTGCACCATCTCCGGGTCGTAGCCGACGAAGAACTCCGGCGGCGTGACGTTGTGATGGATCAGGACGCGACGGCCGCGGTGCTCGCGCAGCGCGGCACTGAGCGGCGACGGCAGCGCGTAGTGCAGGATCACCACGTCGTCCGCCGCGCCCGGCCGCCACTCGGACCAGGACCGCCCGTCGCCTGCCAGGTCCTCGTCCAGCTCCAGCGCGTAGACGTCGGCCTGGTGCCCCCACCGCCGGAAGGCGTCGCGCATCAGCCGGGCCGAGTCGCCGATCGCGTCGCCGCGGTGCAGCGCCGGCACCCACTGGTCGACCCTCACGCGCGGGCCTCGGGGGAGGGCGCGGGCCCGCCCAGCACGGGCGCCAGCCGGTCGGCCAGGAGCGCGCCGAAGTCGATCGCGCGCAGCTCGGCCAGGGCGCGCCGCTGCGTCTCCAGGATGCGCTCGCGCAGGGAGGCGTCCGTCAGCACCTGGTGCACCAGCTCCGCCACCAGGTCGGGCCCCTTGTCCTGGATCAGCAGCCCGCCGCCGCGCAGCGTCTCGCGCACCGCTCCCGCGTCGTACGCGACGATCGGCACGCCGAAGACCATCGCCTCCAGCAGCGGCACGCAGAACCCCTCGTGCTCGGAGAGGCAGAGGAACAGGTCGGCCACCGAGTAGCAGGCCAGCAGCTCGTCGTGGTCGACGTGCCCCGTGAAGACGACGTCGTTCACGCCCAGCGCGGCCACCAGCTCGCGCAAGCGGTCGAAGTAGCGCTCGTGGCCGCGGTAGTCGCCGACCAGCAGCAGCCGGCTGTGCGGCTCGCAGTGGCGCTGGTAGAGCGAAAAGGTGCGGATCAGGTCGTCGATGCGCTTGTTGGGGATGATACGGCCGACGAAGACGATGTTGCGTCGGCCGTCGTCGTAGAGCCGGCGCACCACGGGCGAGACCGGGCCGCGGTACGCGTCGAGGTCGAGCACGATGGGCAGCACGCCGGTGCGCGCGAAGCCGGCCCCCTCCAGCTCGCGCCGGTTGAACTCGCTGTCGCCCAGCCCCAGCTCGGTGCGCGGCGCAAAGGCCTCCAGCTCGCGCCGCCCGTGGTAGCACAGCCCGGCCAGGTGCGGATGGAAGCCCAGGAAGAAGTGGGCCGGCGTGATGTTGTGGTAGATCGCGACCAGGCGGTCCGGCGCCTGGTGGATGAGCCGGCCGGCGGCACTGCCGATCGAGAAATGGAACAGGCAGACGGTCTCGGCCGACGAGACGTCCGGGTAGTGCCAGAGCGGCCGCGCCAGGTGCGCCATCCGCGGGTGTACGCCCTCCGCGAAGATGTCGGAGGCGTAGCCCGCGCGGCGCAGGTGCGCCTGGATGGCGAGCGCCTCGTTGGAGATGGCGTCGCCGTAGGAGAGCGCGGCCAGGAGCTGGTGGACGGGGCGGCGCATGGCAACGCGCGTCAGGCCCGTCCGCGCTCCCCTTTCGCGACCGCCTCCGCCAGCAGCGCCTCCAGCGCCTTCTCGCGGCGGGCGTGCATCTCCAGCCGGCCCTGCAGCTGGAGCACCCGGTTGCGCAGGTCCTGCACGTCCAGGTTCACGCGGGTCAGCTCTTCCGCCAGGTTGTGGATGAGGTGCACGCAGGACTGGTTCAGGTCGGCCTGGCGGGAGAGCGCGCTGATCATCGGGGTCGGGTTCCAGAACAGCTTCTGGATGGGGTTGAGCAGCCGCCTCACGGTCTCCAGCAGGCGGCCCGCGCCGCCGCGGCTGCTGCCGTAGACGTGCGCGGGCGAGAAGCTGTAGCCCCAGCGCTCCCGGTCCGCCAGCAGCTCCGCCAGCAGGCGGCTGCGGAACTCGTGCGCGTCCAGCACCGGGTGCAGCGGGCGCTCGGCGATCTCGCGCACCTCCTCGTCGGTGAGCAGGCCACGCCGCTTCTTCTCCGCGATGCGCTCGCGGATCTGCGCCATCACCGCTTCCACGTCGACGCCGTCCGCGGAGACCTCCTTGCTCATCGCGTGAGCGGGACCGGCAGGCCGGACGCGCTGTAGACGATCGCCACGATGGCGAGCGCCCACAGGCCGACCGTCACCAGCAGCGGGCGGTCGGTGAGCAGCACGTCGGTGGGGCTGCCGCCCTTCTCCTTCTGATGCACGAGGTAAAGATAGCGGAAGATCCCGTAGAGCACGAAAGGCAGCGTCCACACCAGCCGGTCGGTCTGGAACTTCTCGCGCGTGTCGGGGGCCGTCGTGTAGAAGGCGTACGCCGTCACGCACGAGGCGGTGACGACCGAGATCATCTGGTCGAGCAGGTAGGGCGAGTACTCGGCCAGGATCTTGCGGTGCTCGGGCGCCGAGGAGTTGAGGCTGGTCAGCTCGTGGCGGCGCTTGGCCAGCGTCAGGAACAGCGCGAGCAGGATGGTGCAGATGAGCAGCCACTCGCTGATCTGCGCGCCGATCGCGACCGCCCCCGCGACCGGGCGCAGCACGAAGCCCAGGCTGACCGAGAGCACGTCCACGATCACGACCTCCTTCAGCCGGAAGGAGTACGCGAGGTTGAGCGAGAGGTAGAGCGCGGCGCAGGCGGCGAACGGCCGGCCCAGCACGAACGACAGCGCCAGGCAGACGAGGCCGAGCACGACCGCGGTGGTGGCGGCGGTCCGCACCGACAACGCCCCGCTGGCCACGGGCCGCAGGCGCTTGAGCGGGTGCAGCCGGTCGCGCTCGACGTCCGCGACGTCGTTCAGGAGGTACACCGTGCCCGACAGCCCGCAGAACAGCGCGAATGCGAGCAGCGAGCGGAGGAACGGTCCCTGCTCGAAGAGGTGCTTCGCGAAGGCGAGCGGCGCCAGCACGAGCAGGTTCTTGGTCCACTGCTCGGGCCGCAGCGACAGGACGAGCGCGCGCAGCTTCAACGTCGATCCAGGGGTGTGAGGCAAGGGAAGGGCACGTGCGTGGACACGTGCGCCACGTGGCGAGCGCTAGAAGCTGCGGACGCCTTCGTCCTCGGAGTCGTAGGTCTCGAACACGGTGAGCAGCTTCGTGATGGCGAGCAGGTCCTGGATCTTCCGCGTCAGGTTGATGAGCTTCAGGCGGCCACCCTGCTTGCTCACGGTCGTGTAGCACCGCACGATCTCACCGAGGCCGGCGGAGTCCACGTAGGGCACTTCGGCCAGGTTGAGCAGGATCTTCTTCTTGCCGCCCTCGACCAGCCGGGTCACCGCCTCGCGGAGCGCGTCGTCACCCTCGCCGATCAGGATCTTCCCCTGGATGTCCAGGATGATCACGTCCCCCACCTGGCGCTCCACGATCTTCATGGCTGCTTTCTCCCTGCGGCTGCAATTAGTTACGAGGATCAATGCGGAAGCTATCACAGCGCGTTCGGACCTGTCAACGAAGCGTCCGTGCGATTTGTCCGCTCGCTCGGCGGATGGGAAGGCGACGCCTGACCCGCGAGACGAGCGGGACACCACCTCGGTGCGGCGGATGGGCGGCTTAGAGGCTCGCCGCCTTACGCTGCTGGAAGCACTCCTTGCAGTACACCGGCCGTCCCTGGGTCGGCTTGAACGGGACGGTGGTGGCCTTGCCGCACTGCGAGCAGGTGGCCGTCGTCTCCACGCGCTCCCGCGGCGGCCCGCTCATGCGGGCATTGCGCTTGTTCTTGCAGTCCTTGCAACGCTTGGGCTCGTTCTTGAAGTTCTTGTCGGCGTAGAAGAGCTGCTCGCCCGCAGTCCAGATGAACGTCTGATGGCACTCGACGCACACCAGGTTCTTGTCCCGGTACTCCATGGCTCTTCGCCTCGCCCATGAACCTTGGGGGGCGCCGAAGCACCCCCCAACCCCCCGCTACCTGGGCAGCGGGGCCCCTTTCATTCGGCCTCGCGGCGGATCTTCTTCCTGTTCCTCTTGCGGGCGAGAGCCTGCTTCGCTCGACGCTTGTCGCCTGGCTTGAGGTAGAAGCTGTGCTTCTTGATGTCCTTGATGATGTCTTCCTGTTGGACCTTCCGCTTGAACCGTCGGAGGGCATTCTCGATGGACTCGCCCTCCTGGACCTTGATCTCGGCCAAAACGCGTACACCCCCTGACTATCGTGGATTGGTCGGAAGGGAAAACTGCTTTCCCATTCGGATCGGGAGGCCTGGCCTTAGGCCCTCAATCGCCGTCGATGCTAGGGGACCCCCCGGGGTGTGTCAAGCAATTATTGGACAGTCAGTAAAATACGGGGATTCGGTGGGATGGATCGCATTTGGATCTCGTCCAATCCGAGACTCCGGAGTCGGAGTCGCGCTTCCAATAAGTCCCTGATTTACAATGGATTCCGCATGGACACCCGCCCCGGGACACTCTACGTGGTCGCGACCCCGCTGGGGAACCTCGAGGACGTGACCCTCCGGGCCATCCGCATCCTCAAAGAGGTGGCCCTGGTGGCCTGCGAGGACACCCGGCGCACGGGCGCCCTCCTGCGGAGCCAGGGGATCGGCACGCCCACCACCTCCTACTTCGAGCACAACGAGCGCTGGAAGGGCGCGCGCATCCTCGATCACCTCCGCGCCGGGCAGGACGTGGCGCTCGTCTCGGACGCGGGAACCCCCGGCATCTCGGACCCGGGCTACCGGCTCGTGCGCGACGCGCGCGCGGAGGGCCTGCCGGTCGTCCCCGTGCCTGGCCCCAGCGCCGCGATCGCCGCCCTTTCGGTGTCGGGCCTGCCCACCGACCGCTTCCGCTTCGTCGGATTCCTGCCGCACAAGGTGGCCGCGCGGCGGCGGGAGCTGGAAGCACTCGCGGGAGCGACGGAGACGCTGGTCTTCTACGAGTCCCCGCAGCGGGTGGTCGCCTGCCTGGAGGACATGGCCGGGGCGCTGGGCGACCGCGAGGCCTTCCTCTTCCGCGAGGCCACCAAGCTGCACGAGGAGTACGTGCGCGCGAGCCTCACCCACCTGCGCGCGCTGCTGGCCGGACGCGACGCGGTGAAGGGCGAGATCGTGCTCGTCGTCTCGGGCGCGACCGGGGCGCGCGAGGAGACCGGCCCGCCCGAGGAGCTGTTCGCCCGCCTGACCGCGGAGGGGCTGACCCGCCGGGACGCGGTCAAGGAGACCGCGCGCCGGCTGGGCCTGCCCGCGCGGGACGTCTATCGGCTGGTCCTGGACCGGTAGCGCGCTACCGGTCCCGGATGGCGGCCTTCACCTGCGCCGCCAGCTCGGGCGTCACGTTCTTGACGTCGTGCGCGCTCGTCGCGTGCGCGACGACCTTCTCCAGCAGCTCCTCCTCGTTCGGCGCGTCCGCCTTCCAGGCGCAGCCCTCGACGACGTCACCGCATGCGATGTGCTTGCCCATCTCCACCTCCACCGTTGAGATGTCCCGGGGGCGGAGGTGTGACCGGGCTTCAGCTGCGGCGCCCGGCCAGGGCCCGCCGCAGCGCGTCCCGTGCCTCGGGGCCCAGCGTCACGCGCGTCGCGTCGCGCACGACCCCCGGCACCGCGGCGTACGACCGCACGAAGGCCTGGCAACGAGCGCAGCCGGCCACGTGGGCGTCGATCGCCTGCCGGAGCGGCTCGTCCAGGACGCCGTCCATGTACTCCATCAGCCGGTCGGTGCCGTCTCGGCACGTCGAGATCGGGCTCATCGCGCACCCTCCACTGCATCGCCCAGGTACCCGCGGAGCATCAGGCGCGCCCGGTGCACGCGCTGCCGCACCACGTCCGGCCCGACGCCGAGCAGATCCGCCACCTCGGCGGTCGGCATCTCCTCCAGGTCCCGCAGCACGAAGGCGGCGCGGTAGATCTCGGGCAGGCGCGCGACGCCTTGCTGCGCCCTCTCCGCGAGCGCCTGGCGGTCGAGGCGTTCGGCCGCGTGGGCCGCGGCCTCGATCTCCGCCGGCTCGCCCAGGTGGCGGCCGTCGCCGTCGAAGCCCGGCAGGAAGGCGTCGAGCGGCTCCTGCGGGCGGCGCGCGCGGGCGCGAAGGTGCATGAGCGCCGCGTTGGTGACGATGCGGAAGAGCCAGGTCGAGAAGCGCGACTCTCCGCGAAAGCCAGCGAGCTTGCGATACACGCTCAGGAACGCCTCCTGGAGCACGTCCTGCGCGTCGCCGTCGTTGCCGACCAGCCTCCGCGCCAGGCCGTACGCGCGTTGCTGGTGGCGCTCGACCAGCTTCTCGAACGCCGGCTCGTCCCCCGCGACGGCGCGCGCGACCAGGTCCTCGTCCGGCGCAGCGGCGAGCCCATCCACGCTCATCTCCCCGGGTTCGCCGGCGAGTACTCGACGAGGTCCCAGCGCAGGCGGTGACCGCGCGAGGTCTCGCGCACCTCGTCCACCTCGACCGCCAGCCGGCGCTCGGGCTCGAAGAAGAGCGTGGCGCGGCCCGTGAGCTGCAGCGTGTCGCCCGTCTCGAAGTCCACGAACAGGACGCCGACCCGCGGATACTCGTGCAGGTTGCCGAGGGTGTTGAACATGGCGTTGCCCGGGTAGTCGGGAACCACGATACGCCGGTCACCCGCGACCTGCACGAACCCCGGCCGGCCCCCGCGGTGGGTCGCGTCCGCGCCCGAGTCGGGATGGAAGCTGGCGAGGAACAGCGTGTCCGCGCGGGCGATCCCGTCCCGGTGCCGCGCCTCGAGCCGCGACCCGACCTCCGCCTTGCCCCGCGGACCGTCCACATCGCCTCGGAGCACCCGCTTCTGGATGTACTTCGGGCAGTTGCCGTAGACCTCCTCGGTCCGCAGCAGCACCCCGTCGCGCGTCAGCGACGCCTCGCCGTTCAAGCGCATCCGGCGCCGGGTCTGCGGGTCGAGGACCAGCAGGCCCAGCTCGCGACGGGCGCGCAGGTTCGCGGCCAGCGGGTCGTCGTCCGGCGGGATCGCCCCGATGCTGAGCCGCCGCTCGTCCAGCGCGCGCAGGAACCCGGCGGGGCCGCTGAGGACCGAGGCCCAGGGACGGCCCGCGACGTCGAGCGACGCCGCGACCGCCAGCCGCTGCTCACGGAGGAAACGGGCGACGGCGGGCGAGAGCGAATCGCCGACGATGCGGCCGACGGCTTCCGCCTCCTCGGCCAGGCCGGCCATCCGCTGCACGAACGTCTCGCCGGAGTGGAACCGGCCCGTGGACACACCCATGTTGCTTCCGATGCCGAGCCGGCTCGGACCGTGACGACCGTCGCCCCGCGACGCGGCAAGCGTATACTCCGTGCCATGGCAAACAGGACGAGGGCCGGGCTCCTGGGTCTGGCGGCAGCGCTTTCGGCCGCCACCGCGGCGGCGCAGCAGATCGCGCTCAGCCCGTTGCCGGGCGCGACCACGCTCGCCAACCCGGTCGCCATCGCGAACGCCGGCGACGGGAGCAACCGGCTGTTCGTCGTCCTGCAGGCCGGGCGCATCGTGATCCACAACGGCACCACGGTGCTCGGCACGCCGTTCCTCGACATCCAGACGCTGGTCCAGGCCGGGGGCGAGCAGGGGCTGCTCGGCCTCGCGTTCCACCCCAACTACCCCACGACGCCCTACTTCTTCGTGAACTACACCTGCGAGGTGAGCGCGGCGCAGCCGGAGTGCACGAGCACCGGCGACACGATCATCGCGCGCTTCCAGGTCTCCGCGAGCCCGAACGTGGCCGACCCCGCTTCGCGCCGGACGCTGCTGGTGATCCCCCAGCCGTTCTCGAACCACAACGCCGGCGACCTCAAGTTCGGGCCGGACGGCTTCCTGTACATCCCGATGGGCGACGGCGGCTCCGCGAACGACCCCAGCTGCTTCGCGCAGCGGGACGACTCGCTGCTGGGCAAGCTGCTCCGCCTCGACGTGGACCAGAACGTCGGCACGCCGCCGTTCTACGGGATCCCGCCCGGCAACCCGTACATCGGAGCCGGCGACCCCCGCGACGAGGTCTTCGCGCGCGGTCTCCGCAACCCGTTCCGCTTCTCGTTCGACCGCCTGACCGGCGACATGTTCATCGGGGACGTGGGCCAGGGCGCGCGCGAGGAGATCGACTTCCAGGCCGCCGGCACCGGCGCCGCCGCCAACTACGGCTGGAAGGTCATGGAGGGCACGCTCTGCACCGGCCTGACCGGCAACTGCCCGCCCACGGTCCCGCCGTGCAACTCTCCGGCGCTCACGCCGCCGATCGTCGAGGTGGACCACAGCCAGGGCGACTGCGCGATCATCGGCGGCTACCGCTACCGCGGCACCCTGATCCCCGCCATCTCCGGCCGCTACCTCCACAGCGACAACTGCACCGGCCGCATCCGGGGCGCGACGGAGACGTCGCCCGGTGTGTGGAGCGACGCGCTCCTGCTGAGCACCTCGCTGAGCATCGCCGGCTTCGGCGAGGACGAGGCGGGCGAGCTGTACGTCGCCTCCCTCGGGGGCGCGACGGGCGCGGTGAACCGGATCGTGGCCGCTCCGGGGGTGCTGAGCATCAACGACATCACCCCCACCGAGGGCGACACCGGCTCCGCGAACGCCTTCTTCACGGTCACGCTCTCGAGCGCGGTGGCGCAGCCGGTGACGGTGCAGTTCGCGACGGCGAACGGGACCGCGACCGCCGGCCCCGACTACGCGGCGACCAGCGGCACGCTCACCTTCGCGCCGTCGGTCCTCACCGCCAGCGTGACCGTCTCGATCGCGGGCGACCTGCTGGACGAGAACAACGAGACCTTCTTCGTGCAGCTGACGAACCCGGTGAACGCGACCATCGGCGACGCACAGGGCCTGGGCACCATCGTCGACAACGACCCGCTGCCGATCCTGTCCGTGACCGGCTGCAGCGTGACCGAGGGCAACACGGGCAGCACGCCATGCAACTTCGGCGTCACGCTGGCGCCGGTCAGCGGCCGTGCCGTGACCGCGGCCTACGCGACGGCGAACGGCACCGCCACCGCGGGCAGCGACTACACGGCGGTCTCGGGCACCCTCACCTTCGCCCCCGGCGCCACGTCGGCCACGGTGCCCGTGAACGTGCTGGGCGACCTGTCGCCGGAAGGCAACGAGAGCTTCACGCTCGGCCTGTCGTCGCTCGTCAACGCGACCGGCGGCGGCACCGCCACCGGCTCGATCGTCGAGGACGATCTGCGCGACAACGAGCTCGCCCACGGCATGAGCGTCACCGCCGACCTCTCGGGACCCCTGCCGGTGCTCTACCGGATCGGCCAGGCGCCGCTGTCGTCGTACGAGATCGTGCTGGACGCGGTCTCGGGCGACGCGGTCCCGGGCCTCACGCTCGACCGCGTCGGCGCCGACTCGACCACGGTCCTGCAGTCCTCGGTCACGGTGGGAACGGGCAGCGCGCGCAGCCTGCGCTGGCAGAACTCCACGAGCGCCGCCGTGAACACCGAGCAGGTCCGCATCGCCGCGCCGGCCTGCGGAACGTCCTGCGGAGCCGACGACGTCTACCGCCTGCGCGCCTACGAGACCACCGGCTCCATCCCGCGCTTCAACAACTCCGGCTCGCAGGTCACGGTCGTCCTCCTGCAGAACGCGGGCTCCACCGCGGTCTCCGGCCGCATCCACTTCTGGAACGCGGCCGGCGTGCTGCTCTCGACCCAGACGTTCAGCGTCAACCCGCGCGGCACGCACGTCCTGCTGACCTTCAACGTCCCCGTGCTGCAGAACACCGGAGGCACCGTCACGGTGACGAGCGACGCGCCGTTCGGCGCGCTGGTCGGCAAGGCGGTCGCGCTGGAGCCGGCGACCGGCTTCAGCTTCGACTCGCCCATGCAGTCCCGTACGCGTTAGGGCGCGGTCGGCGGGGCGGCCGCGTGGCCGCTCCGCGCGGTTGTGACACTCCGCCAGAGTGTCCTGGGCTGCCCTCGCCGCCTCCGCACCGGGCCTACGATCCCCAACGAAACGAATCGTCGCCCGCGGTGACTTGAGGGAGGGAGGGACGCATGCATCTCGGCCAGTCGGGTGCCGTCCTCGCGGCGCTCTGGACCGCGGCCGTCGGTACCGCCCAGGCGCAGCCGGCGGCCGTGTGGGCGGGAGCCAACGACACGCCGAACACGCTGATCACGGGTTCCTTCGACGGCACGGCGATGACGTACCTGCCCGAGGTGCCGTCGGGCGGCTCGGGCGGAGGCAGCCCTTCCGGCTTCACGGAGACCCAGGTACGCGTGTTCGCGGGAGCCGCGCTCGGTCGCTGCTCGCTCCTGGCGCAGACCAACACCCCGAGCGCCAGCGTCGCCATCTACACCATCGACGCCACCGGCACCGCCACGCACGTCACGGGCTCGCCGTTCCCGACCGGAGGCACCTCGACCGCGCTGGCGTGGGCGCGTGACGGGCAGGCGCTCTACGTGAGCCGGGCGGTCACCGGGCCCGCGACCGTCGAAACGTTCCGCGTGGCGTGCACGCCAGGCGGCACGGCGACGGTCACCGACGCCGGCCCCACGACGCTGAGCCTCATCACGACGCTGCGCGACATGGACCTCACCGGGAACGGCAGCCACCTGTGCGTCACAGGCAACGCGTCCAACAACGCGGGCTGCTTCGCGATCGACCCGGTCACGCGTCTGCCCGCCACCAGCCCTGCGAACACCGTCGCGATACCGGGCGCCCGCGGCCTGCGGATCTCGAGCGCGACGGGCTGCGGCGTGCTCGGGTTCCCCTCCTCGAACCAGGTGGCGGGCCTCTTCGTGAACGGCGCCGGCGTCATGACGGTGATGAACGCCGCGGCGTGCGTGGTCCCGCCGTTCCACGGCGCGGTCAGCCCGGACGGCCTCTTCGCGGCGTTCGGGGGCGTCACCGGCAACCGGCGGGTGTGCCTCTACAACCTGGCTCCCGCGACCTGCCAGATCAGCCTGGCCGGCCCGACGGCGGCCGCGGACGCCGGCGGCGCGCCGTACGTGGCTTTCGATCGCGCCAACCGGCTCTACGTCGCGGACGTGAACGCCAACCGGATCCGCGTCTTCCAGGCCACGGCGGGCGGCCCCGGCAGCCCCATCAGCAGCAGCACGACGAACCACGCCACGACGAATCCGCCCGTGGGGATCGATGCCGCGCTTCTCACCGACGTACCGGTGACGCTGCAGTCCTTCGCCGTCGAGTAGCGCTCCGCGCACGGGAGGCCGCGCGCGGCGTACGATGGCGACACGAATCGCCCGCCGCGATCACCAGGTGCGAGGGAAGCCATGCGTTTCTGGAGCGGGAGTGCGATTGGGGCGGTCGTCTGGAGCGCGACCGTCGCCTCGGCCGGGGCCCAGCCGGCAGGCGTCTGGGCCGGAGCCAACGACAACCCGAACACCCTGATCACCGGCCTCTTCGACGGCTCCGCGATGACCTACCTCCCCGAGGTGCCGGCCGGCGGCTCGGGCGGCGGCGGCAGCGGCTTCGTCGAGAGCCAGGTGCGCGTCTTCGCGGGCGCCGCGCTCGGCCGCTGCTCATTGCTGGCGCAGACCAACGCGCTGAGCAGCAGAGTCGCCATCTACACGATCGACTCCG